>JAGMBS010000001.1 GCA_023129575.1 Minisyncoccota bacterium
CTATCGCTATTGTCTTTTTCAAAAATAAGGGCTATTCTATATATAATAAAATGAACGATGTCAAGAACATTATTTCCTCAATGGAAGAATCCGGCGAGCAGGATTTGTCCTTAATCGCCAAGGCCTATAATTTCGCTGAAAAAGCCCATACAGGCCAGAAAAGATATTCCGGCGAGCCGTATTTTAATCACGCCTACGCGACCGGCAAAAATTTGGCCGAGCTGGGAATGAGCGCCACCGTCATCGCCGCCGGCCTCTTGCACGATGTTGTGGAAGACGCCGACATCACGCCGGAAGAAATAGAAAAAGGATTTGGAAAAGAAATTCTTTTTCTTGTGGAGGGTGTCACCAAATTGGGAACTATCCGTTTCCAAGGGTTAAAACGGCACGCCGAAAGTTTAAGAAAACTGTTTATCGCTTCCTCCCAAGATATTCGTGTTCTGATTATCAAATTAGCCGACCGCGTCCATAATATGGAAACACTCCAATATGTCCCCGAAGTAAAACAACTTCGCATCGCCACCGAGACATTGGAAATTTTTGCCCCGCTGGCTTACCGCTTGGGAATGGGAATTCTAAATCGCAAACTGGAAGACCTCTCTTTTCCTTTTGTTTATCCTAAAGAAAATGAAAAGGTCCGGGAAATAATAAAGGAAAGAAAAAATGAAAATATAGAATCGTTAAAAAAAGTGGACCGCGCCATAAAAAAAAGATTGGCCCGAGACGGCATCACGAATATAAAAACCAATTACAGAACCAAGGGCTTATACAGTTTGTATAAAAAACTGGAGCGGAAACATTGGGATATTGATAAAATTTATGATGTGGCCGCCTTAAGAATTATCGTTCCGACGCCCAGCGATTGTTATAAGGTCTTGGGAATTATCCACGGTTTTAGAAGACCTTTGCCGGGACGAATAAAAGATTATATCGCTTTCCCAAAACCAAACGGCTACCAAAGCATCCACACCACTATTTTTACCCGTTTTGGAACCATAGTGGAAATTCAATTGCGAACGGCCGAAATGCACCGGGAAGCCGAATATGGAATTGCTTCGCATTTGTCGTATAAAGACGGAATCAGCCATGATAATAGAAAAAATATCAGCAATGTTTGGATAAAGCAATTTTTGCCTTATATTTATAAACTCAATGACGCAAGCAAAAACCAAAGCCAACGCCAGAACGGCGAAAATATTCCCGACTGGATTAAAAAATTAGCCAACCAACAAGGCAATGCCAAGTCCAAAGAATTTATAGAGGAATTAAAAAGGGATTTTTTTGAGCACAGAGTTTTTGTTTTTACTCCCAAGGGCGATGTGATTGACTTGCCGGCCGATTCCAGCCCGGTTGATTTCGCTTACGCCATTCACTCCGATATTGGCGACCATCTGCACGGCGCCAAAGTTCACGGCAAATTGGTTTCCCTTGACACTAAACTGCAAAACGGCGATATTGTGGAAATTGTGACTAAAAAAGACATCACGCCTACCCAAAAATGGCTTGAGGTGGTAAAAACCGCCGACGCCAAAAGACATATCAAATCCTTGCTGAAAAAAAGGGAAAACTAAAAAGCGTTCGCCTGCGGCGAACGCTTTTTTAATTTATCTGATTGCGAATTTTGCCCAATCTTTTTTATAATTTTCGCAAATTACTTCTTTTGTAATTTTTGTAAGTTTCCTCTTTGTCTTTTTTTACCAATTCCAGCACTTTTGCCACCAGCTTTTTGGGGTCGGAATCAAAAACAATTTTATCGTTTGGCCGATGGGCTTTTTCAATAATCGTCTGAATAATTTCGTCTGTCGCCCATTCGCCCTCCAAAATTCCAATTGGCTTGCCGTCCTCAAAAGCCACGGTAAATTCGTGAATAGTCCCAACTCGGCCGCAACCGAGCAAAACCGCATCCACGGATTTTGTGAGAAGCAAATCCCGGCCCGGATATCCAAAACCGGTGTAGATAATAAAATCCATATATTCGGTGGGAAGTTTGTAAAAATTAATATGTTCCGCTTCCGTATCCGCCGGCGAAAATCCGATTGACACGCCGCCCTCTTCTTTCGCTCCCTTCGCCGCCCACAGAGGCAAACCGGTCGTCGCGCCGGTTATTAAAATACCGCCTTGGCGCGTGACCTCGCGTCCCAATTCTTCCATTTTAACGCTCGCTTCCGGACCGCAATGGCTGCTTTCCGCCGCGCCCGACACGCATATTTTCGGCTTTAAAAAATTTCCTTTTTTATCCATAGTTTTTTAAGTAATTAGTTTTTAGGTATTTAGGCATTTAGGAGGAAAATTTGCTTCGCAAATTTTCCTCCACCTTTAACTTTTCACTATAATATCAATTTTTTATCTTTTCGCAAGTATATATTTTTTAGAAATTAAAAGATATCCCACACTACCTCCGATAATATCCATCAATAAATCCAAACAGGTGTCCAAAATATGCCCCGTTTTAGGGACAGCCCCCATTACATACTCAAACACTTCCCACAAAACACCCACTCCGATAACAAGGACTAAAATAAGAATTGTAATCGAATATTTTTCTTTCACTTTTTTAAATTTTCTTTTGTAACCGGAAAAAAATAAAATGTAATAAGAAACTAAAGCTATCCACAAGCCGCCCAAAAAATGCAACACCATATCAAACCACCAAAATCGCCAATACAGAAAATATTGGCCGGCCGCCAAATCCAAAGCAAAAATAATATAAATCAAAACTAATAAAATAATTGAAAATGATTTCTTTTGCATAATTAAAATAATTATAACACAATTCAAAATTCTGAGGTCCGTCTTCTAAATTACCACCGAGATTTTGAGATTTGACCCTGCCAGCCGGCAGGCAGGATCTGAAATGTCATTGAATGTAATCGTTTAGCCACCCGAGGTCCGACTTCTGAATTATCACTGAAGTTTATGCTCTATTCAGTATTCATTATACTACCACGGTTGAAGTCGGACCTCTTTTTAATCAATATTCATTATTTAACCACTTTTGAGATAGGACTTCTTTTGTCGCCATGAATTTAGTATCCTCTTTATTCAAAACCAAAAAAGTGGAAAAAGAACCCAAATATAGTACAATTATTGTTATATGAAAAATAATCTTACCGTCATCAAACCAAAAAAAACTTTCAGCTGGAATGACTTCAAAGAAATATAATATCACCCACCAAAAAGGTAGCTATGTTGCTATGCGAGATGTAATGGCGAAACTGACATATACGCTTGACAAATATTTGCATTCTGCTATATTTAAATCAACTAAAACCATCCGCTCTGTGTCCTTCGGGGCGCACGGCGGATTTTTAATTATATGATTGATAAAAAAAGAGTTGCCATATATATTGACGGGAGTAATTTTTACTTTAAATTAAAAACCCCTAAAATAAACATTAAAAAAATACGACCAAATTTGATTATAGAAAATTTTCTGAATGGCTCGCGCGCAAAAGAAGTATTGTTTCCTGCCGTTATTATATTGGAGTAGTTAAAGCGAAAAACGAAAACGAAAAAGGTCAAAAACTTATTTCCTAAATAATGCCAAAAATACAAAACTCTGTGTGGCTTGCTACTCACAAACCGTGAACCATAAACAACATCCACTCTACCATTTATTAATGGCCGGAGAAGATGATTGTATTCCTCTGGATCGTATTCCAAATCAGCATCTTGCACGACAATATAATCCCCCGTACTTAATAAAAATCCTAATCTTAAAGCTGAGCCCTTCCCCTCATTCTTTTCTTTGAAAAGAATTTTATACTTATCCGTCAATTTTTGTAGGATTTTTCTAGTGCCATCAGTAGAACAATCATCAATAATAATTGATCTCTTTTTTTATACCCTGTAATTCAACTTTTTCAACCAAATCTAACAATTCGGTAATTGTCTTTTCCTCATTATAAACAGGAATAATAATTGACAAAGTTTTTTCTTTGGAATTCATATGATCATAAATTAGTTAATTTTATATTTTCATATTATAAACCTTTGAAAAATAAGTTCCTTTTTGTTCCAAGAGCTTATCGGGTTTTCCTGACTCAATAATCTGACCATTTTCTATAACAAACAATTTATCTACATTTCGCACAGTAGATAATCTATGAGCTATTGTTAAAATAGTTATTTTTTTATCTTTTTCTTCAAAAACTTTTTGAATAATTTTTTCAGATTCACTATCTAAAGCACTAGTAGCTTCATCTAGTAAAATAATTTGTGGTTTTTTAGCTAATGCTCGAGCTACCACAATTCTTTGTTTTTGCCCTCCAGAAAGCATCAATCCTCTTTCTCCTACTACAGTATTTAATCCTTCTGGAAGTTCTTTTATAAAATTATAAATATAAGCTGATTTTGCTGCTTCAATTATATCTTCTTCACTTATTTTTTTATTTCTAAATTTTATATTCTCTCTGATAGTATCATTTAATAAAAATATATCTTGTGGAACATAAGCTACATTTTTTCTCCAATCTTTTATTGAAATTTCTTTTATGTTTTTATTATCAAGAAGAATTTCTCCTTCCGTTGGATTAAAAAATCGCAATAACAAATCAAATAATGTAGATTTTCCTCCACCAGAAGGTCCAATAAAACCAACCATCTCCCCTTTTTTTATTTCTAAATTTATTTTTTTAATAGCTTTTTTCCCACTTTCATATTCAAATGAAACATTTTTTATTTTAAGAGAATCTTTAAACGAAAAATTATCTTCTCCATTTTCCATTTTCTTTTCTTCAAACTGAGTCGCCATTTCTTGATATTTTAAAACCTCTCTTACATAAGGAATAGACCCACTAAGTGAATGGAAGCTACTTAAAATATTTTGAATGAAAGAAAAGATTTGTCTAATCAAATAGACAACAGCAATTAACGCCCCGAGATTATATGCTGTCTGATAATAAGCAAAAGCAACAACACAAGAAATAAAAATAACTCCTACTGGTTCTGTTATTATTCCAGAAACTCTTTGTGTTAAAAATGTTTTAATCTGCAAAAAACGAAACTTTCTAAAAAGTTCCCCCCCAATTGACCCTACTTCTCCTTCTACCCCACTAGCTTTAACTGTCTTAATCCCACTAATATGTTCATTAATATGTTGCGCCACTTTTTTATTCAAAGATGCTATTTGCTTTGAATACTTTTTAGTTAACCCAAATAATGGTTTAAGAACTAAAATTAGAATCAAACCCAAAGAAATAGTCATAAGGGTTATCGTTTGAGAAATATTTAAAGCAACAATAATATATACCAATAAATTTATTCCGACTATTAATAAACTAGCTAAAAGATCTATTACTCCTGTGCTAACAGCAACATCAGTCCGAATAACAGTTTCTAAATATCCTATTTTTTGTTTCATTAGGTATGACCAATCAGCCCGAAGAGATTTTTTAAAAACTTTATCCATCATATCTTGCTGATATCTTGTTTTTATATGAATTCTTATATAATCAGAAAGATAAAGGACTCCGGCTTTTATAATAAATAAAATTGAAATTAAAATTAAAACAGAAACCAAAGAAAAAGGAATACCTGCAAATAAAAAAGAATCCTTAATAAACCGCGAAATGACATCTGTTCCTGCTGAGGCTTCTCCTCCTTTTATAAAAAAAGAAAAAACAGGAATTAAAGCATTAATACCTAAAGCACTAGCAAAACTACTTAATATTCCAAGAAAAAAAAGAACGACCATATATTTTCTATATCCATCAAAAAGTGTCCAACCTATGTTAAGAATCTCTTTAAATTGATTAACTCTTAATTTTATATTAATATTAAACATATATATTTGTACATCTGGATTATAACAAATAATTCATTATAACTAAATACCAAAAAAAATGGAAATAAAAAATTTTATTTTAGATATTGATGGGGTTTTTACAACTGGTCAATTTTTATATACAGCTAATGGGAAATTTGCAAAAGTCTTTGGGGCTCATGACAATGATGGAATAAAACTTATACGGAAATATTTAAACATTCATACAATTACAGCTGACAAGAGAGGTTTTGAAATCACTAAAAAAAGAATACATAACGATATGAAACTTAAATTTGACATAATCCCCGAGAAAGAAAGACTTTCGTGGCTTAAAGAAAATTTTGACTTATCAAAATCTGTGTACATGGGAGACGGAATTTATGATGCTGAAATATTTAAACATGTAGCTTATAGTATAGCCCCTAATAGCGCCTTTTATAAAGCCAAAGAAGAAGCAAACTTTGTAACCAGATCTAATGCGGGAGAGGGAGCTGTAGCAGAAGCATGTCTACATATTATAGATAAATTTTTCGAATTACCTGATAAAATTAAAAAAAACTAACAAAAAAATATGTTTAAAAATACTTCAAAAAATATACTCGCTGAAATTGATCAAGTTTTATCAAAAACAAAAGAAGAGAAAGTTTCTCTTTTAATAGAAGAATTGTTAAAAGCTAAAGCAATAATAACCCTTGGCGCTGGAAGAGTAGGAATGGTAGCGAGAGCATTCGCAATGAGATTAGGGCATCTTGGACTAAAAGCTTTTATGGTAGGAGATTCAACTGTTCCATCTATTGGAAAAGGAGATTTATTGCTTGTATGCTCTGGCTCAGGTGAAACACAAACTATCTTTGATCTTACCAAAATCGCGAAAAAAAACAGGGCAGTTATTGTTTTAATAACAGGAAATAAAAACTCAAGAATAGGAAAATTAGCTGATGTTACCGTAGAAATAAAAGCTCCTTCCAAAACCAAAAAAATTGCCGGATTTAATTCAATACAGCCAATGACTACCTTAAATGAACAATGTTTATCAATATTTTTTGACAGTATTGTATTGCAACTTATGCAAGAAATGGATGAAACACACGAAACTATGTGGGCGAGACATTCAAATTTGGAATAAAATTTATCAGAAATAAAATATTAAAATATGAATAAAAAAAACAAATCATATAAATTAGCGGCCTCTCTCGTGTGCGCCAATATTTTGAATTTAGAATCAGAAATAAAAAAACTTGAAAAAGGAAACATTGACTACATCCATTTTGATGTAATGGATGGAAATTTTGTGCCGCGCCTCGGACTTCACCCCGAAATTTTAAGAGCCGTAAAAACCCTAACAAAAATTCCTGTTGATGTGCATCTAATGATAGAAAATCCTGAGAAATTTATACCAGATTTTGTTGAAGCGGGGGGAGATATAATCGTTGTTCATGCAGAAACTACCAAGCATTTGCATAATGCCATAAAAATGATACGAGACAGGGGCGCCAAGGCGGGAGTTGCTCTTAACATCGCAACTCCCTTAACTGTACTTGATTATCTTTTAAATGATATAGATCTTGTTATGTTAATGGCTATAAATCCCGGGATTCTTGGACACAAACTTATTCCCAAAACTATGGATAAAATTAAAGAACTGAAAGAAAAACTTATTGACTATCCTGATATAATGATAGAAATTGATGGCGGTGTAAATCCTGAAAGCGCGCCGGAAATGATTAAAAATGGCGCTAACTTATTGGTTTGCGGCACTTCAATGATATTTAAGCCGGAGGTCAGTTTAGAAAAGAAAATACAAGAAGTAAGAAATAATATTGACGCAAAAATTTACGCCGCATAACATATTTATATGAAATACAAAGTATTAATAACAACATCAGGCATAGGACAACGTCTCGGTGAAATTACAAAATACACAAACAAAGCGCTTGTTCGTGTAGGTAAAAAGCCCTCTTTAGCATATATTATAGAATCATACCCTATTGATACATCCTTTATTATTACAATAGGATATTTTGCCAATCATATAAAAGAATTTATTTCTCTGGCTTATCCTGACAGGGATATAAAATTTGTTGAAATTGATAATTATAATGGGAAAGGTTCCAGTTTGGGATATTCAATGCTACAAGCAAAAAAACTTTTACAATGTCCTTTTATTTACCATGCTTCAGACACTATCGTTACTGAAAAAATACCAGAAGCAAAAGAAAACTGGATAGGGGTTTTTAAAGGGAAAGATGCTTCACAATACGCTTCTTGGAAAAAAATAAATGGGAAAACCCTTATCTTTAATGATAAAGGGGCTCTTGACTTTGATTATATTCACATCGGACTTGTTGGGATAAATGATTATAAAAAATATTGGGAAACTTTAGAAAAGTTATATAAAAAAAATCTTTCTAACAATACATTAAACGATTGCCAAGTTATTGTCTCTATGTTATCTGATGGAGATAAGTTTAATTTAGTTTCTTTTAAACAATGGATAGACACTGGAAATGTAGCGGCTCTGCAACATGCCAGAGAACAGATTGCCGATAAATTTAATAATTTAGACAAATTAGAAGAATCAATTTTTTTATTCAACGACTTTGTAATAAAATTTTTTCATGATAAAAAAATAATTCAAGACAGAGTTAAAAGAGGAAAATTTCTTAAAGGATTAGTTCCTGATATTGAAGGCGCGACGGAAAATTTTTACAGATATAAATATACAAAAGGAGATTTATACGCGAATGTTGCCACACCTTCAAATTTTAATGATTTTTTAATTTGGACAAATAAAAACCTCTGGACTAAAGTTAATGGTATTAATCCAAAATTATTTAAGAGAAAGTGCCATGAATTTTATTTTGACAAAACAAAAAAAAGAATCCAACAATTTTTAGAATCTAACAAAATAAAAGACAGGGAGAATATAATAAATGGAGAGAAAACGCCTTCAATAGAAAAAATATTGCAAAAAGTGGATTTTGAATGGTTGGCAGATGCCGAACCATATAGATTTCACGGGGATTTTATATTAGATAATATCTTAAAAACCAAAAATGGATATTGTCTTATTGATTGGAGACATAATTTTGGCGGCTTGCTGGAAGCAGGTGATATTTATTATGATTTATCAAAACTAAATCATAATTTAACCGTCAATCACGATATAATACATAAAAATCTTTTTTCAATTAAGATAGAAAAAGATGGAAAAATAAATTGTGATATTTTAAGGAAAAATAATCTCGTTGAATGCCAGAAACTACTTTTTGATTTTCTTAAAAAAGAGGGATACAATACAAAAAAAGTTAATGTATTGACAGGGCTAATTTGGCTTAATATGTCTCCTTTACACCATTACCCCTTCAATTTATTTTTATATTATTTCGGAAAACTTCATTTATGGCGAGCAATAGGAGAAAACAAATAAAATGAAACATTTTACAAATTATATAGAGAGAAATAAAAGTGTAATTACCGGAAAGGAAAATCTCGAGCATCTTTACACTTTTAAAGATTTCCCAATATTTTTTGGGTGCGTAAATAATCCTCAAGAGCAAGATCTTCTGGCAGATATGGAGTGGGCAATTGATTCTGAAACCGGCGTAATACAACTTACTAAATTAATTCCGCTTGAAATTTTATATAGAGAGCAACATGTAGACGCTTTTGGAAAAATATGGGAGCAGTATTATAACGACTTCGCGAAATATATTATTTCAAGAAAACAGCCGAAAATTTTAGAGATAGGTGGTGGCAACGGAAAGTTGGCATTAACAGTCACTAAGACCGCCCCATCCGTTTTTTGGACAATAGTTGAGCCAAATCCACTTTTCCAAGGAAATAACAGAATTAAAGTTATAAATAATTTTTTTGATAAGAATTTTAAATCTGATAATAATTTTGACGCGGTAATTTTTTCTCAAGTAATGGAACACGCCTATGACCCCCGCGAATTTTTGGAAAATATCAGCGGCTTTTTAAAACCAGAAGGACATTTAATTTTTGCCTACCCAAACCTGAAATTATGGTTGAAAAATAAATTTACCAATGCCTTGAATTTTGAACATACTATGTTTTTAACAGATTATTTTGTTGATTACTTATTAGCCAAAAATGGCTTTGTTATTTTAAATAAAACAACCTATAAAGATCATAGTTTCTTTTATGATGTAAAATTTATCGGGGAAAAACAACCATTTACTTTAGAAAATAAGTATTCTGAGTATAAAAAACTCTTTATGAATTTTATAAGTTATCATAAAAATATGGTTGAGAAAATAAATAAGAAAATAAATGAGTCGGATGCGCCAATATATCTTTTTGGCGCTCATATTTTTTCAACATTCCTTATTGTCTTTGGACTCCAATCTGCTGAGATATCGGCTATACTGGATAATAGCAAATTGAAACAAGGCCGGAGATTGTATGGAACCAGTTTTATCGTGGATTCTCCAGAAATTTTAAGGGGCAAAGGAGCAGTAAATGTAATATTAAAAGCAGGAATTTACGACGGCGAAATTAAAAAAGATATACTTGAAAACATTAATCCTGATGTTACATTTTGGTAAAAATAAAATGACTACTTTAACCATATTTGCAAATTTTTTTATTGACACAGAAGAACGCTTCCTGAGAATGCAGGACTCTTTTACATCGTTTAAGTCCATTAAGTCTGACAATTGGGTAATCAACATACGTGGTAAATATCGTTTAGAAGCAATGTCTTTTTTAAAAAATAATTTAGGTGAAAAACTAATTGTATATGAACTTAATAGCCCACAGGGTTGGTTTTATGATACCAAGCAAATGCTTTCAAGTATCAATAACAATTACATCCTTTTTTGGATAGAAGATCACATCAATCTTGCTAATACTACGTTATTAGATAAAATTGTTTTAGAAATGGATAAAAATTGCTTAGACGTTATGAGATACTCATGGTGGTGTCACGGAATACGTTGGAAGAGATATCAAAATATTAAATTAACCCATGGAAAATATATTGATTACTTTGAACAAAACGAGTTGAACAACAAAACCATCCAGAAAAATGGTCTTTCACACCTAATAAGCTGTGTAATGGTTTTCAAAAAATCATTATTTCACAAAATTATATTAACTAGTGATCAAGATATTGAGAATTGGCCCAAAGAAACTCCTTTTAATTTTGAAAAAAAACCTTTTGATATAAAATGGCTTCCAGTAAAGGTGGCCTTACCCCGTCAGGAACTTTTTGCTTCGATAGATGATGATGCAGGATTTAAAAATTATTGCCTTCAATCAAGAAATTTATATCCAACAAGAGAAGGGCGGAAATCATATGCTGTCAAAAACTATGAAAAAAAGTTAAACTTTATACAACAACTATTAAAGATCTTTATTAAAATAAAAACAAAAATTATAGAAAAAACGGCAAAATAAGTGCCAACTTCTATAAATAACGTAAATATGAATAGAAATATCGCTTTTTTTATCTCTTCAAATAAGGAAAAAAATAAAGATTTTTTAAGTGCAAAAAATCATTTTTTCAATATTGCCAATGAATTTGGATACAAAATATTTAGTTTAGAAACTAAAACTCTAAAAATTTTTATTACAGCTGAAAAAAAAGTGACAGTTACCAGAAGAAAGGATTTTATTAAGTTTCCTGTCGGTAATTTAGGAGAAAATTCTACTAAGAACGATAGATTCTTAGAAATAATCATAAGTGACAATACAGTCACTATTACAAATGATTATGCTGGAAGTATACCTACTTATTTTTCATTAAAAAAATATATTTCATTATCTAACATTGAACCGTGTGTAATTCTTGACAGTTCCACAAAACAAAGCGATATTTCATATGAAAATACTTATGGTTTTATGCGATATTCACATTTTATCTGGGACGAAACATTATACGAACACATATTTACAGTATTACCTGATTCTGAATATATTTTCAATGTAAAAAAACTTTCTTTTCATCCAAGATATTTACAAACAGTTAAAAGTAGTCAAACAAACGTTGGACTATCGGACAAAGAAATTGCTACAAAACTGAATGAGTTAAATGATCGGTTAATTTATCAATCGTTGTCAAAATATGATCAAATCATATTGCCTCTTTCTTCAGGTTATGATTCAAGAATGATTTTAGCTTCAGTTTCAAAAAATAAAAACTTAAAAAATAAACTTCAGTGTTTTACCTATGGGTCTATTGGATCTGTCGAAGTTGAAGCAGGAAGAAGACTTACTAAGAAACTTGGGGTCAAATGGAAATTTTTAGATTTACCTCTGCACTATTTAACAAAAAAATATCTATTTAATACTCATGATATCTTTGGATCTTCCTTGCATATGCATGGTATGTACCAACTAGAATTTTTTGACGAAATTAAAAAAATGATAAATGTTCAGAAAAATAGTTGCCTAACCTCAGGTTTTATGACAGGTGTCCCCGCTGGCCAACATAACGGGTTACTTTCAATCAATAAATCAACAACAAGCCTAACAGACATAATGAATAAGTTTAGTCAAAGCAGGTATTGGACTGATGATGAGTTAATGAAATTAGAAGCTTTTAAAAATAAAAACTACAGGGCAAAAACTGAAGAAAGATTCCAATTAGCATTTAATAGATTTGATGGAAAAGTTTATCAAAAAGCTGTTATGTTTGATATATGGACACGACAAAGAAACTTTATTAGTTATTACCCTAGAATTCTAGAATGGAAAATCCCCACTATTAGTCCTCATATGAATCCTGATTATGCAAATTTTTTTATGTCTTTATCAAAAAAACATTTAAATAACAGATATGCTGTTGAATTAATGTTTATTAATTACTACCCAAAATTATCAAAGATAGTTTCAAATAGTAACGGATTAAAAAGTATTGACGGTCATCTTGATAATATTATGTTTTTTTGTTCTAGAATTTTTAAAAGATTTAAGATTCATTATTTAATACCTAAAAAATATGCGAAAAATCGTTTTGAATTTGATTTAAGTGCTCTACGGCTTACAGGGAAAGATAGTATTTATCCACTTTTAAGAAAAGATAAAAAAACGGCTAGTTTTATTAATGAAATAATTATTTATAAAGATATTGATAAATTATATCAAGCAGCCTATAAAGGTAAGCTTGCTGCATACGGTAAATTACTTACAATTCAATCAATAGCTTTATCAATGCTAAAGATAAAAAAATATGAGTCTTAAATTTTTTGCGTGCGGTGATATTGTTAACTTTAAAGCCAAAAGTGATTTTGTTAATGCAGAATTAAAAAATATTATCCAGAAATGTGACATAGCTATAGGTAATTTTGAGGCCCCGATAAAAATACCCAATATGAAACCAATCAAAAAGGCTGGTCCTCATCTATACCAATCAGCTGAGTCCATTAAATACATGAAAACAACTGGTTTTAATTTTGTGTCTTTAGCAAATAATCATATTTATGATTATGGTCAAGAATCTTTAAAAGCCACAATTGAAGAACTACTAAAATACAAAATTGATTTTGTTGGAGGAGGCCTAAATTTTGAAGAGGTATACCAACCAAAAATTATTGAGAAAAAAGGTTTAAAAATAGGATTATTGGCTGGATGTGAAAATGAATTTGGGTGCCTATATGAAAATCAAAAGAGAGGTGGTTATGCCTGGTTATTTCACGAAAAAATAGAAGATCAGATTAGGTCCCTTAAAAAGAGTGTAAACTTTATCGTGCTGATAGCTCATGCAGGTGTTGAGGACATAGAAATTCCGATAAAAGAATGGAGAGATAGGTACAAGAGACTTTGTGATATTGGTGTTAATGTTATTATAGGTCACCATCCACACGTTCCGCAGGCATATGAAAAATATCAAAACAGTTTAATTTTTTATAGCTTGGGTAATTTTTATTTCGATAAAGGAGCATTTATCAACAAGAGTGACGATAGTTATAGTGTTATCTTAAATTTTGAAAAAGAAAAAGATATTAATTTTGAAATAATTTATCATAAAAAAATAAATGGGCAAACTTCATTAGCATGTAAAAATGATGTAAATTTTAATTTAAACTCATTGAATAAAATGCTTGGCGATAAGTATAAAAAAAATAATGATGAAATATGTCTAAGACTTTTCAGAAAATATTATTATAATTACTATATAAACGCTGTAGGAACATTACCAATGAATGCAAATTTTAGACAGATTATAAAATATTTAATCAAAAGATTGCTTTTTAAAAAAAATATGATTGATAATAAAAATCTTCTTTTATTACATAATATAAGAATAGATTCACATCGGTTTGTAGTACAACGAGCACTGAGCTTAATTAGCGAAAAAATAACATAAAACTATGAAAATAATCAATAAAATCAAAGTTAAAATAATTTGTATGATTCGTTGTTTTTTTGCTGATGTTGAGTTTTCAAGAAAATCATATTCTCAATTTGGAGAAGATTTAGTTTTATCTTCTTTTATTAAAACAAAAGAGAAAGGCTTTTATGTTGATGTTGGAGCATACCACCCAAAAAAATTTTCTAATACTTATTTTTATTACACCAAAGGTTGGTGTGGAATAAATATTGACGCAAAACCTGGAAGCATGGAACTTTTTAAGGACAAACGGAAAAGAGATATTAACCTAGAAATAGGGGTCTCTAAAAAAGAGAGGGAAACAAATTTTTATATTTTTAAAGAATCTGCTTATAATACTTTTTCAAAAAATTTGGCTGATAGATATATAAATCAAGGAATATTATTACATAAAAAAATCTCTGTTGAAACAATGAGATTGGAAAATATTCTCGATAAATATTTACCCGCTTATCAAGAAATAAGCTTTATGTCTGTTGACGCTGAGGGTTTGGATTTAGAAGTCCTCGAATCAAATAACTGGACTAAGTATAAGCCAAAATATATACTATGTGAGAGTCATGATGTTAACATAACAAATGTTCAAGAGACTGATATTTATAAATTCTTAGTGAGCAAAGAATATAAATTAATTTCAATAGTATACCTATCATTAATTTTTGAATATGAACCAAAATCTTAATACTCCTGTTTTATTTTTAATCTTTAATCGCCCTGATATTACTCAGAAAGTTTTTGATGTAATTAAAAAAGTCCAGCCAAAACAACTTTTTATTGTTGCTGATGGAGCAAGAAATGATGAAGAATGGAAAGAGTGTGATAAAGCCAGAAATATAATTAATCAGGTTGATTGGGATTGTGAAATCCACAAAAATTATTCTGACAAAAATCTTGGATGTAAAATAAGAGTATCCTCTGGTATTGATTGGTTTTTTGAAAATGTTGAAGAAGGCATTATTTTGGAGGATGATTGTGTCCCCCACCAAAGTTTTTTCTATTTTTGTAAAGAATTACTTGATAAATATAAAAATGATGATGAAATAATGTGTATTACCGGAAATAACTTCCAAAATAATATAAAAAGGGGAGATTCAAGTTATTATTTCTCTATTTTTAATCATTGCTGGGGCTGGGCATCATGGAGACGAGCTTGGCAACATTTTGATATAGAAATGAAAAGTTTCCCTGAATTTGAAAGAAAAAATAAGATAAAGAAGATATCAAATCAAAAAATTGCACAAAAATATTGGCTAAAAAATTTTCAAGCAGCTTATGAAAATAAAGTAAACTCATGGGCTTATATTTGGACATATACATGCTGGAAGCAAAAAGGACTAACTTGTTTACCAAATATAAATCTTGTTTCTAATATAGGTTTTGATGAACAAGCTACCCACACAACGGATAAAAATAGCAAAAATGCGAATATTCCAACCCAAAAAATAATATTTCCTTTATCACATCCCAAATTAATAAAAGTAAACAAAAAAGCAGATAATTATACCAACAAATATTACTTTAATATCAGAAGACGGAATGTTTTAACATTCACCACGGACATCCTTAAAAAAATACTAAGGAAGTTAAAATTATTTAACATTACAAAAAGAATATACTTAAAAACTTCCAATTATATGATTAAAAAAATATGAAAATGATCAATTTAGGTTGTGGAAAAAGTTATCACAAAGATTGGATAAATATCGATTTTAAATCCAATAATAAAAAAGTAATTCAATATAATTTATTGAAAGGGATTCCTTATCCCGATAACTATTTTGATGTAGTATATCATTCACATTTGCTTGAACATTTTTCTAAATCTGATGCAATAAATTTTATTAAAGAATGCTACCGAGTATTAAAGCCGGGAGGGATTATCAGAATTGCCATACCAAACTTAGAAGAAATCATTAACAACTATAAAAAATATCTAGACCTTGCTATGAAAGGAGATAAATTAGCAATAGCAAATTATGATTGGATAATGCTTGAATTATATGATCAATGTGTTCGTAATTATAGTGAGGGTGAAATGGGGAAATATCTAAAAAAGAAACAGATTCCTAATAAAGAATACTTATATAGAAGAATTGGATATTTCCGTGATGGTAGCAAAAAAGACAGTCTTGTTATCAACAAAACCACTTTTTTGTTTAAAATAAAATCTATTATCAAAAAATTTATTCCTGTTAAAAAAATCCGGATTTTTTTAACAAAACTAAAAAATAAAATCCCAAAAGGAAAATATAAACAACTTGGTAAATTTAGATTATCAGGTGAGATTCATCAATGGATGTACGATAGATTTTCTTTATCTAGATTATTACAAAATTGTAATTTCAAAAAACTCAAAATATATCAAGCCAATGAAAGTAACATCCCCAACTGGAATAATTATAAATTAGATATAAACGAAGAAGGAGTTATACGAAAACCTGATTCTTTATTTATAGAGGCAAAAAAATAAACTATGGAAAATAATAATAAAAACATGATTACTAATCCACTAACAAAAACAACAAATATTAAATTGATTGAAAGTATTTCAGCAAATTCTATAATCAAAAATTATCAAGAACAATTACAAATTAGTGTAAAAGATTATTTTCAGGGATTAAAAACAATTAAGTTGTATGAATGTCATGATACAGGATATAAATTCTTTTATCCTCCTAAAATTATGGGGGATGAAAAATTTTATGAAAAACTAAGTAAATTCCCTTGGTATTATATGAACTGGAAATGGGAACATGACATTGTTAACAACATAATAAACAAAGAAAATAAAATATTAGAAATTGGTTGTGCCAAAGGTGGTTTTTTAGAAAAAATAAAACTACGAAATAAACAAGTGGTTGGTTTGGAATTTAATAAAAAAGCAATAAAAAACTGTAGACAAAGAGGTTTAAATGTATTCAACCAAACAATACAAGAACATTCAAAAAATAATAAAAACTGTTATGATATAGTATGTTCCTTCCAAGTAGCTGAACATATTCCAAATATTAATGAATTTATACAATCATCAATAGATTGCCTCAAACCAGGAGGGAAATTAATTATAAGCGTCCCTAATAATGACACAGAAATGCTTGACAATTCAGCCTTAAACACACCTCCTCATCATATAAATCTTTTTAACATAAATTCACTAATTAAAATACAAAATTATTTTAATATAAAAGTTGATTCATTTTATATTGAACCATTACAAAAATATCATACCGGATTTTATAGGAAAGAGATAAAAACAAAATTATCCCAGAAACTTAAGAAAAAATTCAAAGTTTTCTCTCCTCTATTACAACCATTTGCAAATCGTATTGCTGATTTTGTGATTAGATCATTATCCAAACACATAATAGGTCATACTATTTTATTTATTTATACAAAAGAATGAAAAAACTAAACATACTCCAAATAGGCACAGTGGATAACAAAGGCGGTGCAGCCCTTGTTTCATACCATTTAAAACGAAAACTAGAAAAACTGGGGTACATTACCAGTATGTTTGTTAAACGAAAATATTCAGATGATAAAAATATTTTTTTGATTGAAAAACAGAATAAATTATTTAAAAAAATATCGCGATTATTAAAAAAAATAACCACAAAAGACATACCTAATTATATAAAAAATAAAATACGCCTTTTCCTCAGTAATGATATAGCATTTTTTAATAATAAAAATCTATTAAACTCAGCAGAATTTAAAAATGCTGATATAATCCATTGTCATAATCTGCATGGAAATTATTTTAATCTAAAATTGTTACAAAAAATTTCTAAAATAAAACCGGTTATTTGGACACTTCACGATATGTGGGCAATAACACCTCACGAAGCATGGATTATTAAAGATAAAAATGATATCGTAAAATTTAGTTTAGAAATCAATCCTCCGTTCTCTCAAAAAAAGAAAGTGAAAATATTAAAACAAAAAAAAGAAATTTACAAAAACTCACAACTAAATATAATTCCTGTTTCAAATTGGCTAGAAAGACAATTGAAAGAAAGCATACTTAAAAATCAAAATATTAATCTAATTTATAATGGAATAAATAATATTACTTTTAAAAAAAGTAATAAAATAGAAAATCGGAAAGAACTAAATATTCCGTTAGATAAAAAAATCATTACTTTTTTAGCTAATGGGGGTAGAAATAACAAACAAAAAGGGTGGGAGCATATGGAAAAAATAATTAATCATTACAGAAACAACAAAAATATTTTATTTTTATGCATCGGAGGAACAGAAGAATATGAACAATCTAATAATATTAAATATATTGAATACATAAAAGATGAGTCGCTACTTGCAAAATATTATTCTGCCTCTGATATTTTTCTTTTTACATCTTTAGCTGAAAATTTCCCATTAACAATTTTGGAAGCAATGAGTTGCGGAACCCCCATTGTGAGTTTTGATGTCGGTGGCGTTAAAGAGGCGGTAATTCATAAAAAAAATGGATATATTGCTAAATACCAAGATACTGATGACTTAATAGCTGGAATTAAATATATATTTGGGTTAAATGACGACGAATTAAATAGAATGTCACAAAATTCAATACAAAAAATAAAGGAAAATTTTACTTTAGATATAATGATAAACAGTTATATAAAACTTTATAAAAACATTCTAAAAAAATGAAGAAATACCCAAAATTATCAATAGTGACCCCATCTCTTAACCAAGGGCAATATATAGAGCAAACGATCAAGAGTGTTTTGTCACAAGAAGGTGATTTTTATATTGATTATATAATTTCCGATGGTGGATCAACTGACAACAGTATAGAAATTATTAAAAAATATGGTGAGTTGCTAAAAACGAAAAAATACCATATCAAATGTAAGGGTATTTCATATCGTTGGTGGTCTGAAAAAGATAACGGACAATCACATGCTATAAATAAAGGTTTTAAAATAGCAAAAGGTGATATTTTAGCATGGATAAACTCAGATGATTATTATGAACCGGGTGCGTTTGAATTTATTATGGGAAAATTCAAAGAAAACCCTGGTGTTGATTTAATTTATGGAGATGGCCGTATTATTAACGGAAAAGCGAAAACCACAAAAATATCATTGCAACCACAAGGAACTTTAAAAAAATTATTAGAAGGAGATTGTTTTATATTTCAACCATCATCCTTTTTTACAAAAAAAATATTAACAAATGTTGAATTCTTAAACGAAAATTTACATTATGCAATGGATTATGACTTATGGATTAAAATTTTTAAACAAGGGAGAGCGCTTCATTTTGCAAAATTACTTTCAAATTTTCGAATTTGGGAAAATTCAAAATCTGGATCTCAACAAAAACAATTTTTATCTGATAGAAAAAAAATATTTAAAAAATATGGTGGTAACATAATTAGAAGGAGAACAATTTGTAAAATTAAAAACAAACTTCCTGGAATATTTTTTTTCGAAAAACAATTCCCTATACTTTATAAACAAATCAAAATAATTTTTTATTTTTTTATAAACAAGTTAAAATATAGAATAAAAAACAATAAAACATGAAAATCTTTATTATTGATGTTTATTATAAAATCTTCCTGCGAGATTTTTATAATAAAAATCCAAAATTAAAAAACCAAACATACGAGGAGCAAAAAAAGGTTCTTTTGGCTGAACAATTTGGTACAGCTGACTTTTATTCTAAAAATCTTAAAAAACTTGGACATCAAGCTGAAGAATTTATAATAAATAATGAAATATTACAAAAACAATGGGCAAAGGAACATAATATTAAATATAAAAAAAATTATTTTCAAAAAATTCCGAAATTAAAATGGCTTGTAAAATCGGACTGGAAAGAAAAAATATTAAAAGCGCAAATTAAAGATTTTGAACCGGATATAATTTATTGCCAAAGTTTAAATGCTTTTAATCCTAATTTCTTAAAAAAAATTAAAAAATACAGCAAATTATTAGTGGGACAAATTGCTTCTTCATTACCTGCAAAAGAATATTCCCCGATTTACGACTTAATTCTTACATCATTCCCCCATTATGTTCAAAGATTTAGAAATAGCGGTATTAATAGTGAATACTTCAAAATAGGATTTGAACAAACAATTTTAGAAAAATTATCAATCTCTCAAAAAAAATATGACACGGTCTTTGTAGGTGGAATTTCAGATTTTCATAGTGCTGGAACAAAATTATTAGAATTCTTATCTGAGAAGAACAAGTTAGATATCTGGGGATATGGAACTGAAAATTTGCCAACAAACTCATCAATCCATAAAAACCACCATGGTTCTGCTTGGGGAATAGAAATGTATAATATTTTATACAATTCAAAAATCGTTATAAATAGACATATTGATACCGCTGAAAACAATGCCAATAATATGCGACTTTACGAAACAACAGGAGTAGGCACAATGCTTATCACAGATATGAAAGATAACTTAGGAGAGTTATTTAAAATCGGAGAAGAAATTGAAACTTATTCAAATGCAGAAGAATTATCAGAAAAGATTAATTATTATTTAACACACGAGGATGAAAGAAAAAAAATCGCTTTGGCTGGGCAAAAAAGAACATTGCAAAACCATACTTATAAAATTAGAATGCAAGAATTAGTGGAAATCTTAAAAAAATATCTATGATAAAAAATATTTTGAAAAAAATCCTCCCAAAACCTATTATAAAATTATTAAAACAATTTAAATATTGTAGTTTTAATAATCTTAAAAAATCAAAACAAAAACACAGAACCATAATCAAAAATCCTAACTTAAAGGAATTAAAAAAAATCTATAACAATACTTGGAAAAATAACTCCATTCCACTAAAACAACTTAAAATAACCGAGAAGGAACTACCTAATTTTATAAATAACACCAATATGAAATTTTGTGTTGCACTTATTAAAAAAACAAATCTTAAAACCCCAAATCTCTTAGAGATAGGATGTTCTACTGGTTATTTTTCTGAAATCTTTAAAAGAACAGGAATAAAAGGAAAATATGAGGGATGTGATTATTCTAAAGAATTTATTAAAATTGCAAAACAAAAATATTCAAATATTCCATTTACTATTAATGATGCTACTAAATTAAATTATGAAAATAAAAAATTTGATATTGTTATTTCTGGGTGCTGTCTTCTCCATATCATAAATTACCAAAAAGCAATTTCTGAAGCCGTTAGAGTAAGCAAGGAATTCGTTATATTTTATAGAACTCCAATTTTACATCTTAAAAAAACCATTTTTACAAAAAAAATAGGCTATGATTTAGAGATGTTAGAAATTTTATTTAATGAAAATGAATTAATTGATTTATTCCTCAAAAACGGTTTACTTATACAATCTGTCAAAACACACTCTCGGTCTTTTATTAAAGAAATTAATGAACCTGTTTTTGTTAAAAGTTACTTATGCAAAAAAATAAAATAATATTATGAAATATCACTTTTGTACATTATTTGATAAAAATTACTTAATAAAAGGACTCGCTCTGTATAATTCTCTTTGTGAACACATTGATTCTTTTTGTTTATGGATTCTATGTCTTGATGATGAAACTTATTCCATTCTTAATACAATGAAATTGCAAAATATGAAATTAATTAAGTTATCCGATTTTGAAACAAAAGAATTGAAAGAAATTAGAAAAACTCGTAGTTTGGCAGAATATTATTTTACTTTGGGACCATCATTTATTTCTTCAATCCTTACAAAACCAGAGATTTCTTTAATAACTTATCTTGATGCTGATTTATTCTTTTTTTCTTCTCCAAAACCAATTTTTCAGAAATTTGAAAACCATTCTGTCCTCATTACCCCACACAGGATGTCTCCAAAGCAAAAAGATTATGAGGAAAAGGTAGGTAAATATAATGTAGGATTGCTTGTGTTTAGAGATGACAAAGACGGTCAGGACTGTTTAAATTGGTGGAAAAATGAATGTCTCAAATGGTGTTACCACCGAGCAGAATCTGGTAGATATGCAGACCAAAAATACCTTGATTATTTCCCTACAAAGTTTAATAATGTGTATATTCTCAATCAAAAAGGGTCTAATTTAGCTCCGTGGAATATAGAACAATACAAAAGCAAATTACACTTAAAAGATAAAAATGTGTATATTGGTAATGACAAACTTATATTTTTCCATTTTGCAAAATTTTCCCTTTATTTTCCAAAATCTCATATTCGCCCTGATACTCCAAGCCGTTATTATTTAAAGACAGGCATTCAAAAACAATACATTTATTGTCCCTATGCCCAAGCACTTTATAAAGCCCTTTCTCAGATTAAGATAAAAAATCCATCTTTTTCTGAAGGTATTATTTCCAGACCAGCAAATTATTCTGACATCATGAGTTCAATTAAAAACTTCGTTAAATCCAAAATAAAAAATGATTAAAAAAATAAAAGTTAAAAATTCTGGAATTATAAAATTACAATCTTATGATGATTTTCCTGATGGTAATTTAACTATTGCTGAATCAAGAAAAAATATTCCTTTTGACATTAAAAGAGTATATTTTATAAATAACTTATTCAATAACAAATCAATTCGTGGGAAACATGCTCATAAAAAATTAAAGCAGATTATTTTTTGTATTAACGGTCATTTTACTTTGAATTTAGATGACGGAAAAAACAAACAAAAAATTCTAATGAACAATCCATCTTATGGAATTTACCTTGGTTCAAAACTATGGCATACAATGAATAAATTTTCATCTAATTGTGTAATCTTAGTTTTAGCTGAAGATTATTATACCGAAAAAGATTATCTTAGAAATTATAATGATTTTCTAAAGTATATAAAATAATTATGCAAATTCCATTTTTTGATTATAAACAACAATTAAAACCCTTAAAACCTGAAATAAACAAGGTTATTAATAGTGTGTTAGATTCGGGACAATTGATTTTAGGAAACGAAGTAAGAAAGTTTGAAAACAATTTTGCTAAATTTATAAACACTAAATATGGAATAGGAGTAAATTCTGGGACTGATGCAATTAAAATAGCCATGGTAGCATTAGATATTAAAAACGGTGATGAGGTAATAACTGTTGCAAATACAGCAATCCCTACCATAAGTGCGATAAGAGAAATTGGGGCTATGCCTAAATTTGTTGATATCAAAAATGATTTTACCATAGATGAAAATAAGATAGAGAAAGTTATAACAAAAAAGACAAGGGTTATTTTATCTGTTCATCTATATGGTCAACCTTGCAATATGTCAGTCATAATTAAAATAGCCAAAAAACATAATCTCAAAATTTTAGAAGATTGTGCTCAATCTCACGGAGCTCAATTAAAAAACAAGAAAGTTGGAAGTTTTGGTGATATTAGTTGTTTTAGCTTTTATCCAACTAAAAATTTAGGTGCTTATGGCGATGCTGGTATAATTTTAACTTCTAACAAGAAACTATTTGATAAGTGTAAGATGCTACGAACTTATGGAATGAAAAATACTTATTATTCTCATATCGAAGGATATAATAGCAGAATGGACGAAATACAGGCAGGAATTTTAAATATAAAACTGAAGCATTTGAAAAAGTGGAATAACAATCGTCGCCAAATTGCTGAATATTATTTAAATAATATAAAGAATTCTAAAATTATATTGCCGAAAATAAAAGATATAAATAATCATATATTTCATCTCTTTGTTGTTAGAACCAATCAAAGAAAAAAATTTACTAAATACTTACTTAAACACAAAATAAGATATGGAATTCATTACCAATTCCCTATTCATTTACAAACTGCTTATAAATTTTTAAATTATAAAAAAGGCAACCTACCAATTACCGAGAAATTTTCTAAACAAATTGTATCATTACCAATATTTCCAGAATTAACAAAAACAGAAATTCAGTATATAGTTAATACAATAAATAATTTTTAATAATTTATGAAAAATAACCAAGAGAAATTTCTAAAAATAAACAAACCCCAACATTGTGTCTTTATTTTATGGAGTAATGGGTTTAAAAATGCTCCTGAAATAATTGATATTATTCGCGATTATCCTGAAATTGAACTTCAAAAGGTTTTTTTATACCAAACAAATAATATTAAAAAATTTATTGATCAAGTTTACGCAAGAGACGATGTCCCCCGAGTACATTTGAAGAAAAAAACAAAATACATTAAACGGAGTAAAAACCCTAATATCGCTGTTGTTTTGGCAAAAAACCATAACCCGCAGGAAATATTACGAGGACGGGGAGAATTTCGCCATATAGAATGTCAACGAGTAAAAGATTTGAAGGACAAAATACGAAATCAATTCAACCCTAAAAAAACAAACGGCGATAGAACAGAGGAACATGTTATCCATGCGACTGATTCTGAACATCATGTAGATTATCTTTTAAAAATACTGGGATATAAAGAAGGACTGCAACATTTTACCAAAACATCTAACAGTATTTTATCTGTCCCCCACCATATTAAATCTTTTAGTCATTTTACAATAAAAAAAGTTCCAATAAATTCAATCTACTGTCATTTTATCACAGGCACACGGCATTCTTTCTCTACTGAAATTATGCCTTTGGAAGATTCTCCTCATTATAAATTTCTTATTGGGCAACCTAAAGTATATGAAAAATATCTCAAAGAATTCCACGGCATTCATATCACTGATGATTATAGCCCTGAAAAGTTTAAACAATTAGCTGAAAATTTTTCCTATTTATCCGCCCCGAATCAATTAAATTATATTCTTACTGACGAATTTCAATTAAATAAATATGTAATTAGGAATGGACTTCACAGAGCAGTTATCCTTAAAAATCAAGGTTGTAAAGAAATTCCCATTCTTATAAAGCAATAAAATTATGCCGGATATACCAAAATTAAATATTATTGATTTTATAAAACAAATTGAAAATCTGAATTATATTATCATCAAAAAACCCGAGCATTTCCCTGATTATTATACCGGAAGCGATTTGGATATTATTTGCGATAATAAAAAGGACTTAATACAAAAATTATTGCTCGTTGGCAATGATTATATAAAAAATCATAATTTTGAAATACGAGTGGCTTCCAACGAAAATACTTCGCACACCAAAGTGGATTTTTATTTTGGGGAAATATTGGAGTTAAGATTTGATGTCCACGAGGGATTGCCTAAATTTAAAAATGTTAAAATTCGGGATGATTATGCTAATTCTTTGCTTGAACGCAAACAAAAATTAGAAATAACTGATGGGAAAAGAATATCTACTATCGTTAATACCCCGTCAGATATTGACGAACTTATTTTTCGTTATATTGAATATTTTGAATGGTTTGAAAGACGACCAGATAAAATAAAACACTTAGAATATGTTGAACAACATCTAAACAACGACAAGGAGAGAACTGTCTTTTTTGATCGTTTGCATACTTATATGGATTTAGTCGGCAAAGACGACATTTCAGCTCCTGCCAAACAATTTGGGAAGAATAAATTAACCAAAACCGATATTAAAACCAAAATTAAACGAGAATTAAAATATCGCGCGCCTTTGATTTACAAAACACTTATCAAAATTAAAAGAAGATTATGATAATAATAAAACTAAATGGTGGTTTAGGAAATCAGATGTTTCAATATGCCCTTGGAAAAAATCTATCCTATATAAAAAATACTTCTTTTAAATTAGATATTAGTCAATATCAAAAAAAAATTGATATCCGACAATATGGATTAAATAATTTTAATATTAGCGAAAATTTTGCAACAGAAGAAGAAATAAAAAAATTCCAAAAACATCGTCCGCATTTTTCAAAACTTGGGAAAATATATGATTTTTTATTTTCCAATCCAAATAAATATATTAAAGAAAAAACTAGAAACTTTGATTCTAAAATTTTAAATTCAAATAATAATGTATATTTAGATGGCTTTTGGCAAAGTGAAAAATATTTTTCCACCCAAAGTGGATCCGCCTTGGGCGGAAAAAATATAAAGCAAATCCTTCGAAAAGAATTTACTCTGAAAAATCAAACTTCAAAAAGTTTTAATATCTTAAATCAAAAAATTTCTGAATTTGAGAATAATTCAGTAGCTATCCATGTACGACACGGGGATTATTCTCGTAATCCAAAAGAAGGGGAAAGACACACAGCCCTCTCTCTTGAGTATTACAAAAAAGCAATAGAAAAAATAGACAGAAAAATATCAAATTCTCACTTTTTTATATTCTCAGATGATATAGAGTGGTGTAAACAACATTTTGATGAACTTAATAACATTTATTTTGTAGATAAAAATTTACCGGATTATGAAACTTTAATTGCAATAAGTAAATGCAAACATCAAATTATTGCCAATAGTTCTTTTAGTTGGTGGGGAGCGTGGTTAAATTCAAATCCAAATAAAATTGTAATTGCCCCTGCTCAATGGTATAACAATTTAAAAATTAATATAAGTGATCGTTTACCTAAAAATTGGATTAGAATAATTTTTTAATGAATTTAAATAATCTATACCCCAAACCATTAAACAATAAACTAAAATAATGGATTATGATTATTGGACGAAAATATGTTCTGAAAGTTTTTAAAAACATCTTTCTTGCTTCTTTGTATCGTCCATCATTACGATAAAATTTCGCCAATAACATCAAGTGCTTAGATAATATCAAAGGCCTTTTTTTAAAATCTTCTTTATATTTCTCTAACAACATATGTCTCCCTTTAATTCTTTTTTCATATTTAGCTCCTCCTCCAAAATTGTTCCCCATCTGTTCATGACCACTTAATAAATGCATCTTTATTAAAGGTTTGTTTATGGCAATCCCTTTATATTCTTTTGTAATTCTAATAACTAAGTCAATATCTGTATGACTTGGAAAGTTCTCACTTAAAAAACCCACATTCTCAAAAACTTCTTTTTTTATTATTAAAGTACTAGATAAAAAACCATTAAACTTTCTGAGAGCAAATTCAAAATAATTATCTACCCCTTCAGGAACTTGAGAATGTATTTCTCCCTCATCACGAACTTCTGTAATAGCTGTAAAACAAAAACCTGCTTCTGGATATTTTTCAAAAGCATTCATTTGTAATTCTAACTTTTTAGGCAACCAAACATCATCATCATCAAGAAAGGCAACAAATTCACATTCTGCATTTTTTATACCTACATTTTTACCTCCAGAACACCCAGTATTTTTAATTTGGGGTAAATACTTGATCCTAGAATCATTAAAATTTTCTACAATATTTTTAGCAGGTTTATCTATTCCATTATCCACTACAAGTATCTCAAAATCTTGATATGTCTGATCTAAAATACTTTGAATAGCCAAGGGAATAAACTTTGGTCTATTGTATGTAACAATCACAACACTAACTTTAGGTTTTATATTATTCATATCTTCTTTAATACAAAAAAGTGATAATATGGTTTTTCAAAAACTTTAAACTCCTTTTCTATTTTTAATTTAAGTTTTAATTCAATATCCTTTTTGAACTTTTTTACAGATACTTGCTTCGTTCCAAGTTCCCAATAATGAACACCATTATATTTGTGGTTATTATTAAAAGATTTCCAATAAAACCATTTTATTTTTCTAATAAACGGTAATTTTATATCTATGTATGTTCCTCTTCCTGAATGAGGAACGCTAATTATTATTTTATTTTTAGTAACTCTTTTCATTTCTCTTATTACCTGCATAGCATCTTCATAAGGTATATGTTCAATGGTTTGAAAAGAGCAAACTAAATCGAAACTTTTATCTTCAAGTGGTATATCTCTTGCATCTGCAACTATATCTATATAGTCTCCTTTATTTATATCTAAAGATGTATATTTTATATTAGTTTGTGTTTTTAAGAAAAACCCTAATATACCATGACCAGCGCCAACATTAAGAACATTAACTGGTTTTTCTTTCATTATTTCTTGTATTTGATCCCAAATACTAATCCATCTCCCTTTTTTAAAATACATAATTTTTTCTTATTTTATGCTTCCTATGTAAAAAATATTTGTTTCTCCTTGAATCTCCTTTTATATAAACAAAATTTAATTTATTTTTCCAAGCTACATAATTAAAACTGAGTTGATCTCTACGACTGTGATTTTTAATTTCCTCCCACCAATCTTTCATTGTTTTTATTATATCATTTTCATTATGTTTTCTTAATATTATCATACTAACGACTAATCCATTATGCTCAGGATACCCTTCCATTTTATATTTTTCAACCTGTTCTTTCATCAACTCAGGATCGTCTTTATATTTTCCATTTTCTCCATATTCCAATAAACTTTTAGCTTCTTCATAAATGCAATCTCTCCAATCTTCAGTATTTTTAACCCAAAAAAGTTTTTTCCATCTTTTTTTATGTTGAGTATGATCAAAAATCGCTAAATTAGTTCTTGATAAGTACTTTTTAATTAAATTATTTACATCCCCACGAACTAATAAATTGCCATCTATCCAAATACTAATATCATATTCTGATAAAAATTTATGGGGCAAAACTTTATACATTCTTGCATTTCTAACAGGATCTTCAAATTCAGGTTCTATTTTTATTACTTCCCATACATCAGATTTAAAATTTTGATCAGTAAAACACACAAAATCACAACCCTTTGGAACAAATTTAGGTTCTATTAAATTGTCTTTTCCGCCAAAAATAGCGGTATAAATTACTGTTTTATTTTTCATTTTTATTAGCCACAACCACGATGTTTTCGATAAACTTATTTGTGAATAAACCTAAAAATTTATAAATCACATATAGAAATTTCCTTTTTATGCTTTGTCTATATTTAGGCCAAACATCATCCAGATACATTTCTTCAGAGACTTTCCAGTTATTTTTCTTTAACAGTTTTCTTAAAACGACAAAATTAAAATACATTGTATGATCACTGTTTACGCTTGGTTCTTGCTTAAAAACTTTTTCCACAAAATTAAATAGAATAAAAATATTTGGTGTTGTAATTATAAGACGACCATCATCTTTCAAATTTCTTTTACAAGAATCTAAAAATTGACCTAAATTAGAAAGATGTTCAATTAAATCCCCGGCAAAAATCACATCAAACTTGTTATCAAAATCAAAGTTTTCAGCTGATTGCTTTTTATAATTCTTTGTATTTTCTAATTTATTTTCATCAAAATATAAGTCTACCCCATAAACTTCTTTTGTTTGTTTTTTCAACATGTTATGAACCCAATCAGAATCACACGCCTTTATATCCAAACCCCAAAAACCAACATCCAAGACAACATCCTTTTCCGAAATTTGATCTTCGATTAACCCTCTTTTTGATTTATATATTTTCATTTTATATTATTTATTTAATTTTGCCCCAAACCTTTTCTCTATATTTTGATATTTTCTCTATCTCCAAATCAAAATTATCTAGTTTTATTCCTTTTCCTAGATCATGATGAACCTCACCTATTATATATTTTGTGTTCATAGGGTTTTGAATAACTTTATGTTCATATCCTTCTATATCAAACTTTATCAAGTCAAACTTTTCAATAGGTAATTCTATACAGCTTACTTGAGAAAAATTAAAGTTTTCCTCAAACCTATCAACGAGAGATGACGAAGCCGAACTGTTTCCTAAATACATTTTCTCAATACCTTCTTTGTCACTTATAGCTTTATTATAAATAAATACATTATCTAAATCTTTTACATTTCTTTTTAATTTCTTAAAAGTTTCTGGATTTGGTTCATAACCATAAATAATAGCTTTAGGATATTTTGCTTTAAAAAACTGAATAGAGTATCCAACATTAGAACCTAAATCTAAAATCTTTTTTGGCTCTCCTAAGTATTTATCATACTCACCTTTTAAAAAAATTTCACGAAAAGTTTGCGCATCTGACATATCTGTAATATGAGTTTTAACTTTTATACCATAAGCTTTTATAGTAATATCTCTCAATAACCATAAGAATATTTTTTCAAATTTTCTATATTTTATATAAATTTTTAATATATATATTTTCATTCTTTTTTAAATTTTACTTTGTTTTTGAAAAAATACAAATTATAGTTTTATTTTAAAATTCTGTTTTTTATAAATTTGATTATATTTTCTGCTTTCTTTCTCCAAGTATATTTACTTAAAACAATTCGTTTTGCCTTTAAAGTTTTCTCATTAAAAAAACTGGGATTTTCTATCATTTTTTTAATCACCTGAGAAAGAGAATCGTAATTACCTGCTTCAAAAGAAGTTGCGCAAGGTTTTAAAATCTCTGCCAATATTTTTAGATTTGAATATATAATTGGAGTATTACTTACCATATATTCATATACTTTCATAGGAAAACCGTATTCTCGATAATGAAATTTATTTGGATAAGGTATTACCAAAACATCAAGCGCGCGTTCAAACAAAAAAGCAGTAGCTGGATCTTTTTTTTCAAAAAAAAGACACAAATCACTAACTTTATGTTTTTTTGCTAATTGTTTATATTCTAAAATTTCTTCGCCACTACCACCAACAAAAACAAATAAAAAAGGATTTTTAGTGTTTTCTTTTTTTAATTTTTTACAAGCCATAATCATAATATCTATACCTTTTTCTTGACCAAGTGTTTTAAAAAGCCCCACATAACCAATTAAAAATGTATGAACTGGTAAATGTAATTTTTTCCTTAATTCTAATTCGTTTAATTTTTTATTTTTATCAAAATCAACATTAATTCCACCATATGCGACAAAAATCTTTTGTCCTGATATATCAAAATTATTTACAATATTTTCTTTTAATCTTTTAGATGTCGTTATTAACGCTACACTATTTTTAGCCACAAAATTATCTTTCCATTTTTTATCTATCATATGCCAATCAGAAACTATATAAACCTTCTTGAAAAAGACACGCCTCCAAATAATTACAGCTAACAAAAGAAACTTATCATTAGAAAAATAAATATGACCTTTATTTGTAAATAATACATGTTTTCCAACCCACAGAAAATAAGTTAATGAACGAGAACTTCCTTTGGTAATTTTAGGAACTATTACTGATTTTACTCCTAAAATATGTTTATTTTTTTTAACAACAGTTAATGTATAGTTAGTCCCTAAAATAGAAGAAAAAGCTTTTGAAAATTCTTGAATATAGATAGCATCTGCCGTTTGAACAGGATATTTTTTAAATGTTAAATTAGTAATTTGAAAATTCATATATTTTATATTCTTTTATTATTTCTTTAATTTCAAAAATTTGAGATCTTCGCTGTGATTTTTGGCCATATTTTTTAAGTAATTCCTTGTTTTGATATAACTTCAAAATTACTCCTGCAATATTCTCTACATCTTGTTTAGCTGCCAAAACTCCATATTCGGCATATTCTATCTTACCTTTTTTTAATTGTTTGTTAAAGTCAGAATTTGGAGCCAATAATTCTCTTGAACCAGAGCCACAGTCAGTGGCTATTATAGGTAATCCTAAGATTCCAGCTTCAATTAAAACATTTGAAAATCCTTCCCAAAGAGACGTAGAAACTAATACATCTGAATTAGCCATATAAAAATATGGATTATCTGTAAAACCCTCTAAATAAACGTCTTTTATATTTAAATCTAAAACTAATTTTTCTAATTCCTTTTGCTGTCCCCCTTCTCCCAAAATAATCAACTGGGCATCTGTTTTCTGTTTTACTAAAGCAAAAGTTCTAATTAGAGTTTTAAAATCTTTTTGTTTTTCTAAACGACCGATTGCTAAAATCGTAAACTTTTTAGGATACAGCCACTCCCCCTTTTTTGATTTTTCCTTAATTTCTTCTATAAATTTTGGATTGTAGATAACTTTAATTTTATCTTTTGATATTTTACTTGTTTTTATTAAATCGTCAGCAACATTTTTAGAATTAGCAATAATTACATCTGCTTTTGGATATAAAACTTTAATTAAAAACGGGATTAATTTATCTCTCTTATTTTTATAATTCTTAAATAAGTCCGAAAAAGTCATTCCAACACGAACAAAAACTTTTGTTTTTGTTCTAGAAAATATTTTAGCCAAAATTAAAATTAAATTGGCATGTTCAGAAGTTCCTAAAACAAAAACTGGCTTTTCTTTTCTTAAATATTTTATGATTGGAAGTATAGAAAACAAAATTCTTGAAACATTTAAATCTATAATGTTTATTTGCAAATCAATTCTTTTTTCTAAAACTCCTTTTCTACTAAATAACAACAAATCTACATCAAAACCATCTTCAGCAAATCCTTTTGCTAAATCTAAAATCACATTTTCCCCTCCCCCTTCATATAGACCTATTAGGAAAAATCCTATTCTTTTTTTGTTAGTTTTTTTGTTCACAACAAAATTTTTCTAAGTTTATCTTTAATAATTTCTAACGGAACATCACCAAGACATCTCAAAACATCACCACGACAACTTTCTAAATGTTCTCTGCCTTCATAGATATTATGTTGGTAATTATTGATTTTATATAAAATAGTTGCATTTGGATTATAGTAAGGCAACCAATTAGGTGTTCCATTTTGTGCAATTATAAGTGATTTTTGCCCTAAAAAGGAAGCGATATGAGCCGTTCCTGTATCCACTCCTATAAATAGTTCGGAGTCATCTATAACTGTACACAATTCTGACATTTTAGAATTAGTCATAATAATCGCTTTATCTTTAAAATTATTTAAAACTTTTTCATCAGTTTTTCCACCAGTCAAAACAATCTTGATTTTAGGCAAAAGATTTTTAATAAAATCTATAATTTCATTAATCTCTTTTTCTCTAAAACTTCGTCCTTTTGTTGCCGCTATGGGGTTAAAAACAATAAATTTTTCTTTCTCTAAACCCAACTCTTTTAGAATATCTTCATCTTTTGTATATTCTAATTTTGGAATTTCTTTTTTGACTTCAAAGTCCAATTCGTTTAGCACAGTTTTCAAAAAATCTGGATAAATAATTTTTGTATTGTATTTTAATAATTTTGTATAAATAAATTTATTAATTTTTTGCCCGTCATCAAACCCCACTAATTCACTTCTACCCAATAAAGAGATTTTTTTAGCTATTATCTTTATATACCAAGAAAGTTTCCCTGGAGTTGGTGCTGTGATAATTAAATTCTTAGAAAAAGCAAATTTTGATAATTTTAATATTCCCAATAACCCTTTTACACTTTTTCGATTAGCTAAAATTATATTTATATATGAATATTTTGCTAAAAATTGTAAAAGTAATTTTTCATTTTTAGGGATAACCACATTTAATTTTATTGAATTATCATTCAGATAAATATTTTCCAAAAAGAAAATAGTCATCAAAAAATCTCCAATGGAACCATTTTGAAAATAAATTAAATTTTTGTATTTTTTATTAAACATTTATTTCCTTTAATAATTTTAAAGTAATAATTTTTGGAGTACAATTTTTAATAAACTTATTATAAGCATTTTCAACTAATTTTTCTCTTAATTCAACATCTTTTTTTAATTTTAAAATGGCTTTAACTAATTCTTGAGAATTTGCTGTTGGAATAAGCATTAGATCACTTTCATCAAATAATTCTCTAATTGCCGACGTGTCTGCTGTAATAACCGGTTTATGACAAGCAATACATTCATAAACTTTATTTGGAATTACTCTTTGTACTTTATCAGTGTCTCCAAATATTCCAAGACAAACATCAGTTTGGGCAATTTGCATCGGCAATTTTTTATACGGAACATTGTCAGTGAAATTTATATTTTTATATTCGTTATTTTGATATTCTCTTTTTATGTTTGTTCCAATTATATTAAATTGAATATCTGGATATTTTTCAAGCAATTTTGCCGATTCTAAAATGTATTTAATTCCTTGCAAAGAAATATTTGTTCCGTGAAAATGAATTGTGAATTTGCCATTGTTTTTTAAGTTTTCAATCGGACTAAAAACACGCTCATCCGTTCCAACCAAAACTCTTGCGAATTTTTCTTTTTCAATTCCAAATTCTTGAACAAAATATTTGATATGTTCGTTGGTATCCAACAAAACCTTGTCTGCCAATTTGCAAGCCAACCAATCTAAAAACCAAAAATACCTCGCTTTGATACTGTTGGGTTCGGTATTTTTTCTGTCAAAAACCGTGGAGTCATAAACTGAAAGAAATATATCAAAGATAATTGGTTTCCTTGTTAAAAATTTAGACAAAATCATCGCGTGCCAGCCAGGGAAAGCCACCAGCAAAACATCATATTCTTTTCGGATTTTCCAATGTTTTTTAATTAAATCAAAATATTTCACAACCCTTTTTAATTCGGTGCGGCACTCAATTATTTTCACGCCATTTTGTTCCAAACCTCGTTTGAGTATTCTGTTGCGGGAATAATTCGGGTCATAACGACCAAAAAAACAAATTGTTAAATTTTTTTTATGCATTGTATTTTTTGCAAATTACAAAATAACCCAAAGGGCAAGGATGTAATTTTTTAATTTTATTCGGCAATATTTTATCTAAAAACAAAGCCAACGGATAAAAAATAATATTTAGATATTTCAATTTTCGGAAAGGATTTGCCAAACTAATCGCGCAACTAAATCTTTCTCCAATTTTGTATTTTTTAATATACTCAAAACCTGCTTGACGCAAAACTTTATCTATCCCTTGAGAAGTCCAGCGCCAATAATCAACCGGCTCCGACGCTTCGTTAAAAACGAGAGGAAAAGTCATAAATAATTTGCCTCGAGGTTTTAAAATGCGATAAATTTCTTTTAAGGAACTGGTCGGATTTTCTAAAATATACACTGTGTTCAAAAAAATCGCATTATCAAATAACCCGTCGCCTAATTCAATCTTTTTATTCAAATCAATTACCAAATCCGGATTTTTGTTATTATTATAATCTGTTCGCGTCAATTTAATGTCTTTTTTTAAATATTTAATATAAGAAGGATTTTTTCCACTTCCAAAATCGATAGTCTTGCCGGAAATTGCACCCAAATATTTTTGACAATATTTATTCATCAATATCCGTCCCAAACTTTTTCCTTTTAGTATGTCTTTTATCATAAAAACTGATTAATTTATTAAATTCTTCCTTTGATAAATTGCAATCCGGAAATTTTGCCTAAAAATTGAGAAAATGTGGTGGAACTGTCAATTGATAATCGCGGCAACAAAAATATATTATTTTTTAAGCCGATTGCCCCCTCCCGGACGGTAAATGCCCCCTGATATCCGGCGTTTTTGACCATTGCAACGACAGAATTGTCAAAACAGCCGCTTGGATAAGCAAAAACATCGCATTTTTGTCCCAATTGTTTTTCTATAATTTGTTTGCTTTCCGTAAGTTCCGCTCTTAATCGCTCTTTGGAAATTTGATTTAATTTTGGATGGCTTAGTGTGTGGCAGCCAAAATTTACAAATCCTGATTGTTGCATTTCTTTAATTTCATCCCAATTCAAATATCCTTCCTGCCCGATTAAATCCGTAATTAAAAATATTGTGACTGGGAAATTATATCTTTTAAGAAGAGGAAAAACAACGGAATAATTATCTTGATAGCCGTCGTCAAATGACAAAACTGCCGTTTTATGCAACATTTGTTTTTTATCTTGAATAGTTTTAACTAAATCACCAATTTTAATTACATTAAACTTTTTCTTTTTCAAAAATCTTAATTGTTTTTCAAAATTGACGGACGCAACCGTAAAAAATCTTTTGTCATTACTCACCGAATGATACATTAAAACACCCGCCTTGCGAGATCTTATCGCCAACGATAATAAATATTTTTTTAAGCTAATTAAATCCTTAAGCATAATATGAATTTATTATATTTTTAATTAAATTGTTCAATCCGTGGCGTTTGATAATTTCTCGTCTTAATTCGGTTTGCGGTTTGTTCTCGTTTGAAATTTTCACTATCTTTTCCGCCAATTCTTTCGGGTCTGCGTTTTTCAAAATAAATTCGCGAGGCAAAATATTTTGAAATGTTTTATTCAATACAATAACCGGCAACTCGCAGGCCATCGCTTCTAAAACAACTTTATCCGCTCCGCCGGTCGGACATAAATTTACGCTTAATTTCGCGCCGCAATAATATCTGACAATTTCCGTGTTCGGAACAGCGCCTTCAAAAAAAATATTTTTCTCTAATTTTTTATTTTTGACTAATTTTCTCAATTCCTCCCGATAAATCCTGTCTTTATCCGACGAAGCTCCGCCGACAAATACGGCTTTCAAATTTTCTTGATTTTTTTGATTAACTAAAATATCAACCGCTTCTATTAAAAGTTTCTGATTTTTTATCGGACTTATTCTGCCAACGCACAAAACATCAAATTTGTTTTGCCGCCCCGCTTCACAATTATATTTATTCAAATCTATTCCGTGCCCCGTTATTTTTAATTTTTTAGTTTGGAGGCGGAAAGATTCGGGCGTGGCGGAAAAAATAATATCGGCTAATTTCTCGGCCATTCTTAATTTTAAATTTACCGCTTTGTGCAGATACCACAGGCCGATTTCCTTCCGCCAAATTTTCCAAAATAATCCGCCTAAAACAACATATTCCGGATTCATATGAACAAAGACGGTGTCATAATTTTTTCGTTCTCGCCAAATATATTTATAAAAATTGAAAATGTATTTTTGTCTACTTTTAACTTTATGGACTTTTGACTTTTGGCTGGTACTTTCTTTACCCAAAGAAAGTACCTTCACATTCTGCGGCAAATCATAGTTCCCCTGTGAAATAGTTTTTCTTTTAGAAAAATTATCGCTTTGCGATATTTCACAGGGTAAGCCCGTTCCCAAAGCAACGACGGTCACTTTTTCGCAATATTTGGCAAATTTAGCGATCCAGCCGTGAAAAAAGCCAAGAATATCGTCATTTTTATCCACCTTTTGAGTTAGTATTAATAATTTCATTAATTTAACTTGACTTTTTTGTTTATAGTATCAAACCAGGATTTCTGCAGGGCGTTTAGGTATTCTCCTTCGGTCCGGTATGTTTTTTGAACGAGATCTGTGTAGGCCTTTTCTTTGAATTGAGACAAAAGCGCCGGATATTGCTGGGCTTTGACGAGATTTCGAACAAAACAGGCCCGGTCGCCAACATCGCACAGGAGCGAATTATTGCTACTTAATATCTCTCCCGCTATGCCGACCTTAGTAGTCAGAACCGGACAATGAGAAGCAATCGCCTCCACCAAAGAAAGCCCGTAGCCCTCATAATCCGAGCTTGAGAGAAAAAGATCGGCTGTTTTGTAATATGTGAGCGGGTCATTCGTCCATTTTTTGAAAATAATATTTTCTTCAAGCCCGGCTCGCCTGACCTGCCGTCTCAATGTCTTTCGTGACGAACCAGCGCCGATAATAATCAGACCGGTTTTGGGAAAAATTGCTGTAACTTTTTGCATCGCCGCAATCGCCATTGAAATATTTTTTTCCTTTTCCAAACGGCTCATCATTAAAATAATAAATTTAAACCGAGGATATTGTTTGTGAAGATTTAGACCGACTCTGGTTTGTTGAATTCGCGCCAGATCCGTAAAAATCGGCAAAACAACCGTTTTTTCTTGAAGTTTTTCGGGCAAAGATTTTTTAATTCTTTTTGAAACCGCTCGGAGACAGTCCGCTTTTGGCAATAAAAAATTGGCGGCCGCGGACCTCATTCTGTTGGCAATTGAATGTTTTATAAAATAAGGATTAAAAATATCGGTATGAATTTGGAATTCCAATTTGGTTTTAAGTTTTTTGGCGATTCGCCAAGCTATCAGCCCAATTTCGTAAGGGTCTTGAGAGGTAACCAAATCAATGTCCCGCAATTTGGAAGCGATTTTAACAGCGTCCAACATATAAGCGAATTTACTTGACGAATTTGTGGGAAAGATCCAAATATTTTTGGCTATTTTCATTTCTTTCCCGGGGGTCGCGTTTTCTGATTTTTTGTTCAAGACAATGATATAAAGCTTATTGACCAACATGCCATAGTTAAACATCCGCTGGCGAACTGCGCTATTTTCGTCAAATATTTTTTTGTCCACGCTTATCATTAAGATATTCATCCCGTTAGAGAGAACCCCCCTATGCAAAGAAATTCTCTAAATTTAATTAAAATTAAATAATACCTATTGTTTGAAAATAAATCCCTATTCTCTAACGGGATTCATCTCCCCAGTATATCAAAAACACCCCTATAATAACATAGCGAACGGCTCAACGAGTTGAGCCGTTCGCTATGTTTAGGTTGAAAAATAAGGGTTATTGCGATTTTTTCAGCAATTTCTCCAAATTATCCAAAGTGTTTTGGATTGAAAATTGTTTTGATTTTTGGTAGGCGTTTTGAATAATTTTTTGCCTAAAATTATCGTTTCTGAAAATCTTCAAAACAGCATTTTTAATTTCTTCTTTATTATTCGGCTCAATCAAAATCCCTTCTTTATTATTTTCGATCAATTCCGAATTACCGCCTATATTGGTTGTAATAATCGGAACCATAGCATTAGAAGCTTCTAAAAGAAGATGTGCGAAACCCTCGTATTTCGTATTTAATACAAACATATCCACTTCCCGCATATATTTCAAAACCTCTTTTTTTTCTAATTGCCCCGTTAAAATAACTTTGCCTTGTAAATTTAATCCGTCAATTGTCTTTTTTAATTCTTCTTTTTGAGGACCGCTTCCCACAATCACCAATTTCGCTTCCGGGATTTCTTTTAGAATATCCGGCATCGTTTCAATCAAAACTTTAAAACCTTTCCACGGCACCAACCGCCCCACTGACAAAATAATCTTCTCCTCTCTTGGAGGCCTTGTCTCTAACAAATTTTGCGGTGTTAATTTTATGCCATTGTAAATTACATTGATTTTTTCCGGCTGAATACTCCAATTGACAATAATTGTTTTGAAATAATGACTGGGGACTATCACAACATCCGCCGCTTTGGCAACTTTGGTCTGAATTTTTTTAAAAAGTTGAACAAAAAAAGAATACCCTTTTTGTTTGGCGGAAAAATCATCAAGATTGTCTTTGACGCCAAATCTTTGAACCCCTTGCTCCCAAGCGTAATCTCCCGCAATCCGAATAAAAAATCTCTTTCTCAAAATTTTATTAGCCAGCATTGTCGGCAGACCGACACTGACTGGATCTTGCGCGTAAATAATATCCGCTGATTTTCCCCGTTTAAGAACTTTGAAAAAATAGACGATATGCCTGATTATTTTGGGCAGATGACGGACTTCGCCAAATGACAAAATTTCCACTTCAAAACCGCGTTTCGGTAATTCGTCAAATAACAATTTTGAATAAGTCGCCGGCCCTCCAATATCCGGCGGATATATTCCTGTTGTAATTAAAATTTTCATAATAATATTATATTGACGGACGTCCGACGTCCGTCAGATATCGTTCGTTTTTTATCCATTCTTCCATCTCTTTTTTATATTCTTCTCCGCTTGTGTGAAATATCTTCAAAAAAAGTTCCCGATTTGATACGTCTGCAAACTCACTATTCCCTTTTCCTATAATATCGCGATAATTAGACCAACGATATTCTTCAAGAAATTTTATAGCTCCCTTCGTATCTTTAATTCCTTTTTCTTTCCATTTTGGCTGAAATAAATCAAGAGGATTGAGATGAATATAAAATGGCAAATATAATAATTGCGCGTCTTTATTTACAAGAACCTTTTTTGATCGCCCTTGAAATAATACCCCGCTTCTATTATTTCGCTCATTAAAATATTTTGTGTATCCCCCAAAAATTTTCTTAGAAAAATTACTTATACCTTCTTTTTTTCTTTCCATTACCATAATGTGGGGATGATTCGGCATCAAAGCCCAACAAATAACATCAACAATTTTATCTTGTCCTGACGGACGTCCGACGTCCGTCAGAGAATATTTATCTGCTCTTCTGCGAAAATAAGATTGTTCCGCGTTATGTATGCTGTTAAAATCGCCTAAATTGTGAACAAAACGAATACGGTCTTTGTTATCAAGACAAATTTTTCTTTTTTCCACACCCCTATTAAAAATATGATACAAATCTCCTTTCACCAATTTAATGATACCATATTTGAATATAATGCACCTGCTTGACGGACGTCGGACGTCCGTCAAGTGTGCTCTTGGCAAAAAGCAAAATCCCGCCCAATAAAATTGCTTTTTTGGTATTTAGGCAGTAGTATTAAGATACTTGTGAATAGCAATAATGAACTTTTTATAAGAAAACAATTCGCATAAAAACGAGTTAAATCCAATAGCGATTGTAATTAATAATCCCGCCCATTTTGCGAAAGTTTTTAAACAGCAACAGATTAATAAAAATATGAAAGTTACAAATTCCAAAATCAGTTTATTTGTTCAATTTATTTTAATTGTTCTCGTCTGGAGTTCTCCTTTTTGGCTAAGTTGGAAACTGATTTTGGCAGGGATTTTTATTTATTATCTTCAATTAATTGTTTTTAAGGAAGATTTTTTCACAAAACGAAATTTTAATACTAAAGAGCGTGGAGAAATGACTTTTTATTCTTTTGTTTTGGAAAAAATTGGAATAGGTGTTGATAGAAAGAGAATGCAATTAATTTCAGATTATATTTTTCCTTGGGTAATTTTTGCTGTTACTTATTATTGGCAAATTTTTCTTGGGAATTTAGTTTGGTTAAGTTTCTAAAAACTTTCGCTTTTTCCTGCTCTAAAAATAGCAATCGTTACTTCTCCAATTTTCTTCGAAAATCTCGACTTTTTGATAAATCAAAAAGGAATTTAACAAGGGATAAAGAGTTTCACCTTCACTTTATCGTTCGGTTCCACCTAAATTCTTTTCCAGCTCGAGCATGTGAGGTTCCGTTCCAGTCTCGAGGTCAGAAAAATTTTCCTTATCCCCAATGTTGTCTATTATTTAATCATTTTCTCAAAAATATTCTGCATCTTTTTTGCGATTAAATTCCAATCGTATTTTTGGGCAATTAATTGGGAGGCGTTTTGGGTGAGGGTGTTTGCGAGATTTGGATTGTTTAGGAGTAATTGGATTTTTTCGGCGATTGATTTTGGATTTTGAACTTCGCAAAAAAGTCCCGTCTCGCCGTCTTTCAAAAAATCAGGGATACCGCCAACCGGCGTTCCGATTACCGGCGTTCCCGCCGCCATCGCTTCCAAAAAAACATTTCCCAAACCTTCCGAGAGTGAAGGTCTAACAAATACATCCGCCAGAGCATAATAACTTGGCAATTCGCTGTGGTCAATATGTCCAAGAAAAATTATTTTGTTTTGGAGATTTAATTCTTTCGCCAAATTTTTCAATTTTTCTTCATCCTCCCCCGCGCCGGCGATTAAAATTTTAAATGGGAAATTCAGATATTGCCCCGCTTTAATCAAATCCTCAATACCATTCTTTTTAACCAATCGTGAAACCGTCAAAATCACCTTTTCATTTTCTTTAATCTTTAATTCTTCTCTTAATTTTTGACTTTTGACTTTTGACTTTTGACTTTTGAACTTGTTTATATCTACTCCATTAGGAATCACTTCAATCGGACAAGTCGCTCCCATCTTTTTCGCCCAGTCCGCCAAATAAGAACTAATGCATTGAATTCGGTCGGCTCGCCTGAAGATGTTTCTGAATTGTTTTTTTATAAAACGAGTTCTTTTTTCAATATGTTCCGGGCTGTCACCTTCTTGAAGCGTGAGCAGAAAGCGGGGGGCGGCCTTTGCCGAAGGCAAAGGCCGCTTTCTTTCCTTTGAAATAAATCTGGACGCCGCCAAAGCGCCATAACTCGCCATTATCGCCCAAGCGATATCATAATTGTTTTGCCTCTGCAATTTTCCGGCCATCCGATGGCCGTGGAATGCTAAAAGCAATTTATCTATTTTTGGATGTCCAATCCCAATTCTAAAAACCGTGATATTTCCAATTTTTTCCTGTTTAGGTAATTTCTTATCCATCCGAGCCGTTATCATATGAAATTCCATATCAGATATTCGGTCCGTAATTTCCTTAACCGCCACTTCCGCCCCGCCGACAAACGGGAAATAAGCCGTTGAAAATATAAGAATTTTTTTAGATATTTGGGTCATTTTTATCCAATTTAACGACAAAAACCATACCGGCTATGGCTATTATGGTAATACCCAGCAAAGAAAAAGCCCATTTATTAAAAGGAGATTTTTTAGCAGTTTGTTTAGCGATTGGATTTGACGATGTCGGACCCGCTAATGTTAAATTCGGCGTCAAAGCCGCGCCGGCAATTGCTGCCATTTGATTTGAATTTTCCGCTACAATCGGCTGTTTTTGAACCGCATTCGCATCAAATTGAGGCGGATTTTGGGTGAATGCGGTTTTTACAACAAAATTGGCGGTTTTCTTAGGAATATCCGGACTAATTTTTTTTGTTTCCGCATATTCAAAAGCCAACCTCCCGTTTGGGTAAAGTAATTGAATTTGACTATTTTCTCGCGGAAAAAGATTGCTTATTCTGGCTGAAAATTTAATCCGGCTTTTCGGCAAAAGAATGGTATTTTTCGGAATTGTCCAATAATTATTGTCCGCTCTTAAGCGCCACCAAGACAGATTAAGTTCATAAGCAGAAGGATTATGAAGTTCAATAAAATTATTGTCAAAATTGGTTCCCAGTTCCGAAATAATGATGTCGGACGGAATAACTTTTATTTTCAAACGGGTGGCAGAGGAGCATTCGCCTGAAATAACTTCCAAAACCGCCATATAATCACTTGGATATTGGTAATTGTGCAGAACTTTTTGCCCCGCGGCTTTTGAGCCGTCGCCAAATGTCCATTGGTATTTTGCGTTTTGCAAAGGTCTGTTTTGAATACCAAAGGCCTGGGCTTCAAAAAGAAAATCCGCGCCCGCGATTGGCGTGTCAGTCGGCGGAATAATCCGGGCGGAAATTCGCGGTTCAATATATTCCGGAACGGGTGGAGTTGGATTATCATTTTCAGTTTGCGGAGTTTCGGGAAGGCTTGGCGGGTCAATTTCTTCTAAAAATTTTTCAATGACAACAATACCATCAATCGGCAAATTGCAAGTGGTTGCTTCACCGGGGGTTGGAGCGCAAGCGCCCCAGCTTCCGTCACTTATTTTTTGAAATGAATTGCCAATATCTTTATTCTCCGCAAAAGGAAAATATGACGCCTGAATAACATTTTTTGAGTCAGAGTCTTTAATAATGAGAGTCTCTCCACTCTCTTTGTTGATTAGAGAACCAAATTTAGAATTAAGAATTGTACCAGAAAAATTAGGCCAATCTGTTAAAAATGTACTCTCATCTCCATCTTTAATATCCGCCACAATTAAATACTCTTTAGGTTCCAACGCAAAACTACCCTGAATTACTGAAAAAGGGTGTCCACCGTCCTTATCAACTAATTTCCACCCTGTCAGATTTTCAACTTTCTCCAAATCCGAATTATAAATCTCAATCCATTCCCTGCCCCCATCAGCTTTTGAGCCAAGGGCATCTTCGCCTGGGTCATACATTATCTCGGTAATTTCAATTTGGGCAAAAAGAAAAAGCGGCGCGCAAAAAAGAAAGAAAAGGGCGATTGCCGCAGGCAATCGCCCTTTGTATTTATTTATTTTCCGGTCTTTTAACATAAAGCATTTTTTCTAAAACATTTTTTGGAATTTCTTTTTTCTCGCCGCCTGAATTTATCGGACGCGCCGGATGTTCCGTTCGCCAAGTATTTATTTTAGCGGTTGGAACATTTAATACCTTTTTCATTTCATCTCCGCTGTTCCCTTGCGTATTTTGAATTGCTTTTGACAGGGCCTCCCTCAATTGGGTTCTGTCGGAACTTATTTTTTTTTCTGTTTTAATATTGCCAATAGTTTTGAAGTTTTTCTTTCCCTGCAAACTGTTCAGACGAATGCGATTATTATCTTGACGCGGTTTTTTCAGCGCGGGTTTCTCGTTTTGAACGGGCTTTTTATCAAGCGGTTGATGCCAATCCATTATTTCCTTTTCCACTTCTCTTCTGGGCCGCGTGAATTGCTTGCGCGACATTTCTATTATTTCCGGCTTATACGAAATTAACGGTTTGGCGATCGGCAGCAAGGTCCGGGCGGAAAACGGCGTTGAACTGATTCCGTCTATCATTAATTTTAAATAAACTTGCGCAAAACCCAGATTGACAATATCGTCCATAGTAAATTGGGGCGAAAATTCTTTTTCAAAAATTTCAGCGTCATACGAACCTAAACGAAAAATTATCATCGTCCCGATGTTGCCGAAAATGGCGGCTTTTACTTCCTCCTCCATTTGTTCCACATATTGGTGGGCGATTGTCAGATTGAGCTTGTATTTTCTCGCTTCCGACAAAATATCGGCAAAAGATTTATTGGCGAAAGATTGAAATTCGTCCACAAAAAAATAGAAATTGGGTAATTTATTCAGTTCCTCCTGAGAAGCATCGGCGCGCGACATCGCCGCCAAATAAATTTTGGTAATCAGCATACTCCCCAATAAATTGGCGCTGGCCTCTCCCACTTGTCCTTTTGACAAATTGATTATCAAAATCTTTTTCTGGTCCATTATTTCTCTAATGTCAAAAGAAGATTTTGTTTGCCCGATAATATTTCGCACAATCGGGTTGGACACAAATTGCCCAATTTTGTTTTGGATAGCCGCGCCGGCTTCCTGCATATAACGGTCGCCGTATTTGGCAAATTCATCCGTCCAAAAGGCCTTGACGGACGGATCGCTCACATTATCCACAACTTTCTGGCGATAATTTTTATCGGACAACATCCGATTAACGCCCAATAAAGTCGCGTCCGGATATTCCAGAAGAGCTAACAAAATATTATTCAAAATGTATTGCATCCGGGCCGACCAAGCATCCACCCAAATTTTCTCAAAAGCGCTCATCAAACCGCTCACGACAAGATGTCTTTTATCGGGTTCCACATTTTCCAAAACATTGAATGAAATCGGATTTTCCAAGTCAAACGGCGCAAAATAAATAACATCTTCTATCCGCTCTTCGGGAACATAATCCAAAAGCAAATCGGCCGTTTTGCCGTGCGGATCCATAAAAGCCATCCCGTTGCCGTTTTTAATGTCCTGCGCCGCCATATTTTCAAGCATTGTGGATTTCCCCATTCCCGTTTTTCCGATAGTATAAATATGGTTTGTCCGGTCTGACGCTTTAATGCCGAAAGGCATCCTTTTATTGCGGCGATCAACTTCGGCAAAATATGTAATTGGATTATCGCTATCCATACAGCAAGTATAAAGTCAAACGATTATAAAGTCCATAAAATTAAAACTGAGTAAAAACCCGAAACAAGTTCCTCCAAATAGACTTTCGGAGCCCGAGCGAGGTCAGGGATTTTGGCTTTTCCAAAATCATTGAGCGAGGGCGAGAAGGAACAAATTTTTTTCAGACCCGTTAGGGAGAAAAAAATATTGTGTTCTGTTTGGGGGAAGTTTGTTGAGGGTTTTTGCGGATTATAAAAACAAAAATCAGGTCTCCTATTCCAATTTTAAGGCGTCTTTCGTGTATCTATTGGCAGCCGACCAAAGCATCCAACCGTTTAAGCCGGCGTCATAAACCGCCTGAATTTGAGCGCGCACCATCTCCGCGGTATAATCGGCGCCCAAATCAAAATCTTGCAACCACGGCCTTAATTTATTGGGAGTTGTGCTGGCCCGGCGCGCTTTTTCCACCGCGCAATCCATTGAATATTTAACCACTTCATACGGGTGTTCCGCCGGATTGGCCAAACCGATAAAATCATTTGGATAATGCGAGGGATAAACCATCGGCGCGACAAAATCAAAAGATAGCAAAGCGTCTTCCAAAATCTGTCCGATATTCAAATCATCGCCGTTCGTAGTGGTCATTCCAAATAAATCCACGGACAGAACAGCATCTGTATTCTTTAAACTATTGTCTAAATACACAAAAAATTCCCGCAATATTTTGGACTTGCCTTTGTCCGGGTCGGAAATAACTCTGTCTTCGCTGAGAGGATAATAAATTTGCGTCATATCGCCATCAGAAGGAAAACGGACATAATCAAAATTAATTTCATCAAAACCGATTTGATAGGCCTCTTGAGCCAAAGTAATCATATAATTCCAGACCTCAATTGAACCGGCGTCCAACCAACTAAGGCCTTTATAGTCCCTCCAAATAGCGCCATTTTTTGTAATTTTAACGGCCAAGTCCGGCCGTTGCTTCACAAAATGCGGGTCCTGAAAAACCGAAACACGCCCGATGACATAAATATCTTTATTATGTAAATGTTCAAGAAATTCTTTAATATCAGGAATGCGATTTTCAAAAGCGTTATATTTTCGCAATTTTTTATTTTGCGTCTCAAAAGCGATTTTGCCCGTATAATCTTTTATGTCTATCACGACAGAATTAAGTTCCGTGTTATCTATTAAATCTACCAAGCGATTTCTGATACTTTTTTCACCGGCTACCCAGCTCGTCATATAAATCGCCTTAACCGGTTTGGGGGTTTGAATATGAGAAACAATTTCGGGTTTCGCTTGGGAAAAACCTTTTGCGACAGTCGCTTGATTTAAATAATGTTCAACTGTTGAACCAAAATAATAAGTATGCGATAAAATAAAAAAAGCAAAAAAGGCAAAAACAAAAACACCGCTCGCGCATATTGCTTTTTTAAAAATTTTAATTTTATTTTTCTTCATTTGGGTAATCACAATCGCAATTTTCTATAAAAACTCGCCCTTGCGATTTCTCGCGGTTATCTGATTTAGAATTAATTTCTCCACGACAAGAAAAAGACCTTCCAAATATCACAAGGCCTAAAATTACGAAAATAATGGTTTTCCAAAAAACCGGAATACCCAAAAATGGCAAAATAGCCACCGCCAACCCCAAAATCGCGATTGTTTTCATTGCCGCAATTATACCTTATTTATTTTGAACAACAAAGACAAATTCGCCTTTTATTTTATCCGGATTTTTTTCAAAATATGAAATAAGTTCCGTGATATTTCCGGAAATAGTTTGTTCGTGAACTTTAGTTAATTCTTTTGCAACCACAATTTTCCGAGTTTGGATTTGATTCATCTCGTCTAATTGAGTTTTTAACATTTTCAAGGTTTTCAAAACACGATGAGGCGATTCATAAAAAACCGCCGTCCGTTTGGAATTGACAATTTCTTTCAGTAAAGTTTGTTTGCCTTTTTTATGCGGCAAAAATCCCAAAAATAAAAACTGGTCCGCCGGCAAACCGCTCGCGGACAAAGCCGTAATCAGCGCGCTGGCGCCCGGAATGGGAATGCTTTTTATTTCATCCCCAAATTTTTCTCTGATTTGCGCGACCAATTGAAAGCCCGGATCTGAAATGGTAGGAGTGCCCGCGTCCGACACTAAAGCCAAGTTTTTTCCTTCTGCCAATAAATCCAAAATCTTTTGGGTTTTGAAAGTTCCGCTAAAAGAATGATAACTGAGTGTCGGTGTCATAATTTTGTATTTGGCCAAAAGTCGTTTTGTGACCCGTGTATCTTCGCACAACACAAAATCTACTTCTTTAAGTATCCTTAAAGCCCGCAATGAAATATCCTCCAAATTTCCAATTGGCGTTCCGATTATATAAAAATTATTCATCCTGAGCCACCTGTCAGATTCGAACTGACGACCTACGCGTTACGAGTGCGTTGCTCTTCCAACTGAGCTAAGGTGGCAAATGAGCCCAGAAGCAGAATTGAACTGCTGACCTCTCGCTTACCATGCGAGTGCTCTACCAGCTGAGCTATCTGGGCATTATAATTTATTTCTTCACAAATATTCTCAAATACAATAAACCGCTAATTATTTATATGCACCAAAATTTTATTGTGAATTTTTGTATGCCGTTTGAAGTAGTTCTGTTAGAAAAACTTGGTTATTCTGGACATCTTTTTCATCTAATCTAAATCTATAAATACCCCATTTTTTAAAATATTCTGCATCTTTTATACCACTTTCATCGATTTTCTTTTGAATTTCATCCGAATAAGGCAGTTTAATTTCTAAATTTAACAATTTCCTTTTAGGTCGAAAAGTAGCAAAATTGTTGGGTCGTTTATTTTTTGTCAAACCAATATAAAACTTATTATAGTTAAACTCATATCCCTCAGTAAAACTTTGTATAAATTCTAAAATTTTATCAGCAGTTTTAACAGTAATTTCAGAACCGTTTTTTATCCAATAATTCCTGTCAGTTATTTCTTTTACTTCATCTTCTTCATCCGTTCCTAAAACCAATTCATCCAAAACTGTTATAAAATTAAGTCCTATATTTTCACCTATTTGAGAAGCCTGCATCTTAATCGCTATTAAAGGAATATGTCCATTAAACAAATTTATAATATTAAAAAAACGAGCAGTAATGTCTTCAGCGACAATAACCGCACAATGATCATACTGAGGATATCTTTTTCTTTCTCTGTCCCAATACTCAATTGTTCTTATAATATGACTTTCATCCACTTTTCCCAATTGTATTTCCACTTCATACCGTCGTTGAGTTTCTGGGTCTTGCAGTAATAAATCAAGACGACCGGCTTGAGGTTGTATTCTTTCAGTATCCTTTAACACCAAGTCCCCCAATCCTAAAATTGATGGATTTTCCGCTATTTCTTTTTGAATTATTTGTTCATTTATTTCAGGATTATCAGAAAGACTTATTTTGTTTGGATAAATTATTTTTGACATATTTTATTTTTTACAAACTATAATAATTCTGCTTCTAAATCTTTTGTTTTGCGCGAGCGACCGGACTTGAACCGGCGACCTCCGCTGTGACAGAGCGGCGCTCTACCAGCTGAGCTACACCCGCAAATTACTTTGGTTTACAATTTTGTTTTTTCAAAAAATTTTCAAAACAGTTTCTCTTTCTCTGTAAAAATAAACTTGTTTCAAGATTATCATACATTAAGTGATATAACAATAATGAGTCATTAACACTAAAACTTAAGTCATAAGCCCCACAATTCTTTTTTTTGCACAAACTCCCGCCTTTCAGACCCTTATTCCTTAATAATCTAAACATTTCTTTTAAAAATGCAACCGAGGACGAGGTAAATACAGAACGAATCACAAAAGTTTGAGTTTTTCTATGTTTATGAATATACCCTGACCATACATTTCCATCTCCGTCAAAATACCCCCTCACGAAATCACCAAAATATTTTTTAGGGACATTAGGAAAATCCATAGTATAAGTTTTTCTTTCTTCCATTCCTAATTTTCTTAAATCATTACACATCTCTTTGCTTCCAATCTGCAATCTGTATATATCAGATGTGTTTCCTTCCCCTTTTCTTAACGCAATCTTGTGTTCCGAATCCAAAACTTCTCTCATATTTTCAAGTATTATTTTGTCGCAAATTTGAATACTTATAAAATGCGCGCCTCGTGGATTTACAGTAATAGATCCATCAGCCATAAAAAATCCTAAAACATAGGACATCTCTGGAGACCATTTTTTAAAAAAGCTTTTATCAACTCGTTTGTATATTGGCATACTGCCATTATACATTATGACAGGACATTATACTAACCATTATTGTTGACAAAAAATTGTGTCGATGGGAGGATTCGAACCTCCGATCTGGCGCGTATGAGACGCCCGCTTTAACCAACTAAGCTACATCGACATTAAGTATAATATAGCATAATTGCAACGATTTTTGAATAAAAAACACAAACAAAAATGAACGGCTCAACGAGTTGAGCCGTTCATTTTTTTGCATTTCTTGTTGCGGGAGTTTGATTTGAACAAACGCCTGGAGATTATGAGCCTCCCGTGCTACCGCTACACTATCCCGCGATAACCACCTAATTATACACCAACAAAAACAAAAAACAAGAAAACCCGAAACAAGTTTCGCCAAACAGACTTTCGGAGCCCGAGCGAAGTTAGGGCCGAGCCCCTTGAGTTTTTGTTTCAAAAACTCAAGGGGCTCGGTATTGAGCGAGGGCGAGAAGGAACAAATTTTTTTCAGACCCGCAGGGGAAAAAAATATTGTGTTCTGTTTGGGGGAAGCTTGTTGAGGGTTTTTTGAACTAATTTTATTTTATTACATTGAAAACAGGTAGTTGTTTTAGCAACCCTATATAATTTCTAAATATATTTAAACTCTTCAAACACTTGCCGATATAAATCAATCGCTTTTTTGGCGGTCCGCTTGGTTAAAATCACATCCGACCCCTCGTGGGCTATCATATTCCTGATTTTATGCGCTTCCCAAGCGTTGTTAATAGTATTAAAATCGCTTTTTTCAACTTGTTTTAATTTCTCGCCCAAACCTTCGCCACGATAGCCCGCTTTGTCCATCATCTCATCTAAAACAACATCCGCGTCCAAAATAGCCAAACGCCATTCTGACGGAGAAGCGGAATTAATATATTCCAAAATTCTTTCCCAACGCTTGTTTCTAATTGGCTGGCCCTTTTCCTCAACGGTCGGCGAAATAATAGTGTCAAAAACCTCCGCGTCTTTTTTTAAAACGATTTTCATTTTTTGACGCAGATAAAAAAGACCGACTGCCAAAACGGCCGAAATAAAAAGGGAAACCAACATTAGCAAAGGCCAGTATTCAATATAAATATCAGCCCAGCGAATTGGATTTAAATAATAAAAAAAATTCTTAATGAGAAGGTAAATCCAATAATAAATTTGTTGAATATTTAAAAAATCTATGTTTTCCATACAAACAAGTATAAAGGAGAAAGAAAAAAGTGGAAAGATTATATTGTTAATAAAGGAACCTCAAAATCTTTTCCGATTCTGAATAATATTTCTTCTTGCATCCGGGGCGCCATAATTTGCAGACCCACAGGCAATTTTTTTCCATTTTTCTCCGTCCAACCCGCCGGAACAGACATTGCCGGAACCCCCACGACATTGGACGAGACCGTAAAAATATCCGCCAAATACATTTGCAGGGGAGCATTGGCTTTCTCCCCTATTTTGAACGCGGGCGTCGGCGCGGTGGGAGTTATTATGGCATCTACATTTTCAAAAACTTTTTTAAAATCATCCTTAATAATTTCTCTCAAAGCCGCCGCTTTATTATAATAAGCATCGTAATACCCGGCCGACAAAATATAAGTTCCCAACATTATTCGCCGACGAACTTCTTTTCCAAAACCGCTTCCTTTTGTCCTCTTATAATCCTCTAAAAGATTTTCACCCCCTCTAAGATAACCATATCTCATTCCATCGTAACGCGCCAAATTAGTGGAGGCCTCCGCCGGCATTAAAATATAATAAACAGCCAAAGCGTATTTGATATTTGGCAATTCAATTTCTCTAATTTCATAACCGGCGCCTTTCAATTTTTCAAGCGACCCTTCAAAATTAGCTAAAACATCCTCGTCAAGACCTTCTTTCAAAAAATGTCTTGGAATACCAATTGTAATTTTTTCTTTTACATTTTTTTGCGTTTTTTTATAAATTTCATCAGGAATTGTTGTGCTGTCCATTTTGTCTTCGCCTTTAATATAATCAAATAAAATTTGCGCGTCTTCTGTTGTTTTCCCAAAAGATCCAATCTGGTCTAAAGACGAACCCATTGCAATTGCTCCATATCTGGACACAACACCATAAGTTGGTTTTAATCCAACCACTCCGCAAAAACTCGCGGGCTGGCGAATTGAACCGCCCGTGTCCGTTCCCAAAGCCGCCAGCGCCATTTGCGCGGCAACCACCACGGCGGAACCGCCCGAAGAACCTCCCGGCACCCGCGTTAAATCATACGGATTTTTTGTTACGCCAAAAGCCGAGTTTTCAGTGGAACTGCCCATCGCGAATTCATCCATATTCGTTCCGCCCGTAAAAACCGCTCCCGCCTCTTTTAACTTTTTAATAACCGTCGCGTCATAAACGGCGCGATAATTTTCCAAAATTTTGGAGCCGGCCGTCGTTCGTTTGCCCTTGATTAAGATATTATTTTTAATCGCAATTGGAATACCCGTTAATAAAGTTGCCGTCCCATCTTTTATTTTTTTGTCCGCAATATCCGCCTGTTCCAAAACATCGTCAAAAATTTCAATATAGGCGTTCAAATCCGGATTGATATTGTCTAAATAAGCTCGCGCTAAATCGCGTGCCGAAAAATCACCGCTTACCAAATACTGATGCGCTTTTTTTATAGTTAATGTCTGCAAATTGATTTTAGTCATTTTTTAGTATTGTTTTGAATAATTTTGAATTTAAAATTTTGAATTTTGATTGAATAAATAATGTTTTAATGACTGAATGTTTAAACATTCAAAATTCGGTTATTCAAAATTGAATTGAAATTCAAAATTCATAATTCGAAATTGTTTTATGCTCTTGCAAAATACGCTTATTATGATAGCATATTTAATTATATTTCGCAGTTTAAAATAATATAAAAAACTATGAGTAAAATCTGTCCCATCACAAATAAAGGAACCAAAATGGCGGGCCGTTACAGCAACCGGGTTCGCGCCACCCAATTCAATCCGACCGGAAAAGTCCGCCGGCATACTAATCTGCAAAAAAAGAAAATTTACATTCCGGAATTGGACAAAACCGTTACGCTCAAACTTTCAACCAAAGCGCTTAAAACCATCAACAAAAATGGTGCCTATCAAACGCTTAAAAAAGCCGGCTTGATTTAAAAAAGATTAATCACTTTTATCAAATTAGCGCGGTTCGGGTAAGGTTCTGTTTGAAATTTCATTGAGATAAATTGTCATCTTTTCATAATCTTTTTTATGCCGGTATAAATTTGCCAAACCGGAAAGAGCGTCTAAATTAGCGCGATTTATGCCCAAAGTTTTTTTCCATAATTGTTCCGCTTCGTCAATTTGGCCTTTTTTGTAATACAATAAGCCCAAATTATAATAAACATTGCCATAAAAAGGATTTATTTCTATCTCTTTCAGATATTCTTTTTCGGCCTGCTCATATTTATTTTGATAGCTGTAAATCAAACCTAAATTATTATGAGCCATTTCTTCAGCGGGATTTAATTTTAACGCTTCTTTAAATTCTTCTTCAGCCAAATTCATATTTCCGTCTAAATAATGCATCGCTCCAAGATTGCGGCGCGCCAACGGATAATGGGGCGAATTTTGCGCCGCGTTTTGCCAAAAACTTAACCTATCGCTGAAATTAACGCTGTGCGTAAAAGTCAAAAAGCAAAAAATTCCAAGCGCCACCAATATAAAACCGTAATAAATACTACTCAAACGCCAATTTTTAATTGGATTTAATTCAATAAGAATAATAAAAAAACCGATTATGGGTAAATACAAACGATGCTCAATAAAATCAGATGACATCATATCCAAATTCGGACAAATGAAAGAGGGTAACAAAAATAATAAAAACCAAAATAGCCCGAATAAAATATATCGCCATCGTTTATTTTTTTTAAATAAAAATAGAAGTATTAAAAAAATAAATGCGCTGATACCGTATATGAAAGAAGTATCTTGGATGGTCGGCAAAACAGACAAATTGAAAGGAAAAATTATTTTCCCGACAAGTTGAACAATCGCAAGAAGATTAAACAAAACGGATTTTATCATCTCCCCAATATTTGCAAACACGGAACCGCCAAGCGCCAATTGTCTAAGAATAAACCACAAACTCAAAACTAAAGTCCAACCGATAAAAATCTGTTTCTTTTTATTATTATTTGTGTCTGAATTAAAAAAATACCCGTAAAAAATGAACAGGGGCAAAACAAATAAAGCCGTTTCTTTGGTAAAAATCGCCATCGCAAAAAACAATAAATGAGCAACAAAATATTTTATCCGAGATCGTCTTAAAAAATTTATGAGACATATAAAAGCGGACAGAATAAAAACCGTTAGCAAAGAATCATTCCGACCCGGAACCCAAGCGACCGCTTGCGTTAGAACCGGATGCGACAAAAAAACCAAAGACCACAAAAAAGAAACATCCCGTTTATATTTTAATTTTTTCAAAAAAACAAACACCAGGCAAGCGGATAAAAGATGCAAAATAATATTGGTAAAATGATATATCAAAGGATTTATTCCGCCCATTTGATAATCAAATATAAACGAAATAGTCAGCACAGGCCTGTAATAAGAGGCGGACTGGTCAAGAGCGTGGAAAACATCCGTGCCAAATGATTGAAAAACATTAGATAATTTATTCAGAAAAAATTCACTATTTAAAATTAAGGTATTATCATCTAAATAAGTCCAGTCAAAAAATAAAGTTTGGGAATAAAGCAACAGTCCCAAAATAGCTATAATCGCAAAGGGCTGCCACGATTTGGAAAAAATTTTATTTATGTAAATTTGCATTTTAAGAAATTAAATATCCTTTTCAGAAAAAACTTAAAAGCGACCAGCATAGTTTGCAGGCCGTATTTGACGCTTTTGCTAAAATTTATGGAAGAAGCTTCCGGAAAATAACGAACCGGCACGGGAATTTCTCCAATCCGATAATTTTTTTCAATAATTTGAAACAAAACCTGGCTGTCAAACACAAAATCGTTTGAATTATTTTCAAAATCTATATTTTCCAAGACAGCCCTTCTATACGCGCGCATTCCCGTATGCCACTCCGACAAATTATAACCGCTTAAAATATTTTCCCAAAAGGAAAGAAACCGGTTGGAAAAATATTTGTAAACCGGCATCCCGCCTTGCAAGGCCTCTTGTCTGGATCTTATTCTATTTCCCAAGACCACATCGCAATAATTTTCTTTAATCAAATTGACCAAGTATTTTATCAATTTAGGATCATATTGATAATCCGGATGAAGCATAACAATTATATCCGCTCCTTTTTCCAGCGCTTTTTGATAACAAGTTTTTTGGTTAGCCCCGTAGCCCCGATTTTTCTTGTGATGATAGACCGTCAAATTAAATCGGCGCGCTAATTTTAGCGTTTTGTCACTACTGCCGTCATCCACTAAAATAATTTCATCAACAGAATCCGCCGGTATCTCCTTGAGCGTTTTTTCCAAAGTTTTTTCGGCATTATAGGCCGGCAGGACCACAATTACTTTTGACATAGCGGCATTATATCAAATGTTTCATAAATTAACCCGCGAATTTTTCAAAAGTCACATATTTATGCGCCAAAAAATTTCCAATATAAACCAAAGCGGTGGCGGCAACTTTTCCAAACATATACCACAAGCCAAGATATTCCGTCAGACCGAACACAATTAAAGCGTTGAGCGATAAAGCGGCCAAACTAATCAGACAAAAAACGGAAAATTGGGGCGCGTATCTCCGGCAGCCGTTTTTGAAAGTTAAATTTTTCTGGGATAAATAACTGACAAATAAAGCGCAAATAAAAGCAACCACTAACGAATACATATAATAAAAACCGATAAATTCCGTCAAAAAATAAAGCAAAGCAAAATCCACCGCCGTGGGAATTAAGGCCACGACGCCATAGACGATAAATTGCCGCCAGAGAAGCGATTTTATGCCAATTACATTTTCTAAGATATTGTACATAATTTATTCTCCCAAAAATCCAGCCCCGTCGCTTTTAATTATAATTGTTCCATCTTCGTCCGTTCGCAAAATTTTTACTTCAAATTTTTTCAAAATATCCAAAACCTCAGGGTGAGGATGACCATATCTATTATTTTTTCCGGCAGAAATAATAACAACTTCGGGACTTGTGGCGCCTAAGAAAAATTCCGAGCTGGAAGTCCGCGAGCCGTGATGCCCCAATTTTAACACATCCACAGCTAAATTTTCCGCATCCAAAAAAATCAGATATTCTTCAATCGCTTTGGGCGAATCTCCCATCAATAAAAAAGAGTCCTCCCCATAGACCAATTTAAGGACAATTGAAGCCAAATTGGTTTCCAAATTAGTCGCGTCTCTGTCCGGAAATAAAACCTCCAAATAAATACCGTCGTCCAAATCAATCACCATCCCCCGCCGCGCGATTTTCTTTTCTATTCCTTTGTCTTGAATCTGTTTGTCCAGTTTTTCGCAAATTGAATTTTTGCAGAGAACCTCAGATTCCAAAAAGACAGCGACTTCATACGAATTCAGAACGGCCGGAAAACCGCCAATATGGTCTTTGTCCGGATGAGTGGCAATCAGCAGATCAAGAGAACGGTCGTAAAAGGGCATTTGTTTCGCCAATTCCCGCAAGACCTTTTTGTTCGGACCGCCGTCAATTAAAACCTGCTTCCCGCCCGGCGCTTCAATAAAAATAGCGTCGCCCTGCCCCACATCCAAAAACGCCACCGTCAAAATCCCGCTCCGTTCCTCCGCCCAAACCCCACACCAGATAAAAACGGTCAGTCCCAAAAAAAATCCCAAAAGTATTTTTCTTAATGTTGTTTTTGAATTTAGCATTTTCAAAATTTTCTTATTGCAAAAAAACTTGAAACAAGTTCCCGAAAAGAACCAAAATCCAAATTGTTCCAAATTGCTCAAATCAAATCCAAAAACCAAATGTCAAAAAGAGTTTTGGATTTTGTCATTTGGATTTGATTTGGAATACTTTGGATTTTGGGCTTTGAAATTTTATATGTTCTGTTTGGAAAAACTTGTTTCGAGTTTTTTATCACTTTTAATTATCGCTTTTCCTAAATCCTTCCAATGCTTTTAGCACTTCCATCGGCACCATCCAAACGGTCGTATTGGATTGATCGGAACTTAAGTCGTTAATCGCTTGTAAAGTTCGCAAATGCAAGGCGCCCGGAACCGCGTTTAATTTCCGCGCCGCTTCCGCCAAATTATCCGCCGCAATTCTGTCGCCGTCCGCTTTGATAATAACCGCCCGTTTTTCCCTTTCCGCCTCGGCCTCTTTGGAAATCGTCCTTTTCAAATCCTCCGGAATAATCACATCTTTCAATTCCACCGACTCCACATCAATCCCCCAAGGGTCGGTTAAATTATCCACCCGATTTTTTATCTGCTCGGCAATCTCCGCTCGTTTTTGCAATAATTCGTCCAAAGTCCTTTCACCCACTGAATTTCGCATCGTGGTTTGCGCCACTTGAGAAGTGGCGTAATAATAATCTTCCACTTCCAAAACCGACTTGGACGCGTCCATAATCCGATAATAAACAACCGCGTTAATCCGCACGGGAATATTGTCTTTGGTTATCGCTTCTTGGTCCGGCACATCCACCGCTTTAGTTCTGATATCAATTTTTCGCAGGGACTGAAATATCGGAACAACAATCCGCCAGCCCGGTTCTTTAATGCCGGTGAATTTCCCGAGAGTGAACATCACCCCTCTTTCGTATTGATTGATTTGCCGTAAAAACAAAACCGCCACCGCGATGAGAGCGGGAATAAGATAAAAAGGATTAAATAAAATTAATTTTAGAAACATAGTTTTAATTTAATGATTAAACTAATAATTGTCAGTAGTATGACATAAATTGTTTCAACCTCCAAACAAAAAGTTGATTTTGAAAGGCGTTTGTGATATAAATATGCTACATTATTAAACCATATTTTTAATTTAATTTGAATAAATTTGTAAGAATTAACAATCAAATACGAGTTCCCGAGGTCCGAGTAATCGGTTCCAAAGGGGAAAATTTGGGTGTGATGTCTACCGCTGACGCTTTGAAATTGTCCATTAATTCCGGCTTGGATTTGATTGAAATTTCACCGGCGTCTAAACCGCCCATTGTCAAAATAACGGATTACGGTAAATTTCAATACGACCAAAAAAAGAAATTGAGCGCTTCCAAAGCGAGGACGCAAAGAACGGAAACAAAAGTGATTCAAATTAAAATTGGCACAGGCGAACACGATCTAAATTTAAAAGCAAAAAAAATATCCGCGTGGCTGGCGGAAGGCAATCGGGTAAAACTGGATTTGTTTTTAATCGGACGAACCAAATATATGAAATTGGACTTTTTGAAAGAACGGTTGGAACGAATTTTGCGTTTGGTGTCGGGAGGATATAAAATAGCAGACGGCCCGAAAAAAAGCCCCAAGGGCTTGACTGTAATTTTGGAGAAACAAAAATGAAAACAAATAAATCATACACGAAACGGCTCAGGGTTACCAAAAAAGGAAAAATTTTGGCGCGGAAACCGGGGCAATGCCATTTTAACGCCAAAAAAAGTGGCTCTTTAACTATGAGAAAAAAAAGAAATACCGTTTTGAAATTATCAAACAGAATTATCCGCCGATTTTTACCGAGAAAATAACAACTTCATTAAAAAAACAAGAGTGTTAAAACAAAGAAAAATTTGCGAAGCAAATTTTTCTCCTAACACTTAATTTACCAAATAATTAACCAACTAAATCATGACAAGAGTTAAAAGAGGAACAACTTCATTAAAAAGAAGGCGAAAAATCCTTAAATCAGCCAAAGGTTACCGTTACGGTCTTTCTACCAAAGAACGGCAGGCAAAAATGGCGGTTATTCACGCGGCAATGCACGCTTTTCGGCATCGCCGCAAGAAGAAAGGCGATTTCAGGCGCTTGTGGCAAGTGAGAATAAACGCCGCCATTCGAGGATTGGGTTGGTCTTACAGCAAATTGATAGACGCCTTAACTAAAAAAAATATAAAGTTAAACC
>JAGMBS010000010.1 GCA_023129575.1 Minisyncoccota bacterium
ATAAAACAAATAAAAAAATCTGCCATTTGGCAGATTTTTTTATTTGTTTTATTTAATCGGTATTAGGTATCAAGTATTAAGTATTAAGAAAAAAAAGAAAAAATCGCTTTGCGATTTTTTCTTTTTTAATTCCTGATTTAAGATATAGGATTTATGATTTAAGAAACGAACGGCTCAACCCGTTGAGCCGTTCGTCGGACTTGAAATTTTGTCTCGTTTCAGGTATAGTCAGCGGCAGATTGTCCGTTGACAACAGAAAATATAAACGAAACAACAAAAACACAACCCTTACATAAGGAGGATGATTATGCTGTTTATCACATTGGAAGGCGGCGAAGGCGCGGGAAAAACAACTCAAATGATGAATATGGCGGAGATGTTTTTTGAACCTAAAAAACTTCCGTGGGTTATAACTCGCGAGCCGGGCGGAACGGAAATTGGAAAGCAAATTCGTCAAATTCTCAAATCAACAAATAATACAGTTCTGGCGCCGGAAGCGGAATTATTTCTTTTTCTGGCGGACCGAACGCAACATATCAAGCAAATTATTACCCCCGCGTTAAATCGGGGGGACATTGTCATTTGCGACCGATATCTTGATTCGACTTTTGCCTACCAAGGCGTCGCGCGAAATCTGAAAGTGGATTTGGCGGGGCTTCATCAATTATTTGATGTTCCAATTCCGGACATTACTTTTTTGCTTGATTTGCCAATCGGTCTTGGTTTGTCTCGCGCTTGGCATCAAATCATCAATGGAAAACGCGATTACACCCAAGCGCGCTTTGAGAACGAAAAATTTTCTTTTCACGAAAATTTGAGGCGGGGGTATTTGCGTTTAGCGAAACAAGAACCGCATCGCTTTTGCGTTATTGACGCGAAACAAAGCGAGGAAAAAGTTTGGCGCGACATCCAAAAAATTCTAAACACATTTTTCTAATCTAAAAGGAGGTTTAAAATGAAAGTTTATTTAATGAATTGGAAAATTCAGAACCCGATTGAGGCGATTTCCCACGCGGCCTTATCCTGTTATCAGGAAAAAATGCCCGAGTGGGGAAAGAAAATCAATGTGGAAAATGCCCTGTTTAAAACAGGACACCACACCACAATGCAGCACACGGATTTCTCCTTCTTTATTGAAGGAATTTCTGTAGGAGATGTAACCTTTGGACTTCACCTGGCTAATCCGTTTTATAATACCAGTCAAAGGTCCGGGCGTTTTTGCGGAAAAATGTTTTCTAATCCCAACTACCGACGAATTGTGAAGTATCTTGATCATTGGGCTATCGGATTTGACCAAAAAGAAAGCATTGTGAATTATGTTAAATCAGCCCTTAATGTTTATTCTGAAAATATTCAGAAAGCTACTCTGCGAGCGGATGAATTCATCCGGATTGAACGGCCAAATGCCAACGAAAAATATCGGCAACAAAACGCTCCCAAAATCGCGCAAGAACAATTAAGGGTTTTTGTTCCGATTATTTTCCCGACGGCTCTGGAATACACAATCAATCTCTCTGTTTTGACGGCACTGTATCGGTCGGCTTGGTCGCCTATTATGAAAGAAGTGACCAGACAAATGGCAAATTTGGTTGTGGATAAATGGCCGGAACTTTCTTTTTTGTTTGTTGAAAAAAGAGTAAGAGAAGATGTTTCGGTTGATTTTTTTTCCGGTAGGCGGCATAGAGGTGTTTTAACAAAACCTCGACTCCATCTTGTTTCTAAAGGAGACGAGAGATTCTTTGTAAAACCGGAACCGCAGGATCTGCACCCGGTTGATTTACTTCATTTTTTGCCTAAATATATGGTAAATAATGTGGAAGGAATCAAAACTCTTATTGAGATTTCTGTCGCCACAATGGGACAGGACCAACGGCATCGGACTATTCGACGGAGCCAGCCGGGTTTTTCCGGTAATTTTTATTTGCCGCCTATTCCCGATAGTTTGGGACTGAAAAAAGAAGCGGCTGAAATACTTAATCATTGGTTGGAACTCAGCCGGGATTTGCCTGTTTCATTGGCGACAACTTTAGCTCCTTACGGAGCGATGGTGAAATACGGGAAAGACGCTTCCTATAATGCTGCCACTCACGAATTGGGGAAACGGCTCTGCTGGTGCGCGCAGGAGGAAATTTACCATCTCGCTCGTTTTCTGCGGAAACAGATCGGAGAACAATCGCCCTTGCTGGGGATGTTTACCGTCCCTTGCGTTATCTCCGGAAAATGCGGAGAAGGTGCTCGCTGTTGCGGACGGGATTTAAAGAAAATGGAAAATGATCCTTTTCCGGAACGGCGGATTTAGTTTTTAGTTCTTTAGCCAAAAAACCCGAAAATTGTCGCCAGACAATTTTCGGGTTTTTATTTGTATTAGTTAGAAAGAATATAATTTTTGTGATAATATTATTTTTATGAAAGAAAAAAACAATCAACAAAAAAATCAAAAACTTGGAAGCTTAGCTTCCAAGTCGGAGACGGCAAAAAACGAAGAAGAGGTTTTGGAATTTTGGCGGCAGGCGAAAATTTTTCAAAAGTCCGTCCAAAAAGACGCGCCGCAGGGCGACTTTGTTTTTTACGACGGCCCGCCTTTCGCGACCGGTCTGCCTCATTACGGGCATATTTTGGCGGGGACAATTAAAGACGCCGTGCCAAGATACCAGACAATGCTTGGCAAAAAAGTGCGGCGAAAATGGGGTTGGGACTGCCACGGCTTGCCGCTGGAAAACTTAGTGGAGGAGGAATTAAATCTAAAAACCAAAAAGGACATTGAGGACTACGGCATAGAAAAATTTAATGAAGCGGCGAACAGCAGAGTTCTTTATTACGCCAATGATTGGGAAAAAATAATTCCGCGTATGGGACGCTGGGTGGATATGAAAAATCCATACCGCACGATGGATACGAATTATACGGAATCGGTCTGGTGGTCGTTTAAGGAAATTTTTAAGAAAGGTTTAATTTACGAAGGGTTTAAGTCAATGCATTATTGTCCGCGCTGCGGAACGACTCTTTCAAATTTTGAAGTTAATCAAGGATATAAAGATATTAAAGATTTGTCGGTGATTGCAAAATTTGAATTGGACCCTATCAGAACTAACGGTTTAAAGAAACCTACTTCTAACAGGGCAAGTGAGCCGGGCACTTTTGTCCTCGCTTGGACGACCACCCCGTGGACACTTCCTGGGAATACAGCATTAGCTATAAACAAAGATATTGTTTATAGCAAATTCCAAATAACAAATTCCAAAACACAAACAAACCTGCCTGCCGGCGAGGCAGGTTCAAATGACCAAAATCCAAAATTCACAACAGATGAATTTTACATTATTGCGAAAGAGAGATTGGCTGATGTTTTGAAAGATGATGAGTATAAAATAATTAAAGAATTCAAAGGTTCAGATTTAATTGGCAAAAAATATAAACCGGTCTTTGATTATTACTTGGACGAAGAATTTGAAAACAAAGAAAATGCGTGGAAAATTTACGGCGCCGATTTTGTAAATATGGAAGAAGGGACGGGCATAATTCATATTGCCCCGGCATTTGGCGCGGACGATTTGGATTTGGCGCGCAAAGAAAATATTCCGGTTGTCCAGAATGTTAATTTGGAAGGAAAATTTAAGCCGGAAGTTCGAGATTTTGCCGGTTTGCCGGTTAAACCGAAAGGCAATCATCAATCCACGGATATTGAAATTATAAAATATCTGGCCGGCAAAAATTTATTATTCGCGAAAGAAAAAATAGAACATTCTTATCCGCATTGTTGGAGATGCGAGACACCCTTGTTAAATTACGCGACCTCGTCCTGGTTTTTGAAAACGATCGCCATCAAAGATGAAATCATCGCGGAAAATAAAAAAATAAAATGGGTGCCGTCCGATATCAGAGACGGCCGTTTTGGAAAATGGCTGGAGGGAATGCGGGACTGGGCGATTTCGCGGTCGCGGTATTGGGGCGCGCCTTTGCCGGTTTGGAAATGCGCGGAATGCGGCGAGACAAAAATTATCGGTTCCGTTGAGGAAATCAAAAAAGAAATAAAAGAGAATAGCAGCCAGAACAGATATTTCACAATTCGCCACGGCGAGGCGGAAAATAATATTTTACAGGTTTGTTCTAAGAATAAAAATGATGGTTATCATTTAACTGAAGGAGGTAAAGAGCAAATTAAAAAATCAGCTCAAGAATTAAAAAATAAAGGAATTGATTTAATTATTTCGTCTCCCTATATTCGCGCCAAGGAATCGGCTGAAATTTTGGCGAAAGAATTGGACACCCCAAAAATTGTTGAAGACGACCGGATACAAGAAATAAACAATGGCGCTCTTGGCGGCAAGTCCTGCTCGGAATACCGCGCGTTTTTTGAAAACGATGGAGAAAAATTTACAAAGACGCCGGATCAGGGCGAAAATTTTAATGAGATTAAAAAAAGAACAGGTGAATTTTTATCTGATATAGACAAAAAATATTCCCAGAAAAATATTTTAATAGTCGCCCATGAAAATATATTATGGCTGTTGGAAGCGGCGGGGCAAGCGTTGAATGTTCAAGAAACGGTCAGATTGAAAAAACAAAAAGGTTTGCCCGCAAACGCGCAATGGCAAGAAATTGATTTTACGCTGCTGCCTCATAATAGGAATTATGAATTGGATTTGCACAAACCTTATATTGATGAAATTGAATTTGATTGTGATTGTGGCGGAAAAATGAAAATAATTGGCGAAGTTTTTGATTGTTGGTATGAATCGGGTTCAATGCCTTTTGCTTCCAAACATTACCCTTTTGAAAATTTGGAGATTTTTAATCCTGAAAAAAACATTGGTTTTCCGGCGGATTTTATCGCCGAGGGCTTGGACCAGACGCGGGGCTGGTTTTATTCAACTTTGGTTTTGGCCGCCGCTCTTTTTGGCAAGACCCCTTATCAAACCGTGATTGTCAACGGAATGGTTTTGGCGGAAGACGGACAGAAAATGTCAAAATCAAAAAATAATTTTCCCGACCCGCTCGTTATTGTTGATAAATATGGTTCGGACGCTTTAAGATATTATTTACTATCGTCTCCTTTGATGAAGGCGGAAGATTTAAGCTTTTCTGAAAAAGGCGTGGATGAAATTCTAAAGAAAATAATTTTGCGTTTCAAAAATGTTTATTCTTTTTATGAATTATATGAAGGGACGAAAACGGCCGCTGTGGATTTGCGTAAAAGTCCAAATGTTTTAGATAAATGGATTTTGGCGCGACTGGGAGAATTGACAGGCGCTGTCGAAAAGAATATGGATAATTATGAATTGGATAAAGCCACTCGCCCGATTTCTGATTTCATAGACGATTTGTCCACTTGGTATTTGAGAAGGTCGCGAGACAGGTTCAAAGGCGGAGATGAAGAGGACAGGAATTTTGCGATTGCGACTACAAAATATGTTTTGGAAAATTTGGCGAAAGTTTTTGCCCCCTTTATGCCTTTTGTGGCGGAAGAAATTTGGCAAAAAGTGACGGGAAATAATTTTGAGGATGAAAATAAATCTGCGCATTTGGAAAAATGGCCCTCCTTCGCTCCCTTCTCCGCTGAAGCTACGAAGGGCAAGAAAGTTACGGAGGGCAGGCCCACATTTGGACGTGAGACGTCCAAGTCAATTTTGGAAGAAATGGAGGAGGTTAGAAAAATTGTTTCTTTAGGATTGGAAACTCGCGCGAAAGCGGGAGTGAAAGTTCGACAGCCCTTATTCAAACTAAAAGTGAACCCAGTTAAATTTAAAAGTTTAACGGGTCAAGAAAACGAAAAACTAAAAAGAAAAGAAGGATTATTGGAATTGGTGAAAGATGAATTAAATGTAAAAGAAATTGTTTTTGATGCAAAAATTGAAAACGAAGTTGAATTGGATTTAGAAATTACTCCCGAATTGCAAGCGGAAGGGGACTTCCGAGAATTTTTGCGAAATGTCCAGAAATTCAGAAAAGAGGAAAAATTAACCCCGCAAGATATTATCAATTTGATAGTTGAAACGGACGAAAAAGGAAAAAATTTGATAGAAAAATTTGCATCCGAACTCAAAAAAACCGCCGGAATTAAAGACATCCAATTTACCTCCGCCCCCGCCGGCCGGGAAATAAAAATTAACAACCTAATCTTCAAGATTAAAATTGTCTAATCGCGTATGCATCATATTTATCAAACGGAGGGGATAATTTTAGGGAGCGCTAATTTTGGAGAAGCGAATAAACATCTCTTTATTTTGACAAAAGATTTTGGGCTTATTAAAGTTGCCGCGCAGGGTTTGCGGCGCCAGAAATCAAAATTGCGCTGCAGTTTGCAGGATTTTTCTCTTTCGGAATTGTCTTTGGTCCGCGGCAGGAATATCTGGCGAATAACCAACGCCGCCCACAAACAAAATTTTTATAATTCGCTTTCCGCTGACACGGAAAAATTAACTGTCGCGCTTCAGATGTTAATTTTGCTTAAAAAATTATTGCCGGGCGAAAGTCCCAATCAGACCCTTTATAAAATAATCAAACAGGCGTTGCTGTTTTTGGAACGAGAACAAATTTGCTCCGCGGATATCGGCGCTTTTGAAAATATAATTTTAATCAGAATTCTGCGTAATTTAGGTTATTTTGACGAACAAAAAGAAATAAATAATCGGGCGGTCTATAAAAACTTCCTAAAATCATTTGAATGCGACAGGGCTTTATTGGACGAAATGAATAAAATAAAACCGGACGCTATCCGCGACATAAACAACGCTTTAGCCGCCACCCATCTTTGGTAACCTTGGATTATTTCTCTTTTGTTTGCTTTCGCTTGATGCTATACTTTAGTTGTGAATAATTTTAATCAAATCCAACAGGATAGTCGGGTTCAAAAAAATAAGCGGTCCGGGATTGAGCGGCTTAAAAAATCCCTTTACAAAAGAAAAAAACAGGGGCTGAGAAAGAAAATAATCGGGCTTCGGTCGCGAAAATTTCAAATCGGAGAAAACTGGGAAAAACAACCCGCCGCTGATAAAAAGATTGAACAGTTCAAAAAAAAACCAAAAGAGAAAATGTCTTTTTTTAATAAACTTTTAGTTTTTTCCGTCTGCTTTTTTTTGGTTTCTTTAGGGGTGGCAGTTTATGTGTTTTACGGCGGGGTGAATATTATTTCCACCGAAAATGTGGATATTTCGATAAATGGACCCTCGGCGATAGGTGGAGGCGAAGAACTGGCCTTTCAGGTAACTATTCAAAATAATAATTCTCTTGATCTGGAACTGGCGGATTTAATAATAGAGTATCCGAAAGGCGTATTATCAACGGACGGCAGTTTTACGGAATTAACGCAAGTGAGAAAGTCACTGGGAACAATTCCGGCGGGCGGCAGCGTGACCAGTTTGTTCAAGTCGTCTTTGTTCGGGTGTGACAATGACCAAAAAGACATTATTGTCACGATTGAATATCGCGCCCAAGGTTCCAACGCGATTTTTTTTAAAGAAAGGAAGTATGAGGTTTTAATAGATTCGGCGCCGGTCGGTTTGACCGTTAATTTTCCCACGGAAGTAACGGCGGGGCAGGAATTTGAATTCTCGGTGGATATATTTTCCAACTCCAATAATCTTGTGAAAGATTTTCTGGTGCGGGCGGATTTTCCGTTCGGTTTTGATTTTAAGGGTTCCAATTTGAAACCGATTTATAAAGATAATGTCTGGGAACTGGGGGATTTGCCGCCGAATTTTCGCCGGACTCTGAAGATTACCGGTGTCTTGGAAGGACAAGATGAAGAGGAAAGATTTTTTAGATTTTCCGGAGGCGCGCGGGACAAAGCGAATGAAAATGAAATTAGGGCTGTCTTAATTGCCGCCGAGCAATCTATTTTTATTAAAAAAGCGCTGATTGGTTTGGAGCTTGTTCTCAACGGCGATTACGGTCCCGAGTATATCACTGCCAGCGGAAAAAATATCCGAGCCGACATTCTTTGGTCAAATAATTTGCCGGTTAGATTAATCGACGGGAAAGTTACGGTTCGCTTAAACGGACTTGTGTTAAATCAATCTTCCGTTTCCTCGCCCCAAGGTTTTTATAGTTCCATTGATAACACAATTTTATGGGACAAAAAAAATAGCCCGCAATTGGAACTTTTGAACCCGGGGACGAGTGGAAATTTCAGTTTCAGTTTTTCCCCGCGCGCTTTGTCTTTTATTTCCAATTCCGGGCTAAAAAATCCTGAAATCGCGATTGAAGTAACCGCGAGCGGAAATCGGCTGTCAGACAATGATTCGGTTGAAAAAGTGAGCGCGGTTCTCGTCAAAAAGGTTAAAATAAATTCAGATTTGCTTTTGACGGCGCGAACGCTTTATTCCGCCGGCAGTTTTGAGAACAGCGGCCCTATCCCGCCCCGGGCGGATAAAGAAACAACTTACACTATTATCTGGACGGTTACCAATACGGCCAATGATATTTCTGACGCCCGAGTGCAGGCGTTTTTGCCGTCGTATGTTCGTTGGCTGGGCGTAAGCAATCCGAGTTCCGAAAATATCTCGTTTAATCAAGTGGGAGGAGAAATAATTTGGGAAGTCGGAAATGTCCAAACCGGCAAAGGGATAGCCACCGCGGCGAAAGAAGTCAGTTTTCAAGTGGCGCTTTTGCCCAGTTTGAGCCAGGTTGGTTACGAACCGGTTTTAGCGGATGATATTTATGTAAGCGGGCGGGATAATTGGACCGGCGAGCCGTTAAAATACGCGGTCCGGCCGGTGACCACCCGTTTCAGCACCGAACCCCTTTTTAATTTGGGCGACGAAATGGTCAGGGAATAATTAAGAGATTAATTTAATAATATTATGGCGGAAAAAAATAAAATTATGGAAAAAATCGTGTCTTTGTGCAAACGGCGGGGATTTATTTATCAGGGCTCGGAAATTTACGGAGGTCTGGGGGGAACTTACAGTTGCGGGCCTTTGGGCGCGGAATTGAAAAACAACATCAAACAACTGTGGTGGAAAAAATTTGTGCAAGACCGGAGCGATATTGTGGGAATGGACGGTCCGATTTTATTGCATCCGAAATTATGGGAGGCGTCCGGGCATACGGCGGGATTTCGGGACGCCCTGGTGGATTGTAAAGAATGCAAAAAAAGATTTCGCGCGGACCATCTTGTGGCGGACGCGCTGGGACAGGACTTGGAAGGCCAAAACGAGCAAATGTCCGAATTAATAAAAAAAGAAAAAATTAAATGTCCGAATTGCGGGAAGACGAATTGGACTGCTGTCCAGGATTTCAATTTGATGTTTAAGACCCAAATAAACAGTATTGAGGAGGATGTTTATTTAAGGCCGGAAACGGCGGGCGCGATTTTTATTGAATTCAAAAATATCTTAGATTCCACGCGAATGACATTGCCGTTCGGCATCGCGCAAATCGGCAAGGCGTTCAGAAATGAAATCGTGGCGGGTCATTTTATTTTTCGCCTCCGCGAATTTGAGATGATGGAAATAGAATATTTTATTCACCCCCAAACGGACTGGCCGCCGTTGTTTGAGAATTGGCTGAAACAACAGGAAGAATTCATAATGGAATTGGGCGCCCGGAAAGAAGATTTACGAAGATTTGAGCACCCCAAAGAAAAATTATCGCATTATTCCCGCAAGACGGTTGATATTGAATATAAATTTCCGTTCGGTTTTAAGGAATTATTCGGTTTAGCCCATCGCGGCGATTTTGATTTAACCCAGCACTCCAAATTCTCCAATGAAAAACTTGAATATTTTGACCAAGAAAAGAACGAACGGTTTATTCCGCATATTTTGGAACCGACTTTTGGAGTGGAGCGGAGTTTGCTCGTGGCGATTTTATCCGCGTACACCGAAGAAGAAGTTGCCGGCGAAAAAAGAATTGTTCTTAAATTTCCAAAACATATCGCGCCGGTGAAAGTGGCGATTTTGCCTTTGTCTAAAAAGGAGGAATTAACCCGTCCCGCCCAAGAAATTTTTGATAATCTCAAAAGCGAATTTGTCTGCCAATACGACGAAACCCAATCAATCGGAAAAAGATACAGGCGGCAAGATGAAATCGGCACGCCCTATTGCGTCACTTATGATTTTGATTCCCTGGACGACAAGTCCGTGACCGTCCGCGACCGCGACACAATGAAGCAAGACCGCCTAAAAATTCCCGAATTAAAGGACTATCTAAAAGAAAAATTCACGGAATAATTTTTAATTTATTTGCTTTTCGCCTCTTTGTATTTACGCAATTGATTAACTCAACCCGTTGAGTTAATCAGAGAAAAATAGAAAAATAACCGCAAACTTAAAACTTGGACATAGTATGTCCAAGTTTTAAGAAAAGGGGCGGGGTTGAAAAATTGAGAGGCAAAACCTCTCAATTTTTTTGAAGAAATTGTTTTTTTGTAAAAAGGTGGCCGACCCCGTTCCTTGCTGTTTTTGTTTTGACGGAGGGTTGTTTTAGAGTTTTAGGATATGATAATGAAAAACCACATTTTCTTTAATTTTGCAAAGAAAACCCTATTTTACTCCATAAAATTAACCCCTTAAAATCTCTTAATATTTACCCTTGCAAAGAGAGATGTTTTTTAAATATTTTGTAATTCCTCAATATTTGCCAATTTATACTTTACATCTTTAGGATTATGAGATTTAGCTTCTATTTTCAATAGTAAACCTTTCTCTACCCATTTTCTAAACATACGCGACATCTTATGAGTTTGCACTACCCCTGTGATATCTCTAGCTATCTTATTATTAAGATATTTCTTTTCTTCCAAATATTTCTTAATCTTTTCCCACTCTGTTGGTTGTTCCTCGTTCAGAAAAACAACATTTACAGAATCCTCATACATTGGATAAGTAAAAAATATTGGTTGGTAAAGATTTTTCTTGTTCATTTCTATTCTCATGGCGCGCACTCCTTCATTTAAATTAAGATTTGGCGGTTCAGGAAATTCTCGCAAATGTTCAACCAGTAAATTATTTCTTTCCCCATCAGATCGGACATATCCAATATTTGATTTGGTTATATTATATGGAAACAATCCTGGACTTAAAATTTCCAACCTATCCTCAAAAATTCTTATTTCTATATCTCTTTTTAGGTGGTAATCTCTGTGAATAACCGCATTCGTAATGGCTTCTTTGACTGCTCGTTCTGGAATTTTATAAGTATTTATAAACCCTGAACGGATTACAACACCAGATTTCAAAAGACTAAGCACATATTCTTGGGTATTTCTTATAATATCAATTATTGGTCCTCCTATAGTTTTGGGGTTTCCTAAATAATTTGGCGCTTCTCCAAATTTTTCAATTGTGCCACGCAATTGGATAATCCTTATTGCGCATTTTGTATCCAATAAATTTGCAGGAAACTGCGCAAATAACAACACTGCCGCTCTTGTAGGGTTTAGTTGGCTATTATTATTCTTCCTAGCTAATCCTGTTTGAAATAAAATATCTTCTATTTTCCCTTCTGTAATTTTTCTATTTTTACGCCAATCTTCAAAAAAACTTGTTTGAAGAAGTTCAAAACTAACATCAGCCAACTCTTTGTCTGCTTTTTCAAAACCTTTTGCATAACTAAATTTTACAATTTCTTGCGGAATTAATTTTTTATTACTCTTATGCAAACGAATCCACACCCGATCATCTATTGAATAAAAAGATTCCGTTGCTTTAGATATGTTTAAAAGCGCTATTGTCTTGTCATCTGATATTTTAATTAAATTTGGATTCAAATTAGAAATAGGCGGAATAATCCTTTTTATTTCTTGAAAAATTTCATCAACCAATTCTTTATTTTCTTCAATACCAAAAATTCTGTCAAATCCTTTTAACTGTGTTTTTTCTGGATCATCAATTCCAAAAATAATAGTTCCACCATCTGTATTTGCCATAGCCACGATTGTTTGAATAGTCTTTTTTACAACTTTTTTACCTTCAAGACGCTTAAACTCGATAGCTTGCGTCTCTTCGGGAATATTTAAAATTTCTTCCACTTTTTCCATAATTTTATCTTCTTAATTTTTATTCCTTTATTATATCACAACGGGCAAAAGCAAATGAGAGAAAAAGCAACGGGCGGAAAGCTTCGCTTTCCGCCCTTGCCGTATTGCCGTAGTCCAACTACGGCAATTTTATAAATTCCCAATGGCTCAACCCATTGAGCCGTTGGGGAGGAGTGAAAAACAAGAAAAAACGGGATTGAAAAATTGAGAGGCAACACCTCTCAATTTTTGTTTTGGCGGGGGTTTTTTGAGTTAAGTTTTGGGAGATTAAGAGATTGTGAATTGGGCGGTGTAAATAAAAGAGGGCTGACCCCATTTACCATTTATTCTGTTTTTTGTCGGACAAATTATAATCGTGCGACAAGTTCTTTATAGGCAGTAATAATATATGGTACCTGTAGCATTATAGTTTCCGTGTCAACATTAGCCAAAGGATTATGTGCAGAAACATCACCAAGAAATTTAATTCCCTTAATTTTTTGAGCTGTTTTAGGTGTTAGAATTGGGATTCCTTTGATTTTCTCTTTTGCCGCAATGTTTATCATTTTCTCAAGACCCATCAAACCACCAGGAAAACTTTTGTCTTCAATCTTTGCCCCGATGCCGTTTTGTGCAAAAACAATGTAAATCAATTTTTCTAAAATCTTACGTAGAAGAAAAGCTGTACACGTTCCACTTGTACCAAAATTTAAACGGAGATCATTGAGTTCAGTTCCAAAATTTTTACCAAGCTTACTAATAAACTCTTCTGAAAATAAATCTTCTTCTATGCTCGCAACCTTTTTACTCACAGGACTAATTTTTTGAACATATCGAAATGAACAGCACTTTCCCGTACGCCTAAGAAATGACGCATTAGTAAGCGCCTTGCTTACATCAACCGGAGAAAAATTGTGCCCCCACTTCTTTGTTATACGTTCCGAAACCTCTTGTAACGAATGCCCGTCCTTAAAAAAACCTCCTTTCCAAAGCGTATCTGTGCAGAGAGAGGCATTTACGATTTTTTTATTCTTCTTTTTCATAAAAATTTTGCTCGTCTTTTGTGACACTAAACATAGTACTTATATATCTTCCCATCTTTTTTTCGTTTGATTTCCCCTCTTCTTAATAAATAGAGTAAATTAACCCTTATGTCTTGAGGTTTTTCGTTAAAACCAAATATGTCTTTCAGTTCTTTTTTTATTTCTTCCGCGTCCTTGGAAGATTTATTAAGCACCCTCATGATTTTTTCGGAAGCACTTACTTTTTGTTTTTTCTTTTTCATATACATTTATTTAGTTAGTTTTTAAAGCTCTTCTTCTACATATTTTTCGCCTGTGGATGTCAACTCCCATGCTTTTTTAGTTTCTTTTTTTTCTGCCGCCTCCATTAGTAAACCATGTGCGATATTTTTGTTCACTGCATCATTGATATTTTTCGGTTTTTTTTCTTTAGCCGAACGGAATGCAATTTCAAGATCCGCGACATTAAAGCTCTTCATACTTTCCATCCGTTCAAGATAATAAGCAAGGGCCAAGGTTTTTTGGATTTCAGTTTTCAACACTTTTGTCATTAAGAATTCTTTTGCGGATAACTTCTTTGGTTTGGATGTCGTGGGCACTGCACTACGCAAGGATATCTCCAGTGTTGCAACTCGCTTTTCAAGTTCTTCTATTCGTTCTTTTATCGTTTTTTTTGTATTCATAAACAATTAAGATTAATTGTTAAATTGTTTGACCATCTTTGGAATACGATGCGCGGGTATAAAGTATCGACTTCCTTTATCTTTTTTAATTTTATGTGAATCGTATAATCGCTTGAGCGTTGATTTAACGCTACCATCTGCCATAATAGAAAGGTCAATAAGTTCACCTTGCGTGATACCATCATCTTCATTAAAAAACAACGCACGTGCTTTAACTGCAGCGAGGATAATTTCTATCTTCTGCGCGTTACTTTTCAGAGCATTGAATGTATCGTGGAAACTGAATTCCTTGGAACTCTCATCTATAATTAAAAAAGGTTTCAGAAGCTCTGCTAATTTTTGTCTGTTTATTGCTCTCACATCGCTTGAAAAAAGAGAGGCGAGAGGATCTGTTTTTTTGTTCATATTCTCTATACTATATTACGCTAAATAAAAAAGCAACCCCAAAAACAATGTGCATTGCTTTTACACTTATGTCAAATCATCCTGCAAGAGAAAGTTAATGAATATGTGACTGTATCTAAGGGTTTTAACGAGAGATGATTATATTAGAGTATTTTGATTTTAGCTTTAAAGAAAATATAGCAGACAGAGTATTTAGTTGCATTACTAACTTATCGTTTGTAAAGATAGATATATCCATATTTATCTACCTAATTATAGCTATAGGATAAATAATTGTGGAACTATTTTTGTATTTAATTAAACAATACAACAAAGGTCATTAGAAAAGAGCTTCTATTTCCTTCACAACCCCTTTCGTTTTAACCAACGCCACAATAATTTTTTGATAGTGTTCTATGTCTGAATTTATTAAAATGCGGTCTTTGAGCCATTTTTGCGCCGGCTGATAACCGCCAATGTGGAAATTCCAGACCGATTACAGAGCCCGCAATGGGGCTTTTTTGTTTGACTGGAAAAAATACGGGTTTTATGGGAAAATGTAGCGTATGGAACAAATAAAAAACAGGACTTTATTTTTTGGAGATAATTTGGATATTTTGCGGGAAAAAATTCCGGATGAAACTTTTGATTTGATTTATCTTGACCCGCCTTTTAATTCAAAAAGGGATTATAATGTTTTGTTTAAGGAAGGACTGCAAGACAGCCAAGCGCAAATCAGAGCATTTGAAGACAGTTGGCGTTGGACCAGGGAAGCGGAAAGCGTGTTTGAAGAATTGGTTGGAGTCAAAAAATCCAAAACAAAAATAAATCAAAATATATCCGAGTTGATGCAAGCGTTAGAAAAAATGGTTGGTAGAAATGATATGTTGGCGTATTTGGTAATGATGACTGTTAGGTTGATTGAATTGCATCGGGTTTTGAAAAAGACGGGCAGTTTGTATTTGCATTGCGACCCAACCGCCAGCCATTATTTGAAAATTATTCTTGATACAATTTTTGGTAAGAAAAATTTCCAAAATGAAATTGTGTGGAGTTATAATGTCGGTGGTAAGGGTAAAAAACATTTTGCAAGAAAGCATGACATTATATTTTTTTATAGCAAAAGCGATGATTATTTTTTTGACGGCTTAGCTGTTGGTGTCCACAGAGATACAGGAACTAAAAGTTTTGGAGGTAAGATTGGAGTAGATAAAGAAGGAAGAAAATACCAAGATAAAATTGTAAGAAAAACAGGTAAAGTATACAGATATTATTTAGATGAAGGTAAAATTCCTGAAGATGTTTGGCAAATTCAGTCAATTCAATCTCAATCTAAAGAACGACTTGGCTATCCAACCCAAAAACCGGAGGTGCTTTTAGAAAGAATTATAAAAGCGTCATCAAACGAGGGTGATTTGGTTTTAGACCCGTTTTGCGGTTGCGGGACGACGGTTGCGGTGGCCGAGAAATTGCATCGCAAATGGGTCGGTATTGACATTACAACGCTTGCGATTAATCTTGTTAAGCATAGGTTAAGAGATCAATTTGCCGGAAGAATTATCAAAATTCATCTTGACGGCCTGCCAAAAGATATGGCGGGCGCGAAAGCATTATTTAAAAAAGACCCTTTTGAATTTGAATATTGGGTTTTGGATTTAGTTAACGCTATGCCGGCGCAAAGTAAGACAAAAGGAAATATGCGAGGCGCTGATAAAGGTATTGACGGCGTTATTACATTTGTAAAAGGAGTTGATAATAAAGGCGACCCGGAATTCGGGAAAGCCATTGTCCAAGTAAAGGGCGGGGGCGTGCAAAGAAAAGACATCGCCACGCTTAAGGGAGATTTGGAAAGGGAAAAAGCGGACGCGGGTATTTTAATAACATTGGAAGAACCGACTCGGCCCATGAGAGAGGAGGCGGTTGGCGCCGGGGTTTTCAAATTATCTTTTAGCCCCAAAGAGTTCTCAAAAATACAAATAATTACTATAAAAGAATTACTGCGATTAAACAGACAACCCGATTTGCCCAGTTGGACAGAACCTTATTACAAAGAAGCCAAAAGAGTGGAAGAAGATTTCTCAAAAAATCAGCTTGGTTTGGGGATGTAAAATTACAAAATTACGAGGTTGAAAAATAATTTTATGAACTGCTTAATTTTAGTTGGAATAGTAGGAATTATTATCGGGAGAGAAGAATATTTAGAATATCAGCGTAATAAAATATTCATTCATAATTGAACTTTTATGTTATGACTCAAGAAATTACAACAAAGATAGCGATTTTTCAAAAAAAAGAAATTCGTAAAATTATTTATAAAAACGAATGGTGGTTTTCTGTTGCTGATGTGGTGGAGGCGCTTACTGATACAGTGGATGCCAAGGATTATATTAAAAAAATGAGAAAAAGGGACAAAGAACTTAATTTCTACTGGGGGACAAATTGTCCCCTGCTTGAAATGATTGCAAAGGATGGTAGAAAAAGAAAAATTACCAGCGCAAATACAGAAGGAATTTTTCGTATTATCCAGTCAATTCCGTCTCCAAAAGCCGAGCCATTCAAACATTGGTTAGCAAAAGTGGGCTATGAGCGAGTTCAAGAAATTGAAGATCCTGAATTGGCAACCAAAAGAACAAGAATACTTTATAAACTTAAGGGGTATTCTGAAAATTGGATAGAAAAACGAATGCGCGGAATTGCTATTCGCGAAGAATTGACGGATGAATGGCAAAAACGAGGCGTAAAAGAACAAAAAGAATATGAAATTTTGACCGCTGAAATTTCCAAAGCCACTTTTGGCGTAACACCGAGTGAATATAAAAAATTAAAAAGACTGAAACGGCAAAATTTACGCGATCATATGAATGACTTGGAATTAATTTTCAATATGCTCGGCGAGCGAGTGACAACGGAAATTTCTCAGCAAGAAAAGCCGGATACTTTTGTAAAAAACAAAAAGGTAGCAGAGAGGGGCGGAAGCATTGCTGGAAACGCTCGGAAACAAACGGAAAAAGAATTAGACAGACCGGTTGTATCAAAAGAAAACTATTTGCCAAAATCAGGAGATAAGAAAAAATTGAAATAAAATTAAAGTTTTATTTAATAAAAATAAAAATATGAACTGTTTAGTTTTAATTTTAGTTGGAATAGTAGGAATTATTATTGGGGGTTATTTTGGTTCCAAAAAGAAAAAGTGTTTGATTTTTGGGCAAAGTAAAAAGAAGCAAGAAAACAAAGCAAAAATTTTGGAATTTTTGAGAGAGCATGGGAAAAACCTGCCTGCCGGCAGGCAGGTTACAAATAATAATGTTGAAAAATTGTGCGGGGTTTCGCACGCTACCGCGGAAAGGTATTTGAATGAATTGGAAAAAGACGGAAAACTAACTCAGCACGGCAAAATCGGACAAAATGTTTTTTACACATTGAAATTTTGATTAACTCAACCCGTTGAGTTAATCAAAATATAAAATTTCTTCACTTGGGGCTCCAAGCCCCAAGTGAAAGTGTTTTTAGACCTATTCCACCCAAATTGGGGCAGGTTTTAATGGAAATCGCCCAAAAAGGACTTTCTTCCGGATTATTACAATTACAAAATACAACTTCGTTTTTGAAATGTTTTTTATAATTGCCTAATTTTTTTTTCAATGTCAGGTAATTGCGTGTAAAATTCATCATTTTTTGCTTTGTTTGCCTTATGTAAGTTTTTATTTGAGGATTTATTTTTCATAATTTTATACTCTTTTTGTTTTTTGTGTTTCCGCTTCGTTTATAATTATTTGAAATAATTATTCACGGCAAATTCAAATTGTTTTAAAAAGATATTTTTGAAATAAGACAGGTTATTAATTTCGTAAAATAATAAGCTCGCTTTTTTGTATTCAACTTCATTAACCGCCCGATACGACATAGGAACAGAATTATATGACAATAAAATTGCGTTAGCCGCCATTCTCGCGGTTCGTTTATTTCCATCTTCAAATGCTTGAATATATGAAAGCAATATCAAAGACAAAAACGCCTTTTCAAAAAAGTTTTCTTTGCCGTTAATTAATTTTATCATCATTTCCAAGGCCTCTTCTATTTGATGTATATTATCAAGGGGTTTGTAATTTGTGCCGGTTATTCCGACCGGTGATTTACGAAGATTCTTAGAGATATTTAAATCCTTTGTTAAAAGATAATGAATGTGTTCAATATTGGCGCGAGATAGCCGCTCAAAAACATTTTTGTTTTGCAGCGACTCGTTAAACGCGTCTTTGTGGTTTAATATCATCTGAGTTTCTTCTTTGGTTTTTTTCTCGTCGGGCTTATTATCTTTAATAAGCTGTTCAGTAGCAAGGAGAGAATAAGTATTTCCTTCAATTTGCGAGGACTTCCAAGAAAACTCTATCAAGATTCTCTCAAATTCTTTATTGATAAGGGTTTGGCTGTCATACCGCGAGAAATTTTTCACAAAATCATTATGCAATTGCGCAAGTTTCTTTTCTTCATCTTCCGAAAAAACACTTTCTTTCAAAATATCAAAAATATCAAAATCAAAATTTGTTTTTACTTCTCTTTCATCAAAAGGAACTGAAAAATATTTTTCGACATCTATTTCTTTTACAAGATTGTATCTATTTGAAATAGAATAAGAAGCGCCTCTGCCTGCTCCTTGTTTAGATATTAATTTTTTGTCTAAAATAAATTTGATATCTCTGGAAATAGTTCTTTGGTCAACCTCAAATTTATTTTTAATAAAATCATAAATTTCCCCAACACTGGATCTCTTATTTTTTTCTATATATTCCAAAACTATTTTTTGTCTTTTGCTTAAAATATTCATAAGCGCATTATAACAGATAATCATGACATTTAAAAACCGTAATTATGACATTTTAATGTAGAAAATTTATATTTTCCTCTTAAAATAAGGGTTTTAATCATGACATTTTAAAAAACTAATAGATCAAACGGGGTCAGCCACCTTTTTTCTGTATTTTCACCCGTTATGATATAATCATTTGATAAATATGATACAATTGTTGCTGTTATGAAATTCAAAAAGAAAATTTTGAAAAACGGGTTGCGGATTATCAGCGCGCCGCTGCGAGGCAATAAGACCGTGACTGTTTTGGCCTTGGTGGAAGCGGGGGCTGATTATGAAAATAAAAAAAACAACGGCCTCTCCCATTTTCTGGAGCATCTGTGTTTTAAGGGAACCAAACGGCGTCCCCAAGCCGTTGATATTTCTCTGGAATTGGATAAATTGGGCGCCCACTATAACGCTTTTACGGGCTATGAATTAACCGGCTATTACGCCAAGGCCTATTCCAAACACCAGAGCAAGATCTTGGATATTATTTCCGATCTGTATCTAAATCCCATTTTTGACGCGCGGGAAATTAAAAAGGAAAAGGGAGTAATTATTGAAGAAATTAATATGCATGCCGATTTGCCGATGCGGCAAATCCACGATGTTTTGCTTAAATTATTGTATGGCGAGCAGGCCGCCGGACGGCAGATTTCAGGCCCGAAAAAAAATGTCAGAAAATTCGTTAGAAATGATTTTATTAATTACAGAAAAAATCGTTATACGGCGAAAAATACGATTATTATAATCGCGGGGGGTTTTAATGAAAAGAAAATGCTGGCTGAAATAAGGGAAAAATTCAAGAACATTAATACCGACAGAAGCCCCAAAAAATTAAAAACGGCGGAGCGACAAACAAAACCGCGCCTAACGGTTAAATACAAAAAATCGGACCAGACCCATCTGATTCTCGGCGCGCGCGCTTTTCCAATTCTGAATAAGGACGCGCTCGCGGCCTCGTTGCTGGCGAGTGTTTTGGGGGCGGGGATGAGTTCGCGCCTCTTTCAAAAATTAAGGGATGAGATGGGCGTTTGTTATTATGTGAGCGCCTCAAATGACACTTCAACGGACCGCGGTTTTTTGGGCGTGTCTGCCGGAGTGAATAATGAAAGATTGGAGGAAGTCGTTCAAGTCCTGTTGGAAGAATTTAAAAAGTTAAAAACGGATTTGGTCTCCGAGGAAGAATTGCGGAAAGTGAAAAATTGCGTGATTGGAAATCTCTATTTGAATTTAGAGTCCTCTGATTCCATCGCCGAGTATTTTGGCATTCAAGAATTATTGAAAAAAGAAATTTTAACCCCGCAAGAGAAAGTTGAAAAAATTAAAGCCATTACAGCCGAGGACATTAAAAGAGTGGCGAATAAAATTTTTAAAAACGAAAAATTAAATTTAGCCATTATCGGTCCGGTTAAAAATAAAAAAACTCTCCAAAAGATTTTGAAACTTTAGGGGACAAGTTTCCACATTCCATTATTTTACTTGCGAAATTAGTATGTTATACTAATTTTATGTTAAATAAAAACCGCAAAGATATTTCAATCAATATCAATTCCAGCACGATGATCAGAACCATCTTATTTGTTTTGTTGCTGTTCCTCCTTTATTTTTTCCGCGATTTGGTTCTTATTATGTTGACGGCAATTGTCATCGCTTCCGCGATGGAGCCGATTATCAAATGGTTTGTTAAACGGAAAATACCTCGGCTTTTGTCAACCATTTTTGTTTATATCGGGATTGTTATTTTATTGGCCGGCATTGTCTTGGCTTTTCTGCCTTTGATATTGGAGGAAACGGCCAACCTGACGGCAATGTTGCCGCAATATGTCAGTTCCGTGAATGTCTGGCATCCTATGAATAGTTTTTTGCCCCAAGCGACTCTTGAGACCTTGTCCTCGGATTTTTCCATCGGGGAGCTTTTGACGGGATTAAAATCCACCTTGGATAGCGCTTTCGGAAGCTTTTGGCAAATTGTGAGCGGTGTGTTTGGCGGTTTATTCAGTTTTATTTTAATAATTGTATTTTCATTTTATTTTGCGGTTCAAGAACGGGGAATCGCGAGCTTTTTGCGGATTATTACCCCTGTCAAACACGAAAAATATGTAATTGATTTATGGAAACGCTCGCAATTGAAAATCGGTTTGTGGATGCAGGGACAACTTCTCTTGGCCCTCATCATCGGTATTTTGGTTTATCTCGGGCTGATGATTTTGGGAGTGAAATACGCTTTCCTCTTGGCTCTTTTGGCGGCGGTGGCCGAGCTTATTCCTCTCTTTGGCCCGGTTCTGGCCGCTATTCCCGCGGTGGCGATTGGCTTTATAGACGGCGGCGCGACTTTGGGTTTATTGGTGGTCGGTTTTTATGTGATTATTCAGCAATTTGAAAATCATCTTATTTATCCTTTGGTGGTTAAAAAGGTGATAGGCGTCCCGCCTCTTTTGGTGATATTAGCTCTTTTGGTGGGGGGGCAATTAGCCGGATTTTTAGGCATAATTATCGCGGTTCCTTTGGCGGCCACTCTGATGGAATTTTTGAATGATTTGGAAAAGGACAAAAAAAAGTTGTTGGAAATAGCGGAGAAAGAAAAAAAGATTATTCCGTCGGAGTAAAATAATGGAAGCGTTGGATAAAAATTTTTATATTACGACCACTTTGGCGTATGTGAACGCCGATTTGCATATTGGACACGCCGCCGAATTTATTCGGGCCGATATTTTGGCGCGCCATAAAAAAGCGCTGGGTTTTGAGGTGTTTTTGAATACGGGCACGGATGAGCACGGACAAAAGATATTAAGCGCTGCGAGGGAGCGGGGGGTGGGAACGCAGGTCTTTGTTGATGAGATGTTTGAAAAAATTAAAGGCCAGATTGAAAAAATGAATGTGGATTATACGAATATTATTCGCACCACGGATGAACGGCACCAAAAATCCGCCCAAGAATTTTGGAAAAGATGCGAGCAAAACGGAGATATTTACAAAAAAAATTATAAAATCAGATATTGCGTCGGCTGTGAATTGGAAAAAACGGATTCGGAATTAGTGAACGGAGAATGCCCGTTTCATCCCGGTAAAAAATTGGAGATCAGGGAAGAAGAAAATTATTTTTTCCGGTTTTCCAAATATCAACAGCCGCTTTTGGAGTTATACGAAAAAAATCCGGAATTTGTGAAGCCCGCTTTTCGCTTGAATGAAATGAAAAAATTCGTGGAGGGCGGATTGCAAGATTTCAGTATTTCCCGCTTGAAAGAAAAAATGCCCTGGGGCGTTCCGGTTCCGAATGACGACAGGCATATAATGTATGTTTGGTTTGACGCGCTGGTGAATTATATTTCCGCCATCGGTTGGCCGGACGAGCCGAAACAATTTGAAAAATGGTGGCCGGTTTTTCAAGTGGCGGGCAAGGATAATCTGCGACAACAAGCGGCAATGTGGCAGGCGATGTTGATGTCAGCGGGATTATCTCCGTCAAGACAAATTCATATTTTCGGTTTCATAAATTCGGGCGGGCAAAAAATGAGCAAGAGTTTGGGAAATGTTATCAACCCGTCGGATATTATCGCCGAATACGGAACAGACGCTTTGCGGTATTTGGTTGCTCGGCATATAAATATGTATGAGGACAGCGACATTACGATGGAAAAGATTAAAGAGATTTATAACGCCAATCTGGCGAACGGTTTGGGAAATTTAGTCAGCCGAATTATGAAAATGGCGACAGATAATCTAAGTGAAAAAGTAAAAGTGGACCCAGTTAAATTTAAAAGTTTAACGGGTCAAGAAAACGAAAAAGAAATTTTGGAACATCCGGATTATTTAATTTATACAGACAAATTAAATAATTTTCACTTGAACGAAGTTATGGATTTTATCTGGCAGAAAATCAGTTCTATGGATGAAAAAATCAGCGAAACCGAACCTTATAAATTGGTAAAAAGCGCTGATAAAGACGAACAAGCAAAAGCTAAAGAAATAATCAGAGAATTAGTTAAAGAATTGCGACAAATCGCGGTTTATTTAATTCCTTTTATGCCCGCCACGGCTCAAAAAATTCAAAATTGCGTCCGAGAAAACAAAATCCCGTCCGCTCCGCTGTTTTTGAGAAAATAAAATCTTGTTTTTAAATAAATCTATAATTGATACTTTTAATCTTCAAAAGTTATCCACATAAAAAATGTATTTATAGCGAATTAAGAGTATAATTTGCTTTAGATATTCCCGATTAAATTTTCGGGACAAAAGTTTTGGTTTATTAGTAATTTATAAATAACAAATATATGTTAAAAATAAAAAAGTTTTTTACAAACAAGGGTCCTGTCTCTGTGGTTTTGGCTGTGGTTTTGTCAGTTCTGTTTGTGGTCGGAATTGTGGAGGCGGCCACCACGATTAGCGCCAATATCAACACGGCGGGCACCTTGACGGTAACGGGAACCAGTACGCTCACCGGCGCTGTGACAGCGACCGCCGGCGTTACTTCAGGAGCGAATATCGTGAGTGATGGTAATTCCGCGGATGATTTGGGAACCACTGCGGTTAGATGGAAAGATATTTTTGTGGATGGGTTAACCGGAAATACCATCACATTAGATGGGGCGACGGGAGTCAATATATTAACAATAAAAGATAATGTTGCCGATGGGTTATCTGTGGTGCATGATGGTACTGATTTTTTGGTATTTGTCACCACAAATTCATCTGAACAATTTACCATTACACCCGATACTTCGATCACAGGTGATTTTTGGGTAAACGGCTTCGCGACCACGACAGCCGCCAGCGGTAATTTTGAAACAGCCGGAACATTAACGGCGGTCGGCAATTCAGTTTTAGCTTCCGCTGACATAGGCGGTAGCTATACAGTTAACTCCGGCACGGGCGTAACAATTGACGCGACCGGCAAAGTTCAGATAAACGGAGCTTTGGAATTAAACGGCTTCGCGACGACTACGGCAGCCAGCGGTAATATTGCCACTGCCGGAACACTCACAGTAGTAGGTAATTCCACGCTTGCTTCCGCTGACATTGGCGGCGCTTATACGGTTAACTCCGGAACAGGCGTAACAATTGACGCGACCGGCAATCTCCAAATGAACGGAGCTTTAGAATTAAACGGCTTCGCGACCACAACAGCCGCTAACGGTAATATAGCGACAGACGGCTCTTTGATTATTGGCGGGGGAACGGCGATTGTCAAACATTTAAGCAATAGCGCTACTTTGGATTTTCCTCTTGTGGGCGCGAATAGTTGCGAGGTTCTTACTATCGCGGTTACGGGCGCGGCCGACGGCGATGTTGTAACTTTGGGGATACCCAACAACATTATAAGCGCTTCTTCAACTTTGACGGCGGTCGGCTGGGTTTCAACAGGCGGCACGGTGACTGTTCGCCTTTGCCAAGTGGCGGCGTTGGATACCGATGATATTCCGTCCGGAACTGTCATAGCCGATGTGTGGCAGCATTAATTCACAAAATTTTATAGGTTAAAATCATATTCTAATTATGTCTAAACTATGTAATTCAATCATAATATCGTTATGTCTATTATTGCCTGGTTTGAGTTTGGCCGCCACAACCGATTTTGTCGCCGGTAGCGATGTGACGGTTGCCGATGTTACTTACGGGGAGACAACGGCAAGTTTAACTATTGTTAGCGGCGCGAATGCCGCGAGCTGGAAACATGACGGCGGAACTTTTACCGTAACTAATCCGGGTTCTGGCGCAACGGCTTTTAAGATTACTTGCAGCAGCAGCGCTGTTTATGGTCTTAAAGTTTCCAATTCAAGCGGCACCGCGGTCGCGTGTGAAAAAAACAATACGCCGGGGACAAGTTATGTGACGGTTCCTTCCGCTGCCGGAACTTACACAATCGCTCCGGTTAGCACTAATTTGTCCAATTCAACTCTTTATAATAATTCTTGCGGCGCTGCCGCCTGCAGTTCAGGGTATAGCGTGTCCGGAACCGGGGCAACCGCGACTTGTGTCGCGCCCGCCGGAGGAGGAGGCGGATCCCCGGGATCCGTCTCGTTTTCGAATTCTTCGATTCCCCGAGCGCAAACCATTTATCCCGACGGCACAATAGTTTATCATGATGAAGAAACGACGGCGGGAACAGTCGCCATAGCTGAACAGCAAGAAACGACAATTGCGCCAACGCTTGCCGTTCCGTCCGCTTTTGTTTTCACCAAGATATTAAAGAAAAGAATGGAAAATGATGAAGTTAAAAAATTGCAGGAATTTTTGGCGTCCGACCCGTCTATTTATCCGGAGGGTCTGGCAACGGGCTATTACGGAACTCTGACGGAAAAAGCGGTTCGGCGATTTCAAGTTAAACACGGAATTGTTTCTTCTGGAACTCCTGAAAGCACAGGCTATGGTTTGGTTGGACCTTCAACACGAGCAAAATTGAATGAAATTTTTGGCGGCGGAGGAACTGTCGCGGTTTCAATGCCCACGGCCGCGCCTGCGGTCAGCGCTGAAATTTCCGCGGCCTTTAGCGTTGGAATGGGATTGGGAATGTCAAATTCTAATATAAAAAGATTGCAACAATTATTGAATTCCGATTCGGACACGGCGGTGGCTTTGTCGGGAGTTGGTTCAGCAGGACAAGAAACGGAATATTACGGATCTCTGACGGGGGAAGCGGTTCAAAAATTCCAAATGAAATATGGTGTCGTTAATAGCGCGAGCGATGTTGGTTACGGTTATGTTGGACCCAAGACGAGAGCAAAACTGAATGAAATTTTTGGAAGCGTTACGCCTGCCGCGCCCGCGGAGAGTTCAAGCAACGCGCCAATTCCAGCAACGCCGGCTGACACCTCCGCTCTGGAGGCGCAAATACAAAGTATGATAGAGCAAGTTCAACTTCTCCAAACACAATTAAACGCGTTGTAAAAATCCGTCCGCAAAGATAAAAACATAAACGGCGGGCGCTTCGCGCCCGCCTTTGCGTTTATAAAAAATTTGCGATTGTGTTATAATTCTTTGATGTTTAAATACATAGACATCCACGCGCATTTGGATATGCCAGCTTTTGATAAAGATAGGGAAGAATTAATTTTGAAATTGCAAAAAGAAAATATCGGCGTGATTACAATTGCTGTTGATAAACAATCGTCTTTCCGAGCGGTGGAATTGGCGGACAGATACGATAATATTTTCGCTTCTATCGGTTTCCACCCCGTTGACGCCGCGGAAAATTTTTGCGGAAGCGATTTTGCGGAACTTATCCAACATCCCAAAGTGGTGGCGGTCGGAGAATGCGGTTTGGATTTTTTTCGTTTGACAGGCGATTTTGAAACGGAAAAGAAGAAACAGCAGAATCTTTTTGAAGTCCAAATTAATTTCGCGGTTGAACACGACAAACCGTTAATGGTCCATTGCCGCGACGCGCATCCGGAAGTTTTAGATATTTTGAAATCAAAAAAGAAAGAACTGGGCGATAAGTTGCGGGGAGATATTCATTTTTTCTCCGGGGACAGAGATGTCGCTAAACAATATTTTGATTTGGATTTTTGCATTTCTTTCGGCGGGGTTTTGACATTTACGGACGCTTATGACGAAGTGGTCAGATTTGCTCCGCTGGACAGAATTATGTCGGAGACGGACGCGCCCTTTGTCGCGCCTGTCCCATACCGAGGAAAGAGAAATGAGCCGGCTTTTGTTAAATATGTTGTCGCGAAAATCGCGGAAATCAGGCGAGAGGATTTTGAAAAAGTTCGGAAAATATTAGTTCAAAACGCGTTCAGAGTATTTGCGTTAAAGGGCTAATTATGATAATCTGGCGGTATGGAGGAAAAAAAGAAAGATAATGAGACGGAGATTTTTGGCGCCGGCGCTGTTTACGAATTAGGCTATCTTTTGGCGCCGACCATTCCCAACGACGAGATACTATCGGAGATTGCCAATCTTAAATCAATTTTGGAAAAACAGGAAAGTATTTTTTTGTCCGGTGCTGAACCCAAACTAATAAAATTGGCTTATCCCATTACTAAAATAATTAATGGCGAAAAACGGATATTTGAAACGGCGTATTTTGCTTGGATGAAATTTGAAATTGGCAAAGAAAAATTGGCGGGTCTGAACAAAGAACTGGACGGCTTTAAGCATCTTTTAAGATATCTTTTGATTTACGCTCCCAAAAAAGAATCTTTAACGCGCCGGCCCAAAAAGTTTTCTTTTATAAAGGAAAAGGCGGATAAAATTAAAGTAAAAGCCACCGCTGTTTCCTCTTCTATTTTAGCGAATGACGCGCAAGCGGTTTCGAAAGAAAAAGAGGCGGAAAAAGATTTAGATAAAACCATTGATAATTTAATTATTAAATAATATAATGAAAATATGTTTTTAAATAAAGTAATTATAATCGGTAATTTAACTCGGGACCCGGAATTGCGGGCAATTCCGTCGGGCGCTCAAATAACAAATTTTAGCGTGGCGACTAATCGGGTTTGGAAAGATAAAGACGGGAATAAACAGGAAAGCGCGGAATTTCACAATATAACCGTTTACGGCCGGCAAGCGGAGGCCGTGGCCCAATATCTTAAAAAAGGGCAGTCGGTTTTAATTGAAGGAAGAATTCAAACGCGGAGTTGGGAAGACAAGGAAACCGGCAAAAAAATGTATCGCGCGGAAATAATCGCCGAAAGAGTTCAATTCGGGCCGAAAAAAGACGGCGCGGTCTCAAATTTTAATAGCGGTTCCAAGCCGCAAAACAAAGGCCAAGAGAATAAACCGCGGACAAATGACGAGGGAATTGAATATCCCGAAGAGGAAATAAATCCGGAAGATATACCTTTTTAAAATTTCGGAGAGAGGTCGTTCCTCGAGGAGGAGTTTGCGACGGGAGAGGTGTGACCTCAAGAAGAAATTTTAAAAAGAAATTAAAAATTAAAAATTAAAAATTCTTTAATTATGCAACAATGTTTTTTTGCGCAAAATAATACCAAGCAAATTGATTATAAAGACGTGGAGACGCTCAAAAAGTTTATCAATCCCCACGGCCGGATTTTAGCGCGCAAACGCGCCGGCCTCTGCGCCAAGCATCAAAGACAGCTCGCCCAAGCAATCAAGCGGGCGCGCTTTCTCGCCCTGTTGCCTTACACTTCGTGTTAATGTTATTTGTAAATAACAAATAGAAAGTAAAAAAACAAAAAATCCGGAAACAACTTTTGTGGGAGTATAAATGTTCATCTCTCCCTAAGAAAGTTAGTTTGCGAATTTTTCGTTTTTTTTAATCTAAATTTGAACGGCTCAACTTGTTGAGCCGTTCGTTATTGCTGGGCAATTTGTTATAAAATATGGTATAATGCGAGAATGATACCTCAATATTTGCAGCCGTTTTTATGGTCTTCCGATATTTCCAAATTGGATATTCGGAAGAACAAAAAAAGAATTATCACGAATATTCTTAATCTGGGCGACCGGCGCGCCACGGATTGGCTGTTTGGAGTTTATAATAAAAAAGAAATCAAAGAAGTTGTTTCGGATTTCTTGCCGGGTGAATGGAATAAAAAATCTCTGAATTTTTGGAGATTATTTTTTGGCATAACAAGCGGTAAAATTGAAACAAGAATAATCCCGACATAAAATTAAAAATTTTGTTCGGGAACAAGATAATATGTTTTATAATATTTTAGATAAAAATAGAGTGGCTGTTCTTCCTCTCTTAAAAAATTTCAAAAAAGATTTTTATTTAGCGGGCGGAACGGCCTTGGCATTGCATCTCGGGCATCGGGACAGTATTGATTTTGATTTTTTTCGCCAAAAAGATATTAAGACCCAAGAATTGTTTGAGAGAATAAAAGAAGTTTTCAAGGAGCATAAAATTTTGAAAATACAGGATGAACACAATACTTTAGCCGTTATTATTGACGAAAACATAAAATTAAGTTTTTTCAGTTATAAATATAATTTGATTGAGGATTTGATTGACGAGCCAAATTTGAAATTGGCCTCCGTGGCGGAGATTGCTTGTATGAAATTGTCCGCGATTACCGGGCGGGCCGGCAATAAAGATTATATTGATTTGTATTATATTTTGCAAAATATGCCCTTGACCGATTTATTGGAGAAGGCCGCAAAAAAATTTCCGGACCTGGACAGAAATTTGATTTTGAAGAGTTTGGTGTATTTTGACGACCTGGAAATGGAACCGATTATGTTTAAAAACAATAAAGAAATTGATTTTGAGACAGTCAAAGATTTTCTTAAGAAAAAAGTTTTTGAAGATTTTGGAGGCAAGGCCTCTCAATAAAAAATCTATATTTTGAGCCGTTCGTTTTTGTTTGCAATAACTTTTGATTTGGGGTAATATCCAAAATAGGTTTAGGTTCTTTAAATTCAAGGCAGATACTTTGTCTTTTTATTTTAATTTTTTATCAAAGGAGGAGATTATGTCATGTTGGGTAAATGGGGGAAAATGCCTTCATGGTTTTGATGGGGGAATTTTGTCGGCAAAAATGTCCTTTTGTGCAGATTGCTCGGAGTTTTCTTTAAACAGAGAAGAAGTATTTGAAAAACAGGATAATTTAGAAAGGGGCAAACTCCCCCCGGGATTTATTTCTGAGGAAGACCAGGGAGAAATTTGTAATCGTGGAGAGATGCTTCAGGCCTTGGTAGTTGAGAAGATTACCAATCTTAAATTGTCAATAAGTCGAGGGGAAGTGAAAACGGAGAAGATATATGATATCAGAAAAGAAATGATTATCTTGGGGCTTCTTGGAGAAATCTTCACGAACCTTTAACTGAATGTTCTCAAATAAGGCGGATGTTGGCTTGCCAGCATCCGCCTGCTTTTTTATACCAGTCACCGGCTACTTGATACTTGTTACCAGTTTACTCCTTCATTTTCTCCCTAATCTTTTTCAAAATTTCGCCGGCGAGTTTTTTGTCTTCTTTCAAAAATTGGCGAGTGGCGTCATAGCCCCGCCCCAATTTCAGATCGCCGTAACTATACGATGAGCCCGCTTTGGAAACGATTCCGTATTTTTCCCCCAAAGCGATGAGTTCGCCCTCTTTGGAAATTCCCTCGTTGTAAATCAAATCAAATTCCGTCATTTTGAAGGGGGCGGCGACTTTATTTTTAACCACTTTAACTCGGCACCGCCCGCCCACGATAGCATCGCCTTTTTTAATTTGAGCGATTCGCCTAATATCCAATCTAACCGAACTGTAAAATTTCAACGCTCGCCCGCCGGGAGTTGTTTCGGGGCTGCCGAACATCACTCCGATTTTCATTCTGATTTGGTTTATAAAGATAACCACCGTCTTGCTTTTAGCGATAATGGCGGTTAATTTCCGCAGGGCTTGCGACATCAGACGCGCCTGCCGGCCGATATGGTGCGCGCCCATATCGCCCTCAATTTCATCTTTGGGCGTTAGAGCGGCGACGGAATCAATCACAATCACATCAATTTTTCCGGAACGCACCAAACTCTCCGTAATATCCAAGGCCTGTTCGCCGGTGTCCGGCTGGGAAACCAGCAAGTTTTTTATATCCACGCCCAACTTCTCGGCGTATTCGGGGTCCAAGGCGTGTTCGGCGTCCACAAAGGCGCAAATCCCGCCTTTTTGTTGGGCTTGCGCGGCTACTTGCAATGCCAGAGTTGTTTTCCCTGAGGACTCCGGACCGAAAATTTCCACCACTCTTCCTCTCGGCAAGCCGCCGATGCCTAAAGCGTCATCCAATCCTATTGACCCGGTTGGAATGGCTTCAATCCCGACTTTGGGCGCGTCCCCGAGACGAATAATCGCGCCTTCTCCAAATTTGACGCGAATTTGCGCGATGGTGTCTTCAACAGCAGTGTCTTTTTTGTCCGGGACTTTGGGCTTCGCCGCTTTTTTCGTCTCCTTTTTTTTCTTTATCATATTTTATTTTTATTTGTTAATAATATTTTCTGTGGAATTGGCGTATAAATTAGTTCCAATAATTTTTGGTTTTCTCTTTGGTATTTGTCTCGAGTTGAGATTTTAATAAGATTATAGCCCTCGGACAAAAGTATTTTTTCATTAAAATTGCCGGCTTGGTCCGTGAAAATTTGCCGGTCGTTCAAACTGATATGGGAAATATTTTTGGCTCGGCCGCTAATAACGATACTGCCGCTGTGTTGGGTTGAACCGTTCAAAGGCGAGATTAGTTCAAGAATTGGCCCCTGAATATAATCGCGGGTTTGATAGTAAGCATAACCAAGCGTGGCGGAAAGAACAAGAACAAGGGAAAAAATTTTTGCGTAGCTTTTAATTAAATTATTCATGCTGTTAAAAATTTTTAATGGCTAAATTTTCGTTGTTTTGTTTCCTCCGCGGTCGGATCTCTTTCCTCAGTCGCGAGAACCGGCCGCGGTTTGGAGCCGTCGGCCGGGCCGATAATGCCGTTTTCTTCCAGCTTATCCATCAGACGCGCCGCTCGCGCGTAGCCCACCCGCAATTTTCTTTGCAAATACGAGGTGGATGCTTTACCGGCGGCCAAAATTGTTTCTTTGGCGTCTTCATAAAGAAGATCATCCTCCTCGTCATCATTGCCGCCGTGATCGCCGCTAAACGAGAGCGTATCAAAAAGAGGATTTCTGTCTTTGTCCGCCGCGTCAATATCCACTTCGTCGGGAATCTCGTTTTTGTAGGCCTCTTTCAAAAATGTCGTCACTTTCTTTAATTCTGTTTCTGAGATAAACGCGGATTGGATTCTTTTCGGTTTTGACATTTCCCCCGATATATAAAGCATATCCCCGGCTCCCAAAAGTTTTTCAGCTCCGCCGACATCAAGAATAGTGCGAGAGTCCACTTGCGAGGCCACTTGAAGCGCGATACGAGAGGGGATATTGGCTTTAATCAGACCGGTGATGACATTAACGGACGGGCGTTGCGTGGAAAAAATCAGGTGGATTCCGATGGCTCGGCTCATCTGCGCCAAACGGACAACCGCCGCTTCCAATTCTCGCGGATAGGCCTGCATAATATCGGCTAACTCATCTATAATAATAACTATATAAGGCATTGTTTCGGGCAAATCCGTTTCATTTATTTCTTTATTTTTGGAGGCCTGATTGTAGGCGGGGGCGACAATATTTTTATGATAGGACTGAATGTCTCTGACGCCGGCGGACTCCAAAATATCATAACGGCGGTCCATTTCTTTCAAGGCCCATTTGAGAGCCAAAATTGTTTTTTTGGCGCCGGTAATTACCGGGGTAAGCAAATGGGGGATGCCTTTATATTGCGTCAATTCCACTCTTTTTGGGTCTATCATTATAAATTTTAGATTTTCAGGCGTGGCTCTGAAAAGAAGGGAATTAATCAAAGCGTGAATGGTAACCGATTTCCCGGCGCCGGTCGCTCCGGCGATTAGTAAATGGGGAGCTTTCGCCAAATCTATAAAATTAACTTGGCCGGAAACATCCTTGCCCAAAGCGACTGTCAGAAGTTGTTTGTTTTGTTTATATTCTTTAGTCGCGAATAATGTCGCCAAGCCGACCGTGGTTCTCGCGCTGTTGGGAATTTCAATTCCCACCAATGATTTTCCGGGAATGGGCGCTTCAATTCTGAGCGGGTGGGCCGCCAAGGCCAGCGACAAATCATTTTGCAATCCCATTATTCGCGACAGCTTAATTCCTTCGGCCGGTTTCAGAGCGTAACGGGTGACGGACGGTCCGATGGATATTTCGTCCATCTCGACATTGATGCCGAAATTTTTAAGAGTTCTTTTTATGATATTTGAATTGGCTTTAATATCTCCGACTTCCGGCCGGCCCTTGTCCTTTTCCAAAAGCGACAGAGGGGGGAGGGATGTCTTTCTTCCAAAATATTCAAAGATCTTATTTGAGAGGGAACCGCTTTGAGCGGGGAGGTCTTTTTCAAATTCGTTCTCGGATTTATTTGAGGGGTGCGTTTTTTTTGTCTCGCGAGAATTGTTTATTTCTTCCGGGCTTTCTTCAATTTCTTCTTCATAATATTCCTCTTTCTCTTCTTTTTTTCTGGATAGTCTGTTTTTTAGAATTTGTCGCCAAAAGGCGATGCTCTTGAATTTTAAATGCGTGTCAAAAATAACCAGCAGGGAAATTAAAAACAAGGCGCTCAGGAAAATCAAACTAACATACAAGTCAAATAATTTTAACAGCGGAGCTGAAATAAACCCGCCCGCCAACCCGCCCTTGCCGGCGAAAAGCAAACCAATAATTCCCAGTCCGGACAAAAATAAAATTAACGAGCCGGCAATTTTTATAAAAGCGAAATTGGATTTGATGTCTTTCAAACTTGAGTAGCCCAAAATGAACAGGATCGCGGGCAAAAGAAAATACCCAATTCCGAATAATCTGTCTAAAATCGCGTAAAGCGTTTCTCCCACCGCTCCGCCGTTATGAAATGACGCCAGCACAAAAAAAACGGCCAGCGCAAAAAAAATTATAGCCAGGACTCCTTGTAATGTTTCTTCTTTTAATTTTCGGATAGGATTTTCTCTTTTATTTTTTTTCATTTTTGTTATTTAATTGCTCCTAAATAATAACATATTTTGCGGACAAAATCATAATGAATCCTGCCTGCCGGCAGGTAAAATTAAATCAAAGTCCAAAGCTCAAATTACTCAAATCAAATCTAAAATCTAAAATCCAAATGTCAAAAAAAGTTTTAGTTTTTGTCATTTGGATTTCATTTGGAATACTTTGGATTTTGAAATTTCTAATAACCTCCCTTGTTTTTTTATAAAAGACAATTATAATGGACACATAAAGTTAGCAAAAGGACACTTCAAATAATTATTAAAGACAGAAAAAAACAAAAGGACATAATCAAATCATTAAAAGACATAAAATGAATTCTCTAAAAACCATTGAAAAAAAGAATAATAATGATTTATATTTGGTGTTTTTCTCTAAAAAAATAGAGAAAATTGTTGCGGCGCTTTATCTTTTGACAAGTTATTTCCCCAAAGACGAAATCCTAAAATGGAAATTGAGGAAACAAGGTATCCAACTTTTGTCTGATACAATGTCTTTGACTAAAAAACAAGTTCTTTATAAGGACAAGATTTTGTCCGACGTAAGAAATGCCATTTTGGAAATAATTTCTTTTTTAGAAATCGCTCTAACCGCTAAAATCATTACAAATATGAATTTAAATGTGTTTAAAAAGGAGCTTGAGTTTCTTTTAAAATTAAACAACAATAATCTGAAAGACATAAGTGAACAAAATTTGTCCGGATTAAGCGGGGACTTTTTTAAAATAAAGGACAAAGATTTACGCTTCGGGAAAACAAGAGAGTCCCTGCTAAAGGACAGTAATATATATAAAGGACATTATAAAGGACAAACTGCGTGGCTGTCTCCAACTCTTGCTGTGGCGAAAAAACAAGGTATTTCTAATATTGAGAAAAGACAATCTCGTCGGGAAAATATATTAAAATTATTGCGTAAAGGACAAAAATTGACCATAAAGGACATATCGCGAGAAATAAATAATTGCGGCGAGAAAACTGTTCAAAGGGAATTGCAGGCGATGCTAAAAGACGGCCTTCTTAAAAAAGAAGGCGAGAGAAGATGGAGCCGGTATTCACTAAAATAAGTTCAAAATCCAAAGTGTTCCAAATTACTCAAATCAAATCCAAAATCCAAATGTTAAAAAAAGTTTTAATTTTTGTCATTTGACGAGGTCCGACCTCTGAATTGCTACTGAAGTTTATGTTCTATATCACTATTCATTATTTAACCGCGATTGAGGTCGGACCTCTTTGATTTTTCCTTGCATTTTACAACCCGTTATTATACTATGATGCGGTTATATCCCGTTCTTTCCGAGCGAGTTATCCACAGTATTTCTTTGCAAGCGCGCTCTTGCGAGATATAATTATCTGACAACTTTCCGATTAAAAACCGGAGGGAGAAGTTGTTAATTTGTGTTCGTTGAAAATTAAATCCCGTTAGAGATAAGAAGCCAAAAAACTTCTGTAATCTTTAACGGGATAAATAACAGAAGACATAAAAAAATAAAAAATTGAATGTGTTGTTTAAATTCAGTCGTAAATTTAAGTGACGCAATAACAAATAAAAAAACGAAATTATCAATTTGATTATTAGCAAAACGCAAAATTATTTTTTTCCAAAAAAACAAATTTTGTTTTTTTGGAAATAAAATTTTTGTGTTATTGGTTTCTTAAAATACATTAATAATTTTTATCAGTAATTAATTTTAAGAAATCTTAGAAAAAATTTATGAGTATATTTCAACTTAAGAAATCTGCAACGGCGAAAGTCGCTTCAGTTTTCGTAGGTGGCGCGATGGCTCTTAGTTTGTGTTTAGGTGTCGGAGTTGTTCCGGCTCAAGCGCAAACTATAGAAGAACTTACAGCGCAAATTAATAGTTTGCTTGTGACGATTGCGGCTTTGCAAGCGCAATTGGCAACACTGTCGGGAACTCCGGCGGCAACAGTATCCTACTCTTTCACTAAGAACCTTTCCAAAGGGGGCAGCGGAGCGGATGTTTTGAATCTGCAAAAGGTTCTTAATATGAGCGCGGACACGCAAGTGGCTGCGACAGGAGTCGGTTCAACCGGAAACGAAACGGAGTATTTTGGTTCGTTGACCAAGGCGGCTGTCATCAAATATCAGAACAAGTATATGTCTGAAATTTTGACGCCGGTCGGTTTGACGGCGGGCACGGGTTATGTTGGTCCATCCACGCGAGCTAAATTGAATACAATGACAACTCCTGTTACTCCGGTCACACCAGTTACACCGGTTACGCCAGTGGTAACGCCTGTTGGAACGGGCTTGACAGTCACGGCGGGAGTTCAACCCACGGCAACCTTGGCGCCGTATCTTGCGGCGAGAGTGCCTTTCACAAAGGTTGTTTTGACGGCCAGCGCGGACGGAGACATTGTTGTTAATTCCCTAAAAGTAGAAAAAGCCGGCTTGGTTCAAGATGCCGCTTTTGTCGGAGTTATTCTTTTGGATGAAGATGGAACGCAGCTTGGCATCGCCAAGACATTGAATTCACTTCACCAAGCAACAATTGGCGATGTCTTCACGGTTAAAGCCGGAACATCCAAGACGGTTACAATTGCCGGCAATATGCATGCAACTATGACTAATTACACCGGTGAAGTGGGCGGAATATCCGTTATTGCGGTGAATACGTCAGCGACGGTGAACGGTTCTTTCCCAATTATGGGAACTCACCACACAATGAACAACACTCTTACAATCGGAACAGTTGATGCCGCTCGGGGGGTTAACGACCCGAACGCTTCGGCGACAAAAGAAGTTGGTGTAACCGACTACACCTTTGCCGCTGTCAAGATAACGGCCGGTTCAGCTGAAAAAGTTAGAATTCATTCTTTGCGATGGAATCAATCAGGTTCAGTGGGTTCTTCAGACCTTGAAAATCTCAAGACCTATGTTGACGGAACGGCTTATGATTTGACAGTATCTTCCGACGGCAAATATTACACGGCCAATTTTGGCGATGGGATTGTAATTGATAAAGGTCTTTCCAAAGAGATCTCAATTAAAGGTGATATTGTGAGCGGTTCAGGCCGAACAGTTGTCTTTGACATTTACAAAGATACCGACCTTCATGTGACCGGCGAAACTTACGGCTATGGAATCACGCCGGCGGAATCAGGCGCAGCGGATGCGGCAACGGCGACATCGCAATTCACGACTGGGACACCTTGGTATGACAACGCTCATGTAACAGTTTCAGATGGTTCTATAACTGTTTCA
>JAGMBS010000011.1 GCA_023129575.1 Minisyncoccota bacterium
ATCCCGTCAGAACAGGCATTTGTTGAGCAATTCCAAAAAAAAATAATTCCGGAAAATGTTTTGGAAATTTCCGTGAAAGACAGTTTGGAAATTTTGGATTTATTGGTTGAAATTGGTTTAACAAAATCAAAAGGGGAAGCGAGACGGAAAATAGACGAGGGGGCGGTTAAAATTGACGATGAAAAAATCACAGATCAAAAATATGCGATGGATTTCGGCGATAAAACGGAAAAAATTATTAAACTTGGCCGGAAAATAATTAAAATTTACCCGATTAAATAAATTTATTTTTTATGAAAGACATTAAAGAAGCGTTTAAATCATTGGGGAAATTTTGGTTTTTGTCCCCCGAAATTCTATTTGATATTTATCGGGAATCAAAAGAAACAAAGAAAACGGCCCAAGGAACAACAAGTTTGAGTGTTTATAGACAATTCTATCGATAAAAAATATATGGAAAATAAACAAAGATTAATCTCAGGGGTAAAGCCGACCGGGCGGCCGCATATCGGCAATTATTTCGGCGCGATGAAGCAATTTGTTGATTTGCAGAGCGAATATAACAGCAGTATTTTTATCGCTGATTACCACGCTTTGACAACTGTTCAATCGGCCGGAGAAATGAAACGAGGCATTTTGGACATCGCGCTGGATTATTTGGCAATCGGGCTTAATCCTGAAAAAGTTGTTTTATTCAAACAATCGGATGTGCCGCAAGTGGCGGAATTGGCGTGGATTTTTAATTGCATTACGACTGTGCCGTATTTAATGCGCGCGCACGCTTTCAAAGACGCACAAGCCGAAAACAAAGAAATAAATGTCGGTTTATTTGATTACCCGGTTTTAATGGCGGCCGATATTCTTATTCAAGATATAGATTTGGTGCCGGTCGGCAAGGATCAGCAACAGCATATAGAATACGCGCGCGATATCGCGGACAAATTTAATCGTGTTTTTGGCGAAACATTTAAATTGCCGAAGGCGAATATTTTGCGGGAAGTTGAAACCGTAAAAGGAATTGACGGGCGGAAAATGAGCAAATCTTATGGCAATACCATCGGGCTGTTCGCGGAAGATGATGAAATTGAAAAACAGGTAATGTGCATTACAACCGATTCAAAAGGTGTGGAAGAATCAAAAAATCCAGAAGAATGCAATATCTTTGCTTTGCATAAATTATTCAATTCGGAAAACGAATTGGGCGAAATAAGAAAAAGATATGTTGAGGGCGGTTTAGGTTATAAAGAATCAAAAGAAATTTTGATTGAAAATATCAAAAAATTTATCGCGCCGTTAAGAGAAAAACGGGCAAAATTGGCGGAAAACAAAGAGGTTGTCTTGGAGATATTGAAAAAAGGCGGAAAAATCGCGCGGCAAAGAGCGGAAGAAAAAATGATTGAAGTAAGGAAAAAGATTGGAGTGGATTTAGATTTATAATCCTGTTGAAGTCTGACTTCAACAAATTAGTATTATGCAAAGAACATATATAAAAGATTTAAAAAATAAAATTGGGGAGGAAATTCAGATTTCCGGTTGGGTAAATGTGAGGCGTGATCACGGTAAACTTATTTTTGTTGATTTAAGGGATATGACCGGAATGGTTCAAATGGTGGTTTTGCCAAATCATAAGGAAGCCCATCAAATCGCGGAAAAAATTCGTCCGGAGTGGGTATTGGAAGTCCGCGGAAAAGTCAATCAGCGTCCGGATAATATGGTGAATACAGATGAAGAAAACGGCGAGATTGAAATTGAGGTTTTGGAAATAAAAACGCTTAGCGAGGCGAAAGAATTGCCGTTTGAAAAAAAAGCGGAACTTAATTTGGATACTTATCTTGATTATTTGCCTTTAACTTTGAGAACAGAAGAAAAACAAGCTGTGTTTAAAGTTCAGGCGCGCGTCATTCAAGCGTTTAGAACATTTTTAATGAATGAAAATTTTGTGGAAATTCAGACGCCTAAAATAATTGGGGCGGACGCGGAAGGCGGAGCAGGTGTTTTTGAAGTGGATTATTTTGGAAATAAAGTTTTTTTGGCGACCAGCCCGCAATTTTATAAGCAAATTATGGTGGGGGTATTTGAAAAGGTTTTTACGACCGGCAGCGCTTTTAGGGCGGAGAAGCATAGCACAGCGCGGCATTTGAATGAATATACCAGTTTGGATTTTGAGTTTGGATTTATAAAGGACCATCACGATATAATGAATTTAGAAAATAAAATGCTCAAGTTTATGGTTGATAAATTAAAAGAAAATTGCCAAACAGAATTTGATTTGCTCGGCGCGGAAATTCCAAAAGTTCCCGATCAAATACCTTGCTTGAAATTAAAGAAGGCGCAAGAAATTCTTAAAAAAGAATATAATGAAAATTGCGTTGGGGAGCCGGATTTGGAACCGCAACACGAACGCTGGTTATGCGAATACGCAAAAAAGAAATATAAGTCCGATTTTATTTTCATTACCCATTATCCGGTTTCAAAACGGCCTTTCTATACTTATGAAGATGAAAATGATAAAGGTTTCACCAAAAGTTTTGACCTGTTGTTTAGAGGAGTGGAGATTACAACGGGCGGACAAAGAATTCACGATTATAATATCTTAAAAAAGGCGATAAAAGACAGAGGATTGGACCCGGCAAATTTTTCTTTCTATTTGCAGGCATTCCAATACGGCCTGCCCCCTCACGGAGGAATAGGCACGGGTTTGGAACGATTGACCGCGAGATTGTTAAATATCAAAAATATCAAAGAAGCGACACTTTTTCCGCGAGAAATAAATCGGATTGATACATTACTAAATAAATAAAACTTATTTAGTATTATAAATTATATGAAGCAAGCATATAATTCCTACATTCGGATTATGTAGAAATAAGTATTAGCATAATTATTTCTACAAATCCTCACTTGAAATTATAAATTTTAGATTTTAAATTAAAAAAGGTCGGCGCAAAGCGCCGACCTTTTTTATTTTGTATCTTTTAGAGTTAATCCGTATTTCAGGCCAAAAAGCGTAATTAGGCCTAAAATAAGGAAAATATAGCGGAAATCAACGAAAAAAAGCGTAACTGATGCCAGCAAAGGGGCGATAGTGTAAGCCAATGGCCTTGTCATACTGAAGAAACTAAGAATATCAGCGTCTTCTCCGTCAATATGCTTATAAAAATAACTTTCGGATGTTATTTCAACGGCGCTGGCGCCGATGCGGGTCGCGAATAAAATAATCGCCCAAATCCAAAAATTCGCGCCGTTTATAAAAGATAAGGATATAGTTGCCAAAGAAATAATTATAATTCCGATATTCAAAATCTCTTTCTCGCCCCATTTTTTGTCCGCCAATATTCCCAAAGGCAATTGAAAAAGAATGAAGGGCAATAACATTACGGTAAAAATTATTCCAATTGTTGCCCAATCAAATCCGATATATTTATGTAAATATATCGGGGTGTAAATAACCATCCAAGCGTAAAAAAAATGTAAAAATGTTTTGACCATAAATATCTTATAAATATTTTTTCTTTTAAAAATTTTTTTGAATGTATTCCAAACAGGCGGGCTTTTGTAAGAAGGGTCTTTGAAATTTTTGAAATTAAGTGATAATAAAATAACAAAAGGCAATAAAATACCTGCTGAAATTAAATAGATTTTCCAATAATTCCCGTTTGCCAACAAAAATCCCATAATTAAAGGAGACAGCACCCAAGCTATGTTTATTGTGGTTAAATATAATCCGCGGATATTGCCCGTGTTTTTATCTTCCGAATGATTTTCGAGAAAAATGTCTAAATTAAAATAAATAACGGCGTTAATTGCCAAATAAAAAATAAAAGAAACCAATATTAATTTTGCATTTTGAGAAAACGCCAATATCAAAAGAACGGCAACATTAACAGCCGCGATTAACAAAATAGTTTTATAATTTCCCAGTTTTTTTAATATCTTTGGAACGGCCAAAAGGCAAAATATTGCCAGCAAAGCGCTGAGAGTGTATAAAAATCCAACCAAATTTTCGGACGATAGATATTGCCCGATAAAACTGGAATTAATGTAAGCGGGAATGGCGGTCTGAAGCGCCAAAAGAAAACCTAAAATATATAAAACGGTTCTCAATTTCTTCTTTTGCATAATTAATATTATAACACAAAGTTTGATAAAAAGAGCGGCGGCTCCGCCGCCGCTCTTACCAGCAACCAACAACTAATCACTAGCAACCAGAGCTACACTCCCAATATCACGGGGATAACCATTGGATGTTTGTTGGTGGTTTGAAAAAGATAACGGCTGACATTGTTTATAACATCTTTTTTTACGAGGTCAAAGTCAATCGGCCGAGTTCCGCGAATTCCGTCTTCCACCGTTTTTTTTGTGATGGCGCGCGCCCGTTTTAATAATTCTTGCGATTCGCGCAAATAAACAAAGCCCCTTGAAATAATGTCCGGTGATTTTCTTAATCGTCCCGTTTTCATATCAATTGCCGCGATTACGACAAAAATACCGTCCTGCGCCAGATTTTGCCTGTCGCGAATAACAACTTCCTGCATATCTCCGATGGAAAATCCATCTACCATCATTGGCTCGGACGGGGCTTTGTCTTTCAGAACGGTTATTTTCTCCCCTTTATTTTGAATTTCAATAATTGATCCATTGTCCGGAACTACGATATTCTCGGCGGGCCAGCCGAGAGATTTTGCTATTTCAGCGTGGATTTTAAGCATTGAATGGTGGCCGTAGGCCGGCGTAAAAAAGCGCGCGCGGACTTTTTGATGTATCCAAGCCAATTCTTGCGCGTTGCCATGCCCGGAGGCGTGCACTTCCGAGACGCGATAGTGAATAACTTTTAGATTATGGCGATAAAGATTATCCTCTAATTTTCTGACTGATATTTCATTGCCGGGGATGATGGAGGAAGACAGCAAAACGGTGTCTCTTTCATTGAGGATAATATATTTGTTTTGTTTGGTAGACATTCTCATCAACGCGGCAAATTCTTCTCCTTGCGCGCCGGTTGCCAAAATAACTATCCGGTCGGAAGGGTAATTTTTAATATCCTTGGCAAAAATAAAAGTATCTTTTTTGGGTTCAAGCAATTTTGTTAATTTGGCGATTTCTATGTTGTTTTTAATGCTTCGCCCCTCGGTAACAATTTTTTTGCCGTATTTTTCCGCCATTTCAATTATTTTTATCATTCTTTCAAATTGAGAAGCAAAGGTCCCGATAATCAACCGACCCTTGGTATTTTTAATAATTTGTTCAATGTTGTCATAAACGACTTTTTCTGACAGGGAGAATCCGGGGATTTCAACATTGGTGGAATCCGCCACTAAAAGCAAGTTCTTGTCCTTGCCAACTTCGCCCCAGACCCGCTCTTCTTTCGCGGAAGGAATATTGTTGCTGTGCTCCAAACGCGTATCGCCGGTAATAACAATATTGCCGTAAGGGGTTTCAACCGATGATCCTAAAGCGCCGGGAATGGAGTGAGTAACAGGGAAGAATTTAATTTTTAAATTCCCCAATTTAATTTTTTCTCCGGCTTTCACTACACGCAAATTAAGAGGAGGATGAGCGGGGAATTCTTCCATTCTTTTTTGGATCATTATGGAGCTTAACGCGCTGCCGTAAATTGGCGGGTTGCCAATTTTCTCCATTATAAAAGGGATGCCCCCGATATGGTCCAGATGCCCGTGCGTGATAATCAAGCCGCGAATCTTATCTTGGCGGTTTTCTAAATATTTTATATTGGGCAAAATATAGTCAATCCCGGGCGCTTCTTCCGTTGTAAATTGAACGCCGGCGTCAAAAATCAAAATGTCATCTTGATATTCTAAAACCATCATATTTCTGCCCACTTCTTCAACTCCGCCCAGCGGAATCAAACGGATATTTCCGGCTTGCAAAGCGGGTATTGTCTTGTGAATTTTTGTCGGAAAGGTTTTTCGGGCGGTTCTAAATTGCCCGGGTCTTTGCCGGCCCGGCTTCCGTCTGTCGGCGTGAACCGATTTTTTAATCGTCTTTTTAATCATATTTTTTAAAATTAATAATAGTTAATAAAGTGTTTATTTTAAAGGAGAAATTTCCAAACTTTATCCGTCTTAATATACCAATTATTAATATCCAAAAATCTTTCCGAAGGAATGGTTATTTTATCTATTAAAATATTTTTAATTTTCTTGGGACTGATGTATATAAAATCCGGGGAATAAAGAAAAATAGCCGGTATGTCTCGGGCGATTTCTTTTTGAAATAATTCTAATTTTTCTTTCTTGCTTTTTTCATCTGAAGTAATTCTGATTTGTTCCAATAAATCATCGGTTGTGATATTGGCGTACAGCGCGATATTAAGCCCGGGGTCGTTTCTCTGGGACGAATGCCAAAAGGCGAATAAATCCAAATCGCGCCCGACCACTTCCCCGAAAAGAAGAGAGTCGTATTTTCTCGGCCGAATGACATTTTTATTCAAATCTCCCATTTCAAATATCTTTAAACGCGTTTCCACTCCCAGTTTTTCCCATTGTTGTTTAAGTAAATTGGCGACCGCTTTCAATTCTGGAGTAGCGGCGGTTGAAAGAGAGA
>JAGMBS010000012.1 GCA_023129575.1 Minisyncoccota bacterium
CGGCGGCTCTTCCGGAGATTTCCATAAATAATTTTCGTCCCGTTTGATGGATAATTTGATATTTTTGAACTAATTCAGGCAAGATATCAACAACATCTTCATTAATGGTCTGCGCCCCGCCGGAACCGCCTAAAACAAGAATTACGGGAACATCTTTATCCAAATGTAAAAATTCATACGCGCCTTCCGGGAGGGGTAAAATTAATTCTTGTCTAATCGGATTTCCAACGACCGCGATTTTATTTTTGGCCTTAGGCAGATATTTAACGGTTCCGGGAAACGCCACCGCCACTTTTTGGGCAAATTTAGACGCCCAGCGATTAGTCCGACCGGGCGCGACATCGGAAATATGAATAATCACCGGAATTTTAAACACTTTGGCGCTCAAAAGGACCGGAAAACTTATGTTCCCGCCGTTGCTAAAAATCACGTCAGGAAAGATATTGTAAACCAGCCATAGAGATTTCAGAAATCCCCAGCCGGTTTTAAATAAACCGAAAAAATTTAAGACGGAAAAATATCTCCTCAGTTTTCCGGCCGTAATTTTTTTGAATTCAATTCCATTTTCAAATAATAACCTTTTGTCATAAGGCCTATTGGACAAATAATATAACTGCGGTTTCAAAAGTTTTTGTTCCTTGACCGCTTTATTTATTTCTTGGGCAACGGCGATTAATGGATAAAAATGCCCGCCCGAACCCCCGCCTGTAAATAATATTTTCATATATATAATTATTAATTTCCCCCCGACTTTCGACCTTATGAACTTTTAACTTCTTTTATATTTTGAAACATTCAAAATTATTCCCGCTTCAGCCAAAGTAAATAACAAAGCCGTCCCCCCTTGGCTCACAAACAAAAGGGGCATACCAATAATCGGGAAAATACCCAGCATTGAACCTATGTTTATAAATGATTGGGACACTATAAGTATAACAATTCCCGTGACCAATAGCCCGCCGAACATATCCGTTGAACGGGAAGCGATTTTTAAACCGCGGAACGCGAAAAGCAAAAAAAGCAGAATTAAAAAAGAAGCGCCGATAAAACCCCACTCTTCCGCGGTAACCGCAAAAATAGAATCTCCCATCGGTTCCGGCAGAAGCCCGAATTTTTGAACGCTTTTGCCAAAACCTTTTCCGAACAAACCGCCGGAACCGATGGCAATCAGGGATTGTTTTATCTGATAGCCGGAGCTAAGACCGTTTTGAGCCGGAGAGATAAAAGTTAATATCCTCTCCCAAATATAGGCCCGACAAAGAGCCAACGGAACAATAGCCAGCGCGGCTGTTGAAATTATAATTAAAATATGTTTAAAACTGACGCCGGCCGCCCAAAGCATTCCTAATGCCGTTGCTCCAATAATCAAAAAAGTTCCGTAATCCGGTTGATAAAATGAAATAACGAAAATGACCGCTAAAAGAGAAATTACCGGACAAATGCTGTATTTCCATTGCTGAAGTTTTGGTCTGAAAGAGGAGAGCAAAGCGGCAAAATAAATAACAAATCCCAACTTGAGAAATTCGGCCGGTTGCGCGGAAAAACCGGCAATAGACAGCCAGCGTTTGGCGTTGGCATGCTCAATTCCCAGCCCGGGCACAAAAACTAAACAAGATACAAACAAAGACGCCAAAAAAATATAAAAAGCGTATTTTCTGTATTTTTGATAATGAACTTTAGATAAGACAATTAAAATTATTAAACCGCACAGCAATCCCAAAAGCGCTTGCTTGGAAAAAACGGTCGAAAAATTAGCGCTATCTTTTTCCAATAAACCCAACGCGGCGGAGGCAAAAAGGAAAAAACCCAAAACAATCAAAACAGCCACAAGTGCGGCAAAAACTTTGTCAATTTTTCTCTTGCGAGCCATTACTAATGATTATACATTAAAAAATTCAAAATTTAAGAGGATAAACTCGCAAAAAGTTTGCTTGAACGCAAATTTTATGTTATAAAAAGATGTGTTCTTTTATATTGGATAGTTACCCGACACCACTTTTTGATTTTTTGGCGAGGTCCGACCTCTTAACTAAGACAACCGTAATCTTTAGCCACTATGTATTGCTTTGCCATTACCGAGGTCGGACCTCTTTTAACAAAAAATCAAAAAGTGGTGTCGGGAGGAAAGTCCGGACGCTTACTTCTCTTCGGAGTTGTAAAAAGGTAGCAGGTAATACCTGTCCCAGCGCTTCGCGCTGGCGAGGTGCGAGCAGAGACGCTAAAATTCGAAAGAATTTTAGAATCCTTCGGGATTAGTTCTTATGGAAACATAGGAAGTGAAACGGCTAAATCCTTACCCAAGCGCAAGATCGTACTGCCAGCGCTTCGCGCTGGAAATTCCAAAAAACAAACCTGCCTGCCGGCAGGCAGGTTACAAATTACAAATAAATTACAAATTTCAATTTTCAAAATACAAAAACAGATTTTGATTATTTGAATTTTGGTCATTGTGTATTGTTTGGAGTTTGTAATTTTGAATTTGGTGCTTCCAACGCGTTGCGTTGGCGGAGTATCGCTAAAGGATATTGGCGACAATATTCTCAGATAAATGACTATCGCCAATTTTGTTTACCGTAGGTAGTTACAAAATTAAATATCTCAACCACAAAGCATATTGAGATAACTCCGACGCAAGGTCGGAGTACTCGATTTTGCAACCACCTTCGGTGGGCGAAATCGGTACAGAATCCGGCTTATAGATATAGGAGAACATATTTAAAAATCCGCCTTTGGGCGGATTTTTGAATTTTGATAAAAAAAACGGGGTCAAATAAATTTGACCCCTTACTTATTAAACACCCTATCTTCTATCTGACGAAAGATCCAGAGCGTTTTTTTCTCCAATTTTGTATAACGGAAGAAGGAGAAAATTTCTCATGTCTTTCATCCGATAGATGAGAGGTATCTTCATCCTCAGAAGACACTTCTTTTTCCTCATCTTTTTCCTGACCGAAAAAATTAGGATGAAGGGTTGCTCTCTCAAATTCTTCCTCTTGCAAATAATTAAAATTGCTTTTCCCTTTTGCCATTTTTCTCTCCTTTCTTTTATCTTAAAAACAATAAAAAAACCAAAATACCAAAACACCAAGTATTAACAAAATTCCTACGATAGAACCAATAACCTCTTTGTCTCCTTCTGTAATGAGTTTTAATATCTCTTTTGATATTGTCATTTTTTACCCCCTCTCGTCAAAGATTTAAAGAACTTACCTGCCGTAAAATATACCAATTTTCTCAAAAAAGTCAAGCATTTTTCAAAATCTCCTCCGCCTCTTTCGCGCTATCTGCTTCCATTAATTTCATCCTTAATCCTTTTGCCCCGTCAAAATCTCGAATATAAGCTCCCATATGTTTTTTCATTAAATTAAAACTTTTTCCGTTTTTAACTTTTTCCCCATACAATTTTTCAAATAGCCGAATATGTTCCCCTAAAACTTTCAATCTTTCCTCTGAACTTGGAAGCTTAGCTTCCAAGTTGAAAAACCAGGGATTGCCGAGAACGGCGCGGCCAATCATTACGCCATCCGTTCCGCTTTCTTTCGCTTTTTGTCGTCCATCCGCAATATCTTGAATATCTCCATTTCCGATTATCAAAACACCCGAACCTTTAGCAATTTCCGCTCCCCTTTTTATAATATCCCAACGCGCCGGAACTTTGGACATTTCCTTTTTTGTCCGGCCGTGAATTGTAATCACCGCCGGTTTTTCTTTTAGTAAAATCGGCAGCCATTCCTCAATTTCGTTTTTATTAAAACCAATTCTGGTCTTAATTGAAACAGGCAAATTCCCGGCGCCGTTTTTAGCCGCGCGAATAATTTCCTTTGCCAAATTTGGATGTTTTATCAAATCCGCCCCGGCGCCTTGCTTCAAAATATTTTTTTGCGGACAGCCCATATTAATATCAATCCCGTCAAAACCGAGTTTCGCCATTAACCGAGCGGACTGATAAAAATTTTCCGGTTTTGAACCAAAAAGTTGCGCCACCAAAGGTCTCTCAATTTCGGCAAATTCTAAATTTTTCAATAATTTATCTTTTCCGACCGAACATAAACCGTCGCAAGCCGCCATTTCCGTGAATAGCGCATCCGGCCCTCCGCCTTGACTGCCGTCAGACAGGGTAAACTTTCCATATTTTGCCACAATCTGCCGAAAGGCCGAGTCCGTCACATCCGCCATTGGCGCCAAACAAAAAAACGGCTTTTTCTCTTTGCCCAGTTTTTCCCAAAAATTTTTCATAATGCTTTAGTAAGTGGAATGTAGAATAGAATGTAGAATGTAGTTTGAAAAATTTGCGAAGCAAATTTTTCTCTACCCTCAACTTTCCACTCTCCACCTTCTATCTAAACTTATACAAAACTTTATTATTAAATCGCAAATCAATATATTCAAATTCTTGATTTTCCAAATCGCCCAAATTAATCAAAGTCGCGCGCAGATTTTTCAAAATCCCGTCAAAGTCCTGCTGCCTGTCAAAAATTAACCGGCTTTCGTTTCCAAACAGCAACTCATAATCGCTATTTTCTTTAACGGATAATTTATAAGCGTTTATATTAATATCTTTCAAAAATCTGATAAATAAATTTATTTTTTCAAACCGACTGTCTTGAATTTGTCCGTTCGCGGAATCAAATTTTGATTTCAAAAATGTCCGGCCCAAAATTTTGTCATTTGTCGTGGTGGAGATGCCTAATAAATTACCGGAGTATTTAAAATAAACATCCCCGGAAAAATTTGGCGCTTGGGCGAATATAAAGGCGTTCTCGTCCATTAAATAACAACTTTCTTCCCGCTTAGGGCTTGGAGCCCCAAGCAAATCACTTGGGACTTGGAGCGCCAAGTGATTTCCTGTAATTGGGCGGCACCAAACCGCCCAAGCTTTGCGTTCCTCTATATTTATATTTATAGATTGAAAATCGGCAAATTGAATATCAACGGCCTTAATTCTCAAAAAGGAATTTAAAAGTTCGCCCTTAATTTCGGATTTGGGATAAAGCAAGATGTTTCGCTTGGAAAAAAGATAAAAATAATCGCCCGCGACGCATTCGTTAACAATTGTCAAAATATTCTCCGTTTGAACAGCGGAGTTTCCTTTTACGCTTATATTCCGAATATGAAATTTTTCCATCCGCGACAGCCAGGCAAGAAAAAACAAAGCGGAACAAAACAGAATAAAAAATAAAATCAGCTTCGCGTAAAATATCCTTTTTCGTTTCTTTTTGACTCTCTGGGATATGAACCTTGGCATATTTTATTTTTTCTTACCTTGAATTATGTCTTTGCCCATATATTTTTGAAGAACCTTTGGAATTTTTATGGAACCGTCCGCTTGCTGATTATTTTCAACCAAGGGAACCAAAATTCTCGGGGTGGCCGCCATCGTATTATTCAAAGAATGGACATATTGCGGTTTTTCGCCGTCGTCCCTATATTTTATATTTAATCGCCGGCTTTGAAAATCATGGTAATAGGAGGCGGAATGGGTTTCCCGATATTTATTTTGGCTCGGCGTCCAGGCCTCAATATCGTATTTTTTAACCTGTCCCAATCCTAAATCGCCGCCGCAATTGATAACCACTCTATATGGAATTTCCAATTCCCGCATAAATTCTTCGGCGTTTTGACGAATTTCCTCGTGTAATTTCACCGATGTATTATGATTGGCTTCACACAAAATCACTTGTTCTATTTTGAAAAATTCATGGACGCGCACCAGTCCCTTGATGTCCTGGCCGTGGCTGCCGGCTTCTTTTCTGAAACACGGAGAAAAAGACGCGTATTTAATCGGCAAATCTTTTTTATCCAAAATTTCATCCAAATGGCAGCCCATTGTCGACACTTCCGCCGTGCCCGACAAATATTCATTCTCCCCGATTTTATACAAATCTTCCTCGCCTTGCGGCAAAAAACCTGTTCCGACAAAAATCTCTTTGCGAACCAAAGACGGCGCCATCATAGGCGCGAAACCTTTGGCAATCATTTTTTCAAAAGCGAATTGCCAAATCGCAAAATTTAATCGCACCGCTTCATTTTTCAAAAAATACCCTCGGAATCCCGACACTTTTACCCCTCTTTTCAAATCCAGCATATCCAAATCTTGCATCAATTCAATATGGTCCTTCGGTTCAAAATCAAATTCGGGTTTTTTGCCCCAAACGCTCTGCTCAATATTATCGGCGTCATCTTTCCCCTCCGGCACGGACATATCGGGCACATTTGGAACTCGCACCATCAACCTGTGCCAATTTTCCATCACTTTTTTTAATTCTTCTTCGGATTTTTGCAGTTCCGTCTTTAATAATTTCATCTCCCCGATAAATTTTTTCTTGTCATTTTCATTTTGGCTTTTCGCGATTCTTTCAGTATAAACATTCTGTTCCGTTCTCATCCTTTCCACGGTAACCAAAACGGCCTTTCTTTCATCATCCGCTTTTAATAATTCCTCCACATCAAAATCAATTCGTTTTTTCTTGGCCCCCGTTTGAACTAAATCTTTATTTTCTCTTATAAATTTTATGTCTAACATAAATTAAGTATTAAGTAGTAAGTATTGTGTATTAAGCGAAAAATTCACTTCGTTAATTTTCCCAACATTGTTTATATGATACCAAAAATGGTAAAATAAAAAAAGGATGGAAATTAAAAAACTTAACAAACAAGATTGGCCGGAAGCGCTTTTGGAAATTGCCGACCCGCCGGAGCAATTAAATTATCGCGGACAAAAACCGAATTGGAAGTCCGTTTTTTTGACGGTGGTCGGTTCCAGAAGATATTCCGGCTACGGAAAAGATATTTGCGAGAAACTCATCGCGGGCTTGCGGGGCCATAATATCACAATTGTTTCCGGATTGGCGTTCGGAATTGATTCCATTGCCCACAAGACAGCGCTTGCGACAAATCTTCGGACCATTTCCATCCCCGGCTCGGGTCTCGCTGATTCTGTTCTTTATCCCCGCGCGAACAAACCGCTCGCGGACAAAATTGTGGCGGCGGGCGGAACGCTTTTGTCCGAATTTAACCCAACCGAACCGGCCACCTATTGGACTTTTCCGCAAAGAAACAGAATTATGGCGGGTTTGGCAAAAGCGGTTCTGATTATAGAAGCGACAGAAAAATCAGGCACGCTCATCACGGCTCGGCTCGCGCTTGAATATAATCGGGAGGTCTGCGCTGTGCCAGCTTCCATTTTTTCCCGTTTTGCCATCGGCTCAAATAAATTGCTTCGCCAAGGAGCCACCGTGATTACTTCCGGCCAAGATTTATTGGAGACACTCGGTTTTGATTTGGACAAGCAAGCGCCCCAAAGCGAACTGCGACTCGCCGACTGCTCCGCTGAAGAAAAAAAGATATTGGAATTATTAAAAGAGCCACTCGGCCGCGACGACCTAATCCGCCACTTGAATATCCCCACCGGCCAAGCCAATATTATCCTCTCGGCAATGGAAATCAAAGGCCTTCTCAAAGAAACCCTCGGCAAAATCCGAATTAATTAATGCTGCCGGCCATCCGATGGCCGGTAAATTATCTTTTAAGCCATTCGAGATCTTGGCGGGCAAGGAGTTCCGCTTTCTTTTCGGGACGCGCCATAATTTCTTCCGTAACTCTTTCCATTCTGACGGCTTGCGAACCCTTAATCAAAATAATGTCGCCCGTCTCAATAAAATTTTGTAAAAACAGGCCGGCTTTTTTGGATTCTTCAAATTGCAAAATATTTTTTTCGCTCAGTCCGCCCAGCAAAGCTCCCTCCGCGATATGTTGGGCGCGCAAGCCGACCGTCACTAAAACATCGGCCTCTCGAGCCACTCTTCGTCCAATTTTTTTATGCTCGTCGGTGGAATATTTTCCCAATTCCATCATATCGCCCAAGACCGCGATTTTTCTGCCTTCTATTTGCCTTTCTATCTCTCCCAAAACGGCCAACGCTTTTTCAGTCGCTAAAGGCGAGGCGTTATACGAATCGTCAATCAAAACGGTGTTTTTAATGCCGTCCAATATCTTCATTCGGCCGGGTTGAGTTCCCCCCTCCTCCGCCAAAAATTGCGCCATTGAAATAATATTTAAATTTTGAGAAGTTCCGACCGCCAACGCCGCCAAAACAGGATAAATATGCTGTCGTCCCAAAACGCCCCGCAGGGCAATCGGCATACTTTTTCCGGCATAATCCACCTTAAACGAGACCCCCGCCGGTTTTGAATTTTCATAAATAATTTGTTCGTTTGAACCTATCACTCCGGAACCTTCGTTAAATCCGTAAGAAATAATCTGGACGCCCTCCGGCGTTTTGGTAAATTGCATATCCGCATCGTCATTGTTGATAATCAATCTACCGCCCTTTTTTAGATAAAGGGCCAATTTCTTTTTTTCATCGGTTAAATCTTGGGGCGATTTAAAAAATTCCACATGCACCGGAACTTTCGCGAAACGGGTTAAAACCGCGATATCCGGCCTGAGCCATTTGGCGATATTTTCAATATCCCCCGGCCGGTCAATCCCCAGTTCAAGCACAATCCATTTTGGATAATGATTTTTAAGCAGGATAACCGCCAAGCCGCTGAAAATGTTTTTCAGCCAAATAAACGGATTATTCCAAGCGTTGCCACAACCCAAAATCGTGAGGGGGACTCCAATCTCGCTATTAAAACTTTTTTCGCTTTTGCGGACAAAAAAGGCCGAACTCAAAACCGTGTAAATGGCGTCTTTGGCCGTGGTTTTTCCCACGCTCCCCGTTACCGCCACAATTTTCGGCTTGTATTTTTTCAAAACCAAACGCGCCTCTATTTGCAAAATAAATACTATTATTTTTTTTAGTATCTTTTTCATTTTAGGAAGTAAAATTCGCTCTCTGTTTTTTTGTTTTTCTTTAATTATTGATTTCCAAGACCACAACCTCCCCCGTTTTATCTTCCAAATCTTTTTTCTTAACAGTCAGCTTATCAATCGCTTTCAAATTTTCCGTTCCGCTCTCTTTCAAAAATTTCTTAAGCGCGTCTTTTTCGCCCGCCTCGCCGTAATGCATCGGAATAATAATTTTCGCCCCCAATTTCACGGACATTTTGTAGGCCTGTTCCGCGTCCAAAACATCAATCCCGCCAATCGGCGCGAATAATATGTCAATTGTATTCAAATTTTCCCTTAATTCTCCCTCTATGCCGTTCGCGCCCAACGCGCCCAAAAAACCAAGATGTATATTGTCCAACATTACGGAATAAATTGTATTGCCGCTGTTTTTGCCTTCGTAAGCCGTCCAAGTTTGAAATCCTTTCACAAAGACACCCGCTATTTCATATTCCCCCGGACTGTCTATAACGAACAAATTTCTGCCTTTTGAATCGCATTGCTCCACCCCGTTAAAATCCGGATGGTCAACGCTCACACAAACAATATCCGCGCCAAAACGGGTTGGCTTAAATTTCGATTTTTTGGAAATCGGATTAAAGGCCAAAACAAAATTTCCCGTTTGAACCTTGAACGATTCCATCCCGTTATAAGTAATTATCATTGCGGGATATTATAGCATATTTATTTTAATCGCGCGTCCTAAATATTTATAGACAAAAGCGTTTTTTAAGGTATACTGGGGCAATCATCCGGTTATAGATTATAGAATTATAAAAACCGGATTTTATTATTCACCCAAAATGGAAGCTAACCTTTTCGCGCGGCGCGAAAAAACTTCTGTTTTTTCTTAATTTATGGTTATTAAACAATTAAAAGCCGAAGACGAAAAAACTGCCGGCGCGGAAATGGAAAAAGAAACTTTGATGTCTGCTCTGTTGGGTAAAACAACAAATCCTCCGACAATCGGCGAAATGGTTGAAGGTAAAATTATCGCCCTTGAAAAAAATTCCGTCTTGATTGATTTGCCTCCCTTCGGAACGGGAATTATTTTTGGCAAAGAATATCTCACCGTTCGCGATGTTTTAAGAAATGTAAATATCGGGGACAGCATCACCGCCAAAATAATAGAAACCGAAGGCGAAAACAATTATATAGAATTATCTCTTAAAGAAGCGCGCCAAGCCATTGTTTGGAGCGAAGCGGATACCGCGCTGAAAGAAAAAACCGTGATGGAATTGCCGGTTAAAGAAGCCAATAAAGGCGGACTTATTATTGAGTGGCAGGGCATTCAAGGATTTTTGCCGGCCTCGCAGCTCAAAGAGGAGCATTACCCGCGAGTCACAGACGGCGACAAAGACAAAATCTTGGAAGAATTGCGGAAATTAGTCGGGCAAAATTTGCCGGTCGCCATTATCGGCGCTTTGCCAAAAGAGGGCAAACTTATTTTTTCGGAAAAAAATCTTGACCAAAAAGAAAAAACGGCGATTGTCGGAAAATACGCCGTCGGCGATGAAATAGAGGGAGAAGTTACCAGCGCGGTTGATTTTGGGGTTTTTGTGAAAATTGAAGACGAATTGGAGGGCTTGGCGCACATTTCCGAATTGAGCTGGTCTTTGGTAAAAGACCCCCGTTCTCTTTATAAACCGGGCGATAAAGTCCGGGCGAAAGTGATTGAGGTGGAAAATGATAAAATTTCTCTTTCAATCAAGGCGCTAACTGAAAATCCTTGGGAAAAGGCCTCCAAAAAATACAAAAAAGGCGATGAGGTCAGCGGCGTGATAATCAAATTCAATAAGCACGGCGCTTTGGCGAGCATTGAGGAAGGCGTCGCCGGCTTGGTGCATATCTCGGAATTTGAAAGCGAAGAAAAATTAAGAGAGACATTGGAACTCGGCAAAAGTTATACATTCAAAATCAATATCTTTGAACCCGACTCGCAAAAAATGACACTCTCTTTTGTGGAATAAAATTGCGCGCAAAAAAATAGGGCGGAACGCTTCGCGTCCCGCCCCACACTACACATAACAATCCACTATCGGATAATCTTCGCTTCTCATTCTCAATCCCAATAGTTTTTTCAATGCCCTAATTTCATCCACAGTTTTTTGGGCAACATTCTCGTCATTCCACCCATTATAGCCCGTGCAAACTGCTTCAATATCTCTGACAATGCGGCTTAATATCGAAACCGAGTCCCCCCAAGCGCCCGCCTCAAGATACTTCTGTGTTACTAATGTTCGAGCAAAATTGCATAAAACTCGGACCCTTTCCATGCCTAAAGTCGCTGTCCTAATTTTACGCGCTTGAACTTCAACGATCATAAAATATGCATTCTCAGAAATATCGTTCACCAAAAATTCACTAATAGTCAACCTAAACACCTCCTTTCAATATTTCTTAAAAAAATTATTATCCGATGACAACGAAGAACTAAACTGTTAAAACTCTATCACACCCAATCAAAATACGCAAAAGGCGGGCGCGAAGCGCCCGCCTTTTTCTACCTTCTACCCTCTACTTTCCACCTTCTACCTATTAAACATATTCATCGCCCTCTGCCTTCCTTCCAAAATTATCACTTTTAGCGCTTGAGCGATTTTAGGTTTTATTTTTTTGAGAAATTCCAAATCTTTTTTGCTAAAATCCGCCATTAAATAATCAAGAATTTTTTGTTCCCCTCGCGGTTTTTTTAGTTTTCCTTTCGGCGTTGCTTGAGAAATTCCGACTCTCACTCGAATAAATTCTTTCGTTTTGATATTTTTCGCGACGGACTCCAAGCCCTTATGCCCGCCCGTTCCTTTGTTAAATGAAATTTTGAATGTCCCCAGCGGCAAATCCAAATCATCATAAATTACCGCTAATTTTTCCGCTTTCTTTTTGCTTGTTATCAATGGCTTCACACTCAAGCCCGACTTGTTCATAAATGTTTCCGGTTCCAATAAAATCGTTTTTGTTTTTCCAATTTTTCCTTCCGACGCCAACGCTCGCAATTTTTTATTTTCCTCCCACTCCGAAAAATCATATTTCTTGCGAAAATAATCCAAAACAATCCGCCCCGTATTATGGCGGGTCTGTGCGTATTCCTCCCCCGGATTTCCCAAACCGACAATTACATAAGACATACAATCCATAGTATAAAACAAAAAACCGAAAATCAAAAGACCTAACCTCAGGTGCCCAGCGCCTAAGATAAAATTATCCCCAATTTACTTGGGGCTTGGAGCCCCAAGTGTTATATAATAAGCCGCCGAGCAATAAAGTTATCCCCAGTTTTGTTAGAGGTTGGACCTCTAAGTGGTGATTTTGGGGATAATCCCATCAAAATAGGGCGGGTTTTGATGGAATAAAGGGTAAATTAGGAGTAAAAAAACAAAAAAGTGGCGGACAAAGTCCGCCACTTTTTTGTTTTTTTGTTTTTTTAATTATTTTTTCTTTTTCTTAAGATAATAAGGAATGAAAATGATTAAAAGCAAAAGAATTAATCCGCTGATTGTCAGCCAAGCAAAACCGCCGTCGCCAAAGCGAAACGCGTCTCCGATTGAAGCCGTTTGCGTTGAAATCGCCGCGGCGCAATAAGCGTCCGCCACGCAACGATTTTCCACCGTCACTTCGCAATTTGACGGCTCGCAATTTCGCGCGCGACTTTGAGAAAGTTGAGTGGCTTCACACTCCCCCGCTCCGCAGTCAATTCTTTGCCATTCTCCCCAATCCTCGCAAACGCAATTTTCAGTCGGTCCAACGGGCACAACAACAGGAACCGGAGTTGCTTTTTTAACCGGAGTTATTGGAGCTGCAGCAGTCAAATTATAATTACCGTTCACCGAGGTCTTGGAAAGCGAAAAACCTTCTCCCATTACATCTACATCGGCAAAACTCGCAGTCGCTGTTCCCGCTTGGTCGGCTCGAACCGCTATTGTAAACAAAGTTTTATTCTCCGTCGCGCATTTTTTAATTCCAATCAAAAAAGACAAATCCGAACAAGACGGCATTTTTTGAACCGCCAAACCCTCGCCCAAAACGATATTTTGACAAGACAATTTATCTAACCGCAATTCTCCTTCCACCGCGCAAACTTTTGAACCGGCGGTATCCACCATCACCGCCAAAACAAAATTTTCACCGACTTGTTTATCCAAATTATTCGGCGAAACATATATCAAAGAATTGGAAGCATTTGCAATTCCAAAAACGGAATCTCCAACGAGTAAAACACCCGCCAAACCCATTATTAAAAATTTAAATTTTTCTTTCATATTTTTTATTTAGGCATCCACCTAATGCGGATTAGGATATGCTCCAATTAACCATTAATAACGCAAAATCATATTTATCAACTGTTCCGTCGTTATTCAAATCAGCCGCCAGTCCTGTTCCTGTTCGTCCCCATACCGCCATCATCAAAGCAAAATCGTATTTATCAACTTTTAAATTTCCATTTATATCGCCAACAATAGCC
>JAGMBS010000013.1 GCA_023129575.1 Minisyncoccota bacterium
GTTAAGGCAGAGCGGATGTGGATAATATCGCCGTGGGGCTGATAAAAGAGAATAAAAAACCGGTTATTTACGCTAATTTAGACGACTATTTTTATAATTTGGCTTTATTTTCCAATCAAAATTTCTTTAGCGAAGACACGATTTTGATTGAAAAATACGCTGAACCGATTATTTCTTATGAGAAAAAAGATAGTGTTTCCGGCACAAATTTTGGGTATAAGAAAATTGATAATATTGATTATAAATTAGTCAGAATTGAAACTCTATACAAAAATAAAGTTTTTTATAAACAATATTATGTTGTTGACAAAGACAACTTAATCCTCTCCGACAATTGGAATGTATTATCAAAACAAGCGATTTTATATGGCGCGGGAGTGATTAAATTATTTTTTGACGCGGTTGAAGAGGAAAAAAAGACCTTGGCGCTTTATGATAAAAATGAAAGTTGGCTGGGCAAAACGAAAAATAAAATCAGCGCGGGGGTTTTAAGTTTAGCGGACGGAGCGCTTGAGAGGGTTTCGGAGATTATGGAGCGGGTGAAAAAAAGGATGGGCGAGATTGACCCGCAGGATATGCTGGCGACTGTGGGGGAAGCGGGCGAAAAAGCGGCGGCGGGAGATAAGCAGGTTGAGGTTGCGAACGAGGACCGAAATCGTCCCGTCATTCCGGAAACGAAACCCGAAGATCCCAATAGCCCGGAATTGCAAAGATTGGCGTTGATTTTGAGGGAAGCGGAAAGAATGGTCGCGCGGTTAGAAACAGGCGTTGCTGATTTGGAAAAAACCGCTAATCAAGCCGTAGGCGGAACTGTTGAAAATTTAACCGCGCAAGCAAAAGAAAGTGGTCCGGTAGCGCGGCCGATTGTTGAACAACAGAGTTTTTGCGGGGGCGGGGGCTCCGCCCCCGCCCCAACTCCCGCCCCTCAAGAATCGCAAACGCCGGAAGAAGAAACCGACGCAACGGCCGCTAATGAAACAACCGCTGACACAATTACCACAATCAACTCTCCCGCGCTAACATCTCCGGAGAATTTTTCCCAATTTACCGTCGCCACAATTATTTTTTCCGGAACAGCTTCGTCAACTCAAATTATTTCTACCAATTTTTCATCCGCCACGACTACAACCAATCAAAATCACACTTGGGATTTAACTCTCTCTGATTTTCCGCAAGGAACAACCACAATCCAGTTTTTTGCCGGTGACAATGAACAAAACATTTCTGACCCGACCGAAATTGAAATTTTTGTTGACATTGTCGTTCCTGATACTACCGTTCCGGATGCTCCATCATTGCAAATCACCCAATGCGACAATTCAATGTCGGCAAGTTCTTGTCTAATCGCCGCGACGACGCTTGATATTTTATGGGCAACTACCACTTCCGACGCCGATTTTGCTTATTTCAATCTTGACGAAAATGGGGCTTTTTCAACAACGACCGCCACAACAACCCAAATTACCGGTTTGAACGACGGCGACTTCACATTTTCAGTCGCGACAGTTGACACAAACGGCAACGCTTCCGCCACCACCACAAAAATAGCTAAAATCAGCCAAATGCCGATTGTGATTAACGAAATTGCCTGGGCGGGGACAAGTTCCACAAACACATCAGACGAATGGATTGAATTATACAACTGCTCGGATAAAGATATTGATTTGAGCGATTGGATGTTTTATTCTAAAGATTTGGTTCCTTTTCTTTCTTTTTCTGACGCTCAAGATAAAATTATTGAGGCGCATTCTTATTATTTAATTGAAAGATCCGCGGATGACGATACTGTCAGCGATATTGCGGCGGATTTCGCGACATCGTTTAGCGGTTGGGGAGGCGGTCTGGGAAATGGTTTTGGTTTATCAAATTATGGCGAACATCTGATTTTGGCCTACAAAAAATCAAATCAGGCAACCACAACTGTTGATGAAGTTTATTTTGCGAGCGATGAGGGTAGTTGGGTAGATAAGGCCGACACTTGTTCTTATGGAAATTGTCGAACACTGGAAAGATATAATCCGGACTATATTTGTGCAAATTTAAGCGATTGCAGAAGTAATTGGGCTTTATCCATAGAATATTCCGCCTCTTTTGATTTGTTAAACGGCTTAGATGTCGACGGCGATATAATCAGAGGCACGCCTAAAGCCCGCAACAGCATCAATTATAAAATCGCCAAAGGCGACACTTTGTTCGAAAACAAAACACTCACCCAAGCCAACTCGCCCTATTTTGTCGGCAAAGACGGATTGACGATAAACGCGGATGCGATCTTAACAATAGAACCGGGGGCGGTAATTAAATCGGTTTTTGGCGACAGTTCGGATATTATTGTCAAGGGGGCCATCCAATCAAACGGCTCAACGGCCGAGCCGGTTGTTTTTACTTCTTTTTATGATGATGAATACGGAGGCGATATGAATGGGGATGGCGATTGCAATGCTGAAGGGAATGTTTGTCCGGGGATTGGCGATAATTTTTGGTCAAAAGTAATTTTTACATCTGAAAGTTACGGTTCGCAATTTGATCACACTATTTTCAGATACGGCGGCCGTCAATTTAGCTCCTCCGCTCTCAAAGCGATGGTTGTTTTGAATGGCGCGAGCGCCAATTTTACCGACAGCGTTTTTGCTTCCTCAACAACAAGCGGCTTGCATTTAACATCCGCCGTTTCCGTAATTGATAATTGCGTTTTCAAAAATAATAAAAAAGAAACGGGAAATTATGGGTTTTATGCTCACAATAGCGATTTGAATATTCAAAATTCCACATTTAAAAATAATCAAATCGGTTTATGTTTGTCTGATTCTGTCGGAGCAATAATTAATTCCAACACCTTTAATAATCACTCCGGTTTTCCAATCAAAATCAGCGGTTCGCCGAATATAACAATAACGGGCAACACCGGCGAAAACAACGAGACGGACGGCATCAATATCTTTGGCGCTATGACCAACACGATCGCGATTACAACGCTGGCTTATAATCCTTTGCCTTATATTGTGGGTAATTCTTTAACGGTATCAGAAGATACTGCTTTGGAAATCGGTCCTAAGACAGTTTTTAAATTTGCTAAACACGGAGCTCTTTGGGGAAATATCGGCGTGAATGGTTTTTTGAAAATAAATGGCGGTGCAGGAGAGGAAAATCAAGTTTTATTTACTTCTATTTTTGATGATGGCGAGATCGCGACGAACACAATTCCAAAAAAAGGCGGTATAAATTTAAATTCGGCGTCATCCACAATTGAAAACGCGGAATTCAGATATTTGGACGTGGCGACAGATTATAAAGATATGGCTAAGTATCAGGTCGTTGAAAGTTTTCAATCCCCGATTGATTTAAAAAATGTTATTTATAAATACAATACTTGGTCGATTAAAACAGATACGGCCAGCACGACCGTAACGCGCGCGGAAAATGTGACTTTTGTCGGACCGCCGTCAATGTCCGACATTGACGGTTGCAGTATTGTTAATAATCAGTTAATTTATTCCGCCCCGGAATAAATGATATTTTGTGAGCTTGCGTTTTTTAGAGAATATGTTTTAATAGCAACAATAAAGATCGGAGAAAATAGGCGACGGATTGGTAGCAATCCCAATAAGCCCTATTTAGGTCGAAACGTTTTTGCGTTTTTCTCTGGGTCTTGTTTAATAAACAGGGCTTTTAATTTTTAAAAACATAATGGCAATTACAAAAGACAAAAAAAAGGAGATTTATGATAAATTGCGAGGGATTATAAAAGACGCGCCATCGGTGACTTTTGTCAATTTTCACGGCTTGGGAGTGGCGGAGACAACCCAATTGCGCCAAAAATTAAGAGCGGAAGGAGTTTCTTATACAGTCGCCAAAAAAACTTTAATCAAAAAAGCGCTTAAGGAGGCGGCCGTTGAAGGCGCAATTCCGGAATTGGAAGGGGAATTGGCGTTGACATACGGAGCGGATCAAATTGCTCCGGCTCGCGGCGTTTACGAATTCCAGAAAAAGTATAAAGATAATCTTTCAATTTTGGGAGGAATTTTTGAAGGATCGTTCGCGAATAAGGAAAAAATGCTTTCAATCGCGCAAATTCCCGGCTTGCAAATTTTGCGCGGTCAATTTGTGAATCTTATTAATTCGCCAATTCAAGGTTTGGTTATCGCTCTAAACAAAATAGCGGAGAAAAATTCCTAATGGAATTTTTCAAATTATAAATTATAGATTATATGAAGCAAGCATATAATTCCTGCGTTCGGATTATGTAAAAATGAATATTTAAAAAAATAATCATTTTTACAAATCCTCACTTGAAATTATAAATAATAAATTAAAAATTATGTCAGACGAAAAAGAAACAAAAGAAGTAATTGAATCTTCCGACGCTAAAGTTGCGGAGGACAAGGAAACTGCAAAAGTTGAAGCAGAAGTTCCGGTTGAAGAAGCAAAAGAGAAAACTTCCGCAAAAACAGAAGTTTCTGAAAAAACTGAAAAAACTCCGGCAGAAAGAAAGGAGGAAGTTAAGGAAGAAAAACCGGCAGAAGAAAAAGTTGTGGAAACCAAAAAAGAAGTTAAAAAAGAAGAAAAAGAAGAAGTAGTAGAAATTCCTAAAAAATTTAAGGCAATCGTTGAGAACATAGAGTCAATGTCAGTTTTAGATTTGCACGAATTGGTTAAATTGCTTGAGAAAAAATTCGGCGTGTCAGCTGTTGCTGTGGCCACTGCCGGAGCTGTGGCCGTCGGAGGAGATGAGGCGGAAGAGGAAAAAAGTTCCTTTGATATTGAACTCACGGCGGCTGGCGACCAAAAAATAGCGGTCATTAAGGCGATCAAGGCCGTTTTGGGCTTGGGCCTGAAAGAAGCCAAGGAATTGGTTGATTCCGCTCCGGTCGTTCTAAAAAAAGATGTGAAAAAAGAAGACGCGGAAGGGTTTAAGAAAGAAATAGAAGAAGCGGGCGGAAAGGTTGAATTGAAATAGGGAGGTAAACATACGAATATACGAATAATACTAATGATACGAATGTTTACGAATAATAAAAAAAACGATTTGCTAAAGCAAATCGTTTTTTTTTGTTGCCGGTATAAAAAATAGATGTTATTATATCAGTATGGAAATTTTAAGTAAATTATTCGGAAGTTCCGCGCGGATTAAAATAATGAAATTATTTTTATCTAATCCCGATGATGTTTTTAATAATAAAGAAATTTCTAAAAGGGCGAAAGTTGTTTTAGCCACCGTCCGCAAGGAATTGAATTTGCTGGATAAAATAAGTTTTATTAACAAAAAAGCCGCTGTCGCTAAAATAAAAAAAACCGCCTCTGCAATCAGACGCTCAAAAAACGGAAAAAAGGCCAGCGGCTGTATTCTCAACCCCAATTTTCCGTTTTTGGCTCCTTTGCAAAACTTGCTTATTAAAAACAGTCCGCTTGAGTCAAAAGAAATAATCGGACGTTTGAAAGGCGGAGGCAAATTGAAATTAGTCATTGCCTCCGGTGTTTTTATTCAGGATTTGGACAGTCGGATTGATATACTTATAGTCGGAGGCGACTTAAATAACGCTTATTTGGAAAGAGCTTTGCGGATTTTAGAATCTGAAATAGGACAAGAACTTAGATATGTGATTTTGGATACTCCGGATTTTGAGTATCGCTTAGGGGTCTATGACAAATTATTGCGAGATGTATTGGATTATCCCCATAAAAAACTCATCAACAAATTAAATTTATAAAGTTGATAAACGAAACCAACCGGGGTTATCCCCAATTAGTTTTCTTAATTTTGCTTGCATAATGGTATTATGTAAGCAAGTAAAAGGTCGTTAAACTACGCAATTATTTACTTGAATGATTAAGCGCTAATGGTTCAAGTTTTGGTTGTTTGGTGGATTCATTATTAGTTTTTTAAAAATAAAAAATATGATATTACAAACTTGGAGCGAAGTTCTGATGCAATCTTTTCAGGATCTTTGGTTGGGGGTGATAGGTTTTGCGCCCAATTTGATTGTGGCGATTATAATTTTTATCGCCGGCTGGGCGGTGGGCGCTCTTTTGGGAAGAGTGATCGCTCAAATCATTCAATCTCTTAAAATAGACAAAGTATTGAGAGGGACCGGACTGGAAAAAGTTCTTAACCGGGCCGGTTTTCGTTTGGATTCCGGCAAATTTGTCGGAACTTTGGTGAGATGGTTTGTCATCATCGTCTTCTTGGTGGCGGCTTGCGATGTCTTGGGGCTTGATCAAGTCAACCAATTCTTGCAACAAGTCGTTTTGCTTTATTTGCCAAGGGTAATCGCGGCGGCTTTCATTCTTTTGGTGGCGGCTATTATTGCCGATGTGACGGAAAGCGTTATCAGGGGATCGGCTAAAGCGGCCGGCGTTAAGTCCGCGCGCTTTTTGGGCACGGCCACTCGTTGGGCAATTTGGGTTTTTGCCGGCTTGATGGCGTTATACCAATTGGGTGTGGCGGCGGCTTTTGTCCAAACAATCTTTACGGGGCTTGTGGTCGCTTTTTCATTGGCAATCGGTCTTTCGTTCGGATTGGGCGGCAAAGACGCCGCTTCTGATATGATTGATGATTTTAAAAAAAGCATCGGAAAATAATTTAAAATTTTCTTAAATTATTAAGATATTTTAAAAAACACCCGGCCTTTCTTAAAAAGGCCGGGTTTTTTTATCCCGTTAGAAATGAGAAATCAAAGATTTCTCATTTCTAACGGGATTTATTGACAATTTGTTTAATTTTGTTAATATATAGGGGCTCCAACAAGAAACGAGCATTTTTAATTTATATGACCAGATCACTCAAAAAAGGTCCTTTTGTGGATTCCAAACTTTTGAAAAAAATAGCGGGCAGGAAACCGGCGGAGCTTGGCGTGATTAAGACATGGGCAAGAGCCAGCCAAATATCGCCTGAAATGGTCGGTTGGACATTTGGAGTTCATAACGGCAAGAGTCATATAGAAGTATTCGCGACTGAGGATATGGTGGGGCATCGCTTGGGCGAGTTCGCGCCAACCAAGAAATTTGTCAGGCATGGCGGGAAAATGCAAAAGGAATTGGAACAAAAGAAAAAAGAAGCTGAAATAGCGGCGGTCAAAGCGGCAAAAGCAGCATAATAGTAGCAGGTAGCAAGTAGGAAAAATTTGCTTCGCAAATTTTTCCCTATCAACTACAAACTATCAACTCAATCATGACCGAAATAAAAGCAAAATTAAGCAATTACAGGCAATCACCCAGAAAAGTTCGTTTGGTGGCTGATTTAATTCGCGGGAAAAAAGTGGAACGGGCGATTCAAGAACTTAATTTTGTAAACAAAAAAGCTTCTTTGGCGGTTAAAAAACTTTTACAATCGGCCATTGCCAACGCTAAACACAATCAGGGCGTTAAAGAAAAAGATTTGTTTTTGAAAGAAATCACGGTTAACGCGGGTTCCACGCTAAAAAGATTTCGAGCCGGCGCCCGGGGGACGGCTTACCCTTTGAAAAAACGAACCAGCCATATTGCGATTGTTTTGGAAGACAAAGAGATTGCAAGTAAAATATCATGACCCACATAGCCCACCCATATATACAAAGAATAGGCATCTCAAAGGATTGGAAATCCCGCTGGTTTGGCTCGCGCGCGCAATATAAAGAATACCTGAAAGCCGATGTTTTGATTCGGGAATTTTTAGAGAAAAAATTACGCCGTTTTTATATCAGTTCCATTGAGATGGAAAGAGACGAGAAACTTTATAGAATTATTATCAAGACATCGCGGGCGGGGATGATAATCGGCCGGAGCGGCGAGGGTGCGCAAAAATTGAAAGATGAAATTTTAGAATTTTTAAGGAAGCGGAACTTGCCGAAACCCAAAGAATTAAAGATTGATATTGAAGAAATTCGTTATCCGGAAGCCGACGCGGCGATTGTCGCTTTGATGGTGGCGGAAAGTTTGGAAAAAAGGATGCCTTTTCGGAGAGTGATGAAAATGACAATTGATAAAGTGGCCGCCAATCGGGATGTGTTGGGTGTTCGCATCCGCGCCAGCGGCCGTTTGGGGGGTACGGAAATGGCGCGCCGAGAGGAATTAAAAAGAGGCCGGGTGCCTCTGCAAACTTTGAGAGCCGATATTGATTTTGCCAATGAGAAAGCGTATTTGCCTTATGGCGTAATCGGCATCAAGGTTTGGATTTACAAAGGCGATATATTTAATGAAAGTAAAAGGTAAAAATGAAAAAGTAAAAACAACAACTAAAAAATAAAAAGAGAAAATTTACTTCGTAAATTTTCTCAAAAAGTTATTTATTTTTAGTTTTTAGATTTTAATTTTTAGTTTGCAATATGTTATTCCCAAAAAAAGCAAAACACAGAAAATGGCAAACCGGCCGTGAAAATCCGGAAAAAATTGGCGTGGCTTCGCGCGGAAGCAAAATCGCCTTTGGTTCTTTTGGTTTAAAAGCGCTGGCGGGAGCGCGGATAAGGTCCAATCAAATTGAAGCGGCGCGCCGGGCGGCTAAAAGATATATGGGAAAGACGGGCAATATCTGGATTAGAATTTTTCCGGACAGGCCTTTTACCTCAAAGCCGGCGGAAGTTAAAATGGGAAAAGGAAAAGGCGCTCCCCAGGGCTATTGCGTTCCCGTTAAACCGGGCCGAATTTTGTTTGAAGTGGACGGGGTCGGGGAAAAAATGGGGCGGGAGGCCTTAAGAAAAGCAGGCACTAAATTACCGGTCAAGACAAAAATAATAGAAAGAATAAATATTTAAAGTTGTTGATTTTAGAAAATTTTTATTGTAAATTAGAAACCGAATTTAAGACAATGGATTTAAAAAAGACCACAGAAAAAGATTTGAATAAAATGTTATCGGACAAACGGGCTGAATTGCGGGAATTTCGTTTTGGACTATCGGGCAGCAAAACCACAAATGTCAAAAAAGGACGGGGTTTAAAAAAAGAAATAGCCCGTGTTTTAACCGAATTAAATAATAGATAATAAATAATAAACATTAAATATGGCGGAAAAAATAATAGATAAAAAAGAGAAAAAAAATCCCGAGTTAGTCGGAGCAAATAAACCAAAGAGAAAAAAAATTTTGAGGGGGGTTATTTTTTCCAATAAAATGCAAGATACGGCGGTTGTTTTGGTAAAAAGGTTCGTGAAGCATCCAAAATATAAGAAATACAGAACAATCAGCAAAAAATACAAAGCGCATAGCGCGGGACGCCAATACGAGATTGGCGATAAAGTGGAAATAGAAGAATGCCGACCAATTTCCAAAGATAAAAAGTTTAAAATAGTAACAAATTAAATGTTGAGCGAAAAATCAAGAAACTAACTTTCTTAGGGAGAGATGAACACTTATACTCCCACGAAAGTTGTTTCTTAATTTTTCGCCTAAAAGCTAAGTTTATGATTCAACCGCAAACAATAGTAAAAATAACGGATAATTCAGGCGGAAAAATTGGCCGGGTTTTCAAAGTGCTCGGCAGTTCCAAAAAGCGTTACGCCAGAATAGGCGATTTAGTCGTTTTATCCGTGCAAGTTGCCGAACACAGAAAACAGGTTAAAAAGAAAGAAGTTTTGCGGGCGGTGGTTGTCAGGCAAAAAAAACCGTTCAGAAGAAAAGACGGTTCTTATATCAGTTTTGACGATAATGCCGTCGTGATAGTTGACAAAGAAAAGAAGGAGCCAAAGGCGGGGAGAATTTTTGGGCCAATTCCGCGGGAAATCGCCGAATTGGGCTACCAAAAAATTATTTCTTTGGCGCCGGAAGTAATATAAAATAGTCAAAAGTCGAAGGTCTATAAAGTCAAAAGTCAAAAAAATATGAAAATAAAAAAAAGTGATATTGTTCAAATTATTTGCGGCAAGGACAAAGGCAAGTCCGGTAAAGTTTTGCGGGTCTTTCCTAAACTTGAGCAAGCGCTTGTTGAAGGAATGAATATCAAGAAAAAAAATCGCAAAGCGACCAAAAGCGGGCAAAAAGGACAGATTATTGAAAAGGCCTACCCGGTTCATATTTCCAATTTGATGTTGCTTGACCCTAAAACGAAACAGCCGACCAGAGTCGGCAAAAAATTAGTCAAAGGAAAATTTGTCAGAATAAGCAAGAAAAGCGGAACAATATTATGAGCAGTATAAAAGACAAAGAAAAAAAAGCGTTTGACGCGCTGAAAAAAGAATTTGGATATAAAAATCCGATGGAAACGCCTCGTTTGGAAAAGGCGGTTTTGAATGTGGGAGTTGGCAAAGTGTCCAAAGACAAAAAGAGAATGGAGCTTATCAATGACCGCTTGACCAAAATAGCGGGTCAAAAGCCGGCGCCGAGAAAAGCGAAGAAATCCATCGCGGCTTTTAAGTTGCGAGCGGGTGAGATAGTCGGTTATCAAGCAACTTTGCGAGGCGGCCGAATGTTCGGTTTTTTGGATAAATTTATCAATGTGGCTTTGCCGCGGACGAAAGATTTTAGGGGCTTATCTCTAAAATCGGTTGACCCGATGGGTAATTGCACCATTGGAATAAAAGAACACACGATTTTTCCGGAGACCTCGGACGAGGACCTGAAAGATATTTTTGGCTTGTCAATTACAATCGGAACCACCGCCAAAACACAAGCGGAAGCCCTCGCCTTTCTCCGCCACCTTGGTTTTCCTTTTCAAAAGGAAGAGAAAAAGAAGTCGCCTCATCGGCGACCCGCCGATGAGGCGGGAAAAAGTGAGAAATAAGCGAATAAAAAATAACAAAGATTGACTTTTTATCTGCGGAAGTGCTATTATCAAACTATGAATACTATCGCTATATCAAAAGAAAAAGTTGGAGCAAAGACAGTTGGGAAAGAAACGGAAAAATTTAAAATGAAAGCCAATATTTTGGATGGACTTTTAGAATTTATTGAAGATAAATATTTTGGTCATTTTATGAAATCTACCGAGACAGAATCTAATCTTTCTCTATCAAAAGCTAAAAAACTAATGCGATAATGAAAATATTTTTTAAGCCGAGTTTTATTAAAGATTTTAAAAAAATTCCTGTCAGCATAAAAAGGGAAATAAGAAATATTTGTTTGGTGGATTTTCCAGCATTAAAAAATGTTTACGACTTCAAAGAATATCCAGTTAAACCAATCAAGGGTTTTAAATATTATTATCGTATCCGAATAGGAAATTATCGTCTCGGCTTCAAAAAAGAGGGTAGCGAAGTTATTTTTATGAGAATTAAACATCGTAAAGATATTTATACATATTTTCCATAAAGTTTTATTAAGATGAAAAAAGCGCTAATCATATTCTCAATACTGTTTATATTCTCCGTTGTTGCTGTTCCAACACCAACATCGGCAGACACAAAAGCCGGCTTAAAACCCGGTAATTTTTTCTATTTTCTGGATACGGGCTTTGAAAAAATAAATCTGTTTTTCATTTTTAATTCTGAAAAGAAAGCGGAAAAGGCCTTGGAGTATGCTAACGAGAGATTGGCTGAAATTAAGGAAATTGCGGAGGATAATAAACCGGAATTGGTAGAAAAAGCGCTGGCGGGCTATGAAGAAAAAATATCGCTGGCGACAGAAAAATCAAAGGAAATAAAAGACGAGGAAAAAGCGGAAAA
>JAGMBS010000014.1 GCA_023129575.1 Minisyncoccota bacterium
ATTTTATGGCAGAGCCAATTTTCTCTGACCTGGCCCAGAGGGCCAGGGTTTCTATGTTGAACTAAAATCAATAAAGTTTATTTTGAGTTGTCAAGCTTTATTATAATAATCAAGGTTCGCCAAATTTTTACTTTATGGAGGAAAAAAAGCTCTCTCCTCCGTCCGACAAAGGTATTCTGAATCTGAAAATCAGGGTCTGGCCAGTTACAGGTCATATAACTATCCTTTTGTGTGCCGAACGGTCCGGTTAACCTGACGGGCGGTTTTTAAGACAGCATTTATTAAGAAAATACATGTCGTTTCTTGATAAATTCAAAAAATCGGCTCAACATGCCCGGCCAGGTTGAACCGGTTATTATACCCCATTATGAACTCTATTATCCTCAAATACTCCATATTGTGGAGGTGCGTTACCTTTACTATCAATCAATTTTGGAAACCCGCTTTCTTCTGGCTTCATTTCTCTAATTTTTTCTACAGTAACTTTATGAACCAATTCGCCTCCATAATCGAACAGATACCAAAACGAAAAACCCATTGACAGATCTAAATCACGTAATTCGGTTTCAGCAGCAGACTTAGATTGTTTCCCATAACTTGAACCAATATGTTCTCCAAGAGGATTTGCTGAATACTCATTGTCCCTATCAAACAATTTTTCACCAAGATAGAAGGAGAACATATGATCATTATCCCAATTGAATAAATGTTGTATCTTTATATGAAGATCGTATAAAGTTTGTTTGTCTTCAATTTCAATAATTCTTGAAATTTCTTCTTCAATCTCATCTAATCCCATTCGAAGTAAATCTATTTTTATTTGATATATCTCCGTTGGCTTAGAGAGTATTGTAAACGCTTCTTCATACGTTTTCGCGATAGATGTTGCTCTTATTATTTCAGCATTTTTATCTGAATCAAGATAACAACACTTCTTGTATTTTTTACCGCTTCCGCAGGGGCAGGGGTCATTCCGCCCCACCTTTCCCGACTTAGTAGTCGGAGTACTCAGTGATTTTGCGACATTGTTTTTTGAGATTTCTTGCGGTGGCGCTTCTTCGTTAGTTTTTATAAAAGCGTCCGTATCTATATTCTGCAATAATTTCAAAATATGCGCGTCAATCGCGTCCTGCATTTCTCGAAAAAATTGCAAACCCTCTTTTTTGTATTCCACCAAGGGATCTCTCTGACCGTAAGCCCGCAAGTTTACGCTGGAACGCAAATAATCCATCATTTCCAAATGATCTACCCAAAACATATCAATCGTTTGCAACATTACACGGCGGACGATATTCAAAAACATATCTTTGCCGATTTGTTTTTCCTTTTCTCGCAAAATATTTTTTGCTTTCTCGTCCGCTTCGGATATTTCCGTCAATTTTCTTTCAACCACAGAATTATTACCCGTCAAAATATCAAACCGCCTCGCGTAAACCGCCTGCCGCTGACGATTTAAAATATCATCATATTGCAAAATATGCCGGCGCGCGTCAAAATGGAAACCCTCAATTTTGGTTTGCGCCGATTCAAGCGATTTGGAAACAAGTTTGTTCTCTATCGGCTGGTCCTCGGGGATACCTAATTTCCCCATCATTTTTTTAACGGTCTCCGAAGCGAATACTCTCATTAAATTGTCCTCCATAGAAACAAAAAATTGGGTTTCGCCCGGATCGCCTTGCCGCCCGGAACGGCCTCTGAGCTGATTGTCAATGCGGCGCGCCTCGTGCCTTTCCGTTCCCAAAACAAATAATCCTCCCAATTCTTTTACCTCGTTATATTTCTGTTCGTCAAAAGGCAAACCGCCCAATTTAATATCCACTCCCCGCCCCGCCATATTGGTCGCCACCGTTACTCGGCCTTGTTCGCCGGCTTCCGCGATTATTTCCCCTTCCCGTTCGTGGTTTTTGGCGTTCAAGATTTCGTGCCGCACCCCTTCTTTCTTGAGATGGGCGGACAAAAGTTCATTATTTTCAATTGAAACGGTTCCGATTAAAACCGGCTGTCCTTTTTGATTTAATTCCCGGACTTTTTTCGCAATCGCTTGAAATTTTCCTTTTTCCGTTTGAAAAATTAAATCATTTTTATCATCTCTTTTAATTAACTGATTGGTTTCCAAAACAATCACAGTCAAACCGTAGACCTTTTGAAATTCTTCGTCCGATGTTTTGGCGGTGCCGGTCATACCACTTAATTTTTTATACATTCTAAAATAATTTTGATATGTAATGGAAGCAAAAGTGCGGGATTCTTTTTGAACTTTTAAACCCTCCTTGGCTTCAATCGCCTGATGCAAACCCTCGGACCAGCGGCGGCCCGGTTGCATCCGCCCCGTGAATTCATCCACTATAATTACCACGCCGTCCTTAATGACATAATTTTTATTCAAAAAGAAAAGCGACTTGGCGCGCGCGGCCGTTTCTAAATGATGGACATATTTTATGCCTTTTTCCGTATAGATATTTTCCACTCCCAAGGCCCGCTCGGCTTTTTCTATACCGCTTTCTTTCATACTAATCGCTTTTCTTTTTTCGTCCACCTCAAAATCCTCGCCTTCTTTCAGCGTCCGCGCGATTTGAGCGAATTGCGCGTACAGATTTTCCGATTCGGCGTCAGGCATTGAAATAATCAAAGGCGTGCGCGCCTCGTCTATTAAAATGGAATCTATTTCATCCACAATCGCATAATTGTATCCCCTCTGCCGCAAATTTTTCGGATTATGCTCTATATTGTCCCGCAAATAATCAAAACCGAATTCGCTATTGGTGCCGTAGGTAATGTCCGCTTGATAGGACTCTTGGCGAGAACAAGGTTTTAAAAATTCATAAACAATTTTGAAGGAGCCCAATCTGTCCCGCTCTTCATCAACTTCTTTGTGCCCCGGGTCGTATAAATAAGAAGTATCGTGATTGATAACTCCGACGCTCAAACCGAGAAAAGCGTAAATTTGTCCCATCCAAACCGCGTCCCGGCGGGAGAGGTAATCATTGACCGTAATAATATGCGCGCCTTTGCCGGCAAGAGCGTTAAGATAAACAGGCAAAGTCGCCACCAGCGTTTTCCCCTCGCCGGTTCTCATCTCCGCTATATTTCCCTGATGCAAAACAATGCCGCCCATTAACTGCACATCATAATGCCTTTGCGCGAGCGTTCTCCGAGCGGCTTCGCGAACCACGGCAAAGGCCTCGGGCAAAATATCGTCCAAGGATTGTCCTTGAGTTAACTTTTTTTTGAATTCATCCGTTTTTTTTCGCAAATCACCGTCGGAAAGTTTGGAAATATTTTCTTCCAAAGAATTTATTTTTTGCGCTATCGGCTGAAATTTTTTTATTTCTCGGCCGTTTTGATCGCCAAAAATTTTCTTGAAATTGAACATAAACGGCATTATATCATATATATACTTATTTTTCTTGACTTTATTTTATATTTCATTTATTATCTATTTTAGATAGAGTTAGATTATAATTTAATTTAATTAAGTATTATGCAAAAAGAAAAAAGAATTTTGAGTAGTGGGGCAGAAGAAGAAGATAGAGGAATAATAGAAGAAACGGATGAATCATAAAAATAGAAAAAACTGCCTCACATTTTTGATTTTTTTATAAAAAAATCAAAAATGTGAGGCAGTTTTTTCTTGATTGAATTACAGAGATTATCTTCTTTTTCTGCGAACTGTTTTTCTTTTCGCTGCTTTTCTTTTAGCCGGTTTCTTGGCAACTTTTCTCTTCACAACTTTTCTTTTCGCGGTCTTCCTAACAACTTTTCTTTTTGCTTTTCTTCTAACCGGCTTTTTGCGAACTACTTTTCTCTTAACCGCTTTCTTGCGAACTACTTTTTTTGCTTTTCTTTTCGCCGGTTTGCGAACAGCTTTTTTTCTTTTGACTGGCATATTGTTTTTTGTTTTTTAATTAAAGTTTGTAATAATTTTCGACCACAAATTATTTTATTTGCAAAACTTTTTTACCTTCCGTTAATTATCGGACAAATAAAAAACAAAAACAAACTTTTTAAAACAAAAAAGGGGATAACTTTTTTAAAAAACTTTTTGCGATTGCAAAAAATTTTTAATCTTAAACAAAAACAACCTCGGGAGAAATTTTCAGATTTGTTTTTGAAAAAATATCTTTTTGAATTCGCATTCTTTGTTTGTAATTTATAATTTAAAATTTACAATTTATAATTTCTTTACGGTCTTTTGCCCGCGCGAATATCTTGAATGAATTTTTCTCCTTGAGATTTGAAATTGGGATCAAGTTCAATCGCCCTTTCTATTTCCGCGATTGATTGCGCGTTTTGACCATTCTCAAAATAAGCGGCCGCCAATGAAATATGATATTGGGGATTATTTGGTTCTTTTTTAACAAATTCCCCGCAGATCTGAATAACTTTTGACATTTGCCCCATTTGGCGATAAGCGTTTAAAAAATTCTGATTGACAATAATATCGGTCCCCAATAATTCTCGCGCCAATTCATCTTTGCCGACATAAATCGCGGAAAGCGCGTATAATTCTTTCGTCCGCGCGTATCTTGTTTCAAGTTCATATGTCTCTTTAAAAATTTCAAAGGCCTTATCATATTGTTTGGTATTTATATAATGGGACCCTATCTCAATCCTAATTGATAATTTTTTGGGAGAAAGTTCCCAAGCCCTTCGCAAATGTTTTAAGCCCTCGTCGTATTGTCCGTATCTGCTCAAAAAAGAACCCAAAAAAACCTCCATCCGGGCGTTTTGCGGGTCTCTTTCAATTTCTTTTTCAGCTTCCGTTTTCGCCAGTTCAAATAATTCTCTTTTTATATTCTCGTCCAAATTCAAATTTTTTATTTTAATCGTAAATTGCATCAACTGCTCTCGAATTTCTTGGTTGGCGTAAGAATTATAAGACAAGGCCTTTTTATAATATTCTAAATTCCCCGCCACCCCCTCCCTTTGGGGAGCAATTGCTTGCAAAAGCGCTCTGTTCGCCAAAACGCCTTTGGCGTTAAAAAAATAAATTGAAAAAATAGTAAATGCGATTATAAGAGGCGCGATTATTTTCGCGGCCGTGTCGGCGCTAATTTTATCTAAACACGATTTTTCTTCTCTCGCTTCATTCAAGACATTATCGGCAACTCGGCTATAAATAAAACCTAAAATTGAGAAAAACAAAATATAACTGGTGATATTGTCAAAAACAAATAAATTATGGACAAAATAACCCGCCAATAAACCGGTCCAGACGCTTTTCTCCGCGAAAGAAAATCCATTTCGTCTTTTCCAAAGATAATACAGGGCTATCGCGAACAGCGACAAATAAGCCAACAGCCCCAGAGCCCCGCCCGCTATCAACCAATCTAAAAAGACATTATGCGTCCGATCAAACCATTCTTCTTGACCATACATTCCCGGATTATAATTTTTATTAAAGACATAATTAAAACCTTCCTGCCCCCAACCAAGCAGCGGTTTTTCCTGAAAGCCCTGCCAGGCCATATTCCAAATCATAAAACGAGATTTCGTTGTGGCTTCTTGAAATGATATGGAAGCAAAACGACTCATCACCGCGCTGCTTCTGACAAATTCTGTCTCTTTTAGAGAAATAAAACCGGCGACAAAAAGGACAGTTCCGACCAGAACCGCGACACACACTTTTTTTAGTCCTTTCTTTTCTTTTTCGAAAAAAGCGATTAAAAACGAAATAAGAAGAATGGCTCCGATGAAACCGAGAATGGCGCCCCGGGTGGCGGTGTAATAAAGAATGGCTGTCTGAAGTAAAATTATTCCGGCGTAAATCCAGCCGACAAAATCATTCCATTTTTGCCGGCGCAGCCAAAAAAACATCGCCAAAAAAATATGAATAAGCGCGTAAACGGCCAAATAAGAAGCGTTTCCGAAACTGGCGTCCAAACGCGCGCCGCCTTGATGAATTTTTGCCAAGCCGGCCAATTGCAAGAGACCGTGCAAACCCACCCACACGCTCACCGCGAGAGAAGTGTGTAAAAAACGATGCCACAACTTTTCTGAATTCAAAATTGAAATGGTCGCGACAAAATATCCCAACAAATGCAAAAGTGTCACCCAGCCCTCCATTCTTTCATAATTGCTCCAAAAACTTTTAAGCGGATTATCGCTTAGCGCGTCCGCCGCGAACATTATAACCACTAACGCGATAATACCGGACAAAATCCACGAAAATTTAGGACGATACTTTGCGTCGCAAAAAACCAAAATTGCCCAAGCCCCCACCATTACCTCCACCAAAATTCGAAACAGCACATTTTTCCCAACGATAAAAGGAAAAAAGAAAGAACTGGCAACCACCAAAGGAACAAAAGGGACAATAAAAATAGCGGACAAAGCCACAAATCTAAGTATTTTATTTAATTTCATCGTTTTGATTATAGCACAAATATATATTAGAGATAACGAATTTTGCTTCCTAAATCATCTTTGATGATCGGACGAACAATTTGTAAAATTGTTTTAGTCGCAAAATTCGTTTCTGCCGGCAGAGCAAAATAATCCGGCCAATAATAAAAACAACCATCCGAAGACGGCTGTTTTTATGAGAATCACTTGATGTAGTTGACCTAGAAAAATCTAGGTGAGTGCCATGGACAATACACCACGGTGTATTGAAACAATTTGCTCTCTAAATATTTTTAACAAAGTAGATCGTTACACCAAACAATCCTCACTTTCATTATACACTATTTTAGACAATGTCCAGATTGGCAGCGACTTGAAATTATTTTCTAAAAAAACTTCTCTGAATAAACAAATTTATAATCCGGTTTTTCATAATTAAACAATTCTTCGTCTTTAAAAAATCTTTTAATTTCTTTTTTCGCCGTTTCCGGAGAATCGGAAGCATGCACAAGATTTGATTGCGCACTCAATGAAAAATCGCCTCTAATACTTCCCGCGTCCGCTTCATAACCTTTGGTGGGACCGACAATTAACCGGGTGGCCGAGATGGCGTTGGTCCCCGCCAAAACCATTAAAACCACCGGGGAGGATTTCATATAATTTTTTAATGTTTTAAAAAAAGGTTTATCGGCCAGATGCGAGTAATGCTCCTCCAAAAGAGGATCGCTTATCTTTACCATTTTCACTCCAATAATTTTTAAACCTTTTCTTTCAAAACGGCTTAAAATTTCACCGAATAAACTTCTTTGAATAGCGTCCGGTTTCATAATAATAAATGTCTGTTCTTCTTTGTCTCGCATAAAAATAAAATAATTAATTTATAACAAATTTTATCTGGTTAAAATTTCAAAGCCCGTATCGGTTACCAAAACCGTATCCTCCCACTGGGCGCAATTTTTGCCGTCAATTGTTTTATAAGTATGGCCGTCGTCCGCCAAATAAATTTCTCCCCGACCGCTCGTAATAATCGGTTCCAAAGCTATTACCATACCCGTTTTAAGAATTGTCCCCGCTTTTTCTTCCCTAAAATTCGGGACAAAAGGTTCCTCGTGAACATTATGACCCACTCCGTGGCCACCCAATTCTTTAATAATCGTAAAACCCCGGGTTCGCGCAACCGCTTCAATCGCCCCGCCGATATCATTAGTCGTTCGACCATTTTTAATCGCTCCAATTCCCGCCTCTAAAGCTGATTTGGTTGCTTTCATTAAATTAATATCCTCCGATTTCAATTTGCCTATCCCGACCATAACGGCTTTATCGCTAAAAAAACCCCTATGGATTAAACCCAAATCCAAATTGACAATATCGCCTTCTTTTAAAGTTCGCGAGTTGTTTTTAGCGACTCCGTGAACAACCTCATCATTAACAGACGCGCATAAAGAAGATGGGTAGGGATTGTCCTTTTGGTCGCTTTTATAATTTAAGAAAGACGGTTTATCTCCGCCCGCGTAAATTAAATCCTCCGCGAGAGCGTTTAATTTGTCCAACGAAACGCCTTCTTTGGCACTCCTGGCAATTTTCTTCAAAATGACATTTAGCCGTTTACAACTTTCGCGTAAAATCTCTATTTCTTTTTTTGTGTAGATATTGGGCAACACGATAAAAAATTTCAAATTATTCCAAAATCCAAATTATTTCAAATGAAATCCAAATGACAAAAACTAAAACTTTTTTTGATATTTGAATTTTGGATTTTGGATTTGATTTGAATAATTTGATCTTTGGACTTTGAACTTTTTAAAAAATCTGCATTAAATTCAATCAAATTATTTATTCAATTTCCCTATAATTTCCCGATGAACTTCTTCGATTGTTTGCTCGCCGTTTATATCCAGAAAACGGTAATCCGAATTATTCCGATACCATTCCACTACCGGCGCCACTTCTGTATCATACCAATCCAATCGTTTTTTTATTTCATTAATATCATCATCACTCCGCCCTCTTCCGGCCAACCTTTCTTCAGACCATTTTCGCGATACATTCATAAAAATTAAAATCGGTTTTCTAAATCCGTAAAATTTCAAAGCGGAATCTAAAATTGTTGCCTCAGCCATTTTGCGAGGCACACCATCCAAAACAAAATCCTCATTTCCTTGAACATTTTCAACCATTGTCGAAGCCCACATTAAAACCGCTAAAAATTCCGGTTGGAGATCTCCTTGTTCGCTAATTGCAGATGATAATTTATTGGAATAATTATCACCCTGAGCAAATTTCCTAAACTTATCTCCCGTTCCCAAACTAAAAATATCTCTTTCTTCCTTTTTTAATTCTTCAACTAACAAATCTACTTGCGTTCCTTTTCCGCACCCCGACCGCCCGATAAAAATATAAGCTTTGTTGTTCATAATATAATTAGTCGAAAGTCGAAAGTTTATAAAGTCAAAAGTTTTTTATTTTTGGGGGAAAATTGGCGAAGTCAATTTTCCTACTTTCGACTTTATGGATTTTATGGACTTTTGACTAAAATAAAACTTAGTTTTATTTTAGTATTCCCTCATTGAAATTTGCGCGTCAATTTTTTTCACCAAATCCAGCACAACAGAAACTACAATCAAAAGCGCCGTTCCGCCAATCGCCAGAGCCGCTATGCCCGTAACGGCCTGCATGGTTAAAGGCAGAACGGCCACCACTCCCAAAAAAACCGCTCCCACCAAAGTAATCCTCGTCAAAATTTTTGCCAGATATTCCGAAGTCGGTCGGCCCGGACGCACGCCCGGAACAAAAGCGCCGCTTTTTTGCAGATTGGTGGCAATCGCTTCCGGGTCAAATGTAACGGCGGTATAAAAATATGTAAAAAGAAAAACCAAAATAAAATAAAGAGCGGCGTAAATCCAACCGTTAGACATAATTCCCAAAATGAAATCAGACACCGTTTTAATTATTTCGCTTTGGACATTAACTAAAAAATTTAAAATCATTTGGGGAAATAACAAAATGGACATTGCGAAAATAATCGGAATAACCCCGGCCTGATTGACCCGCAAAGGCAAATAAGTGGAAACCCCGCCGTAAACTTTCGAGCCGCGCACCCTTTTGGCGTAATGAATCGGAATCGGCCTTTCCGCTTCCGTCACGATCACAATTCCCAAAACAATCACAGTCGCGACCGCCAAGAAACTCAAATAAAGAGGAATTTGAGATATTTCAAAGCCGAAATACAATTGGCTGATGGCGGTCGGCAAACCCGCCACGATACCGGCGAAAATCAAAAGTGAAACCCCGTTGCCAATGCCGTATTCGGAAATCAATTCTCCAATCCAAGTTAATAAAATGGAACCCGCCATTATTACGGCAATATTGGTTATCATCTCAAAACCGCCCAAAACATCCACTACCCCCTGACTCTGAAGCAACCTCAAAAAACCATAGCCCTGCACCAAGGCCAACGGAACTGTCAGCAGCCGTGAGTATTGACCGAATTTTTTTCGGCCGGCTTCTCCTTCCTCGTGATACATTTGCTTTAATTTCGGGAACATTATCGTCGCCAACTGCATAATAATTGACGCCGTAATATAGGGAGAAACGCCCAGCATTACGATGGATAAATTTGACAAACCGCCGCCGGAAAAAATATTCAAAAGTCCCAAAAATTGATTATTGGCGAAAAAGTCGTGCAAACGGACAACATCCACGCCCGGAATAGGTATGCTCGCCAGGGCTCTAAACACCACTAAAGCGCCCAAGACAAATAATATCCTTTTTCTTAGGTTCTCATCTTGATAAACTAATTTAATTTTGTGAATGAAATTCATTGTTTAGATATTTAGGTTTTAGGTTTTAGCTATTTAGGGGGAAATTGGCTTCCTGCCTGCCGGCAGGCAGGCGTCAATTTTCCCGCCGGCCTCTTCTATTTTCTTTTTGGCGGTCTGTGAAAATTGGCAACCGGACACAATTATTTTTTTGCTTATCTTGCCGTTCGCCAAAATTTTCACGACGGGCAATTTGCCTTTTTTCTTTTGAATTAAAGATTTGGATAATAATTCCTTCGGGTTGACATTGTCCGCGTTGGCAAAATTTTTCTCAAGCGCCGCTAAACCGACAACCAAAGGTTTTTCTTGAATACTCTTAAAACGGTATCCCCTTCTTTTGGGCAATTTTTTAATAATATCCCTCATTTCCGGTCTTTTACTTGTTCCGGCGCGGGCATTTTGCCCTTTATGCCCTCGGCCGGATGTCTTGCCCCGTTTGCCGCCCCGGCCTATTCGCGTCCTTTTTTTATTCGGGTGCTGTTTTTTTATTTGATGAAGTCGCATAATTTTTTAGTTATTTAAAATCTTCCAAAGCTCTTAGTGTTGCCATAGCGATATTTAATTTATTTTTACTTCTCGTTTTTATTTTGGCCGTAACATCCGTAATTCCCGCCAACTCAAGAACATTCTTAACGGAACTGCCGGCGCTTAAACCTTTCCCTTTTTTGGCGGGAATAATTTCCACTATAGAAGAGCAATATTTCGCGGACACATCGTAAGGAATAGAATTGGCGGCGGTCAATTTCAATTTAATTAAATTTTTCTTGGCTGTCCGAACGGCCTTTTCAATAGCCAAAGCGGTATCCGCCGCTTTCGCCACGGCCACGCCCACCGAACCCTTGTGATTGCCCAAAACCATAGCGACGCTAAAACTAAATCTCCGCCCGCCGGCCACCACGCGAGTTACCCGCCTGATTTTAATAATTTTTTGGTCAAATTCCGACCTTGGTCTTAGCGGTCTTCTTCTTCTCGGATGAAAATTCTTCTTAAAAGGTTTTCTAACCGCGGCGCCGTTTTTCCCGCTATTGTTTGAGAAGGGCTTTTTTTGTTTAATATCTTTTTCCGATGCTTTAGGTTTAAGCGCCTTTGTTTTATTTTTACCGCCAACAACCTCAACATCTTTTTGTTTATTATTAACTTTATTCTTTTTTATTTCTTTTTCTTCCGTCATTTTAATATGATATTTAGATTAGATTAAAATTTCAAACCGCCTTTGCGCGCCCCGTCCGCCAAAGATTGGACTCGGCCGGTAAAAATATATCCTCCCTTGTCAAAAACCACCTTTTTTATCTTTTTCGCGCCAGCCGTCTTTGCCAATTCAACCCCCACTTTTTTGGCATTTTCAACCAAGCAGTTTTTCCCCATCTGAACGGATGAAGCCGCCGCGAGCGTTTGATTTTTATCATCATCTATAATCTGGGCGTAAATATATTTATTTGATTTGAAGACAGACAAACGCGGCCTTTTTGCGGTACCGCTTATCTTGGCGCGAGTTCTTTTACGCCTTCTAATTCTTTTTTCGGTTTTAAATTTGTTTTTGTCCATAATATATTAGTCGAAAGTCCATAAAGTCAAAAGTCGAAAGTTTTTTAGAAAAATTGCTTTGCAATTTTTCTGACTTTATGGACTTTATAGACTTTTAACTTTTGACTATTGACTATACATTCTTCTTTCCCTGTTTTCGCCTGACAACTTCATCAATATATCTAATCCCTTTGCCTTTATACGGCTCCGGTTTCTTTTTGGATCGGACCTTCGCCGCCCATTGTCCCACTAATTCTTTGTCTATGCCGGACACGGTAATCGTGTTTTTTTCCACCGTAATCGTCAAATCCTTAGGAATGTCAATTTCCACCGGATGCGAAAAGCCCAAATTCATTACCAATTTATCGCCTTTTAGTTCCGCCTTAAATCCCACTCCCTCAATAATTAACTTTTTTTCATAAAAATGATTAACGCCTTTAATCATATTGGAAATATGCGAAGCGTAGGTTCCCCACAAGGCCTTCGCCAAAACGGATTCCTCGGTTGGATTGACGGAAACTAATCCGTCGCGAATTTCCACTTTTATTTCCGGCCTTAATTTTCTCTTCAATTCTCCCAAAGGGCCTCGGACTAAAATAATATCGTCCGATAAAATCACTTCGGTCTTTTCCGGAATTTTTAATTGTTGTCTGCCTATTCTACTCATGATATATATTATCTGATTATTTTTACTTTACCCGCCTCTTCGGCGGGTCGCCCAAAAAGGCGATTACCAAATTTTAAAAAGCGCTTCGCCGCCCACATTAATTTTGCGGGCTTGTTTCCCCGTCATCACCCCCTTGGAAGTGGACATTATTAAAGAGCCGTAGCCCCTTTTGACCGATTGAATGCCGCCGGCGTCTGAATAAATTCTTTTTGATAATTTTGAAACCCGCTTCACATCTTTGATTTTAGGAACATTTTTGCTCTTATACGCGACCCCGATTTCCAAAACCCTTTTAGGCGCCTTGCCGATTTTTGAAACGGATTTAATATAGCCCTCTTTTTTCAAAACATCCGCGACCGCGTTTTTAAATTTGGAATAAGGAAATTTAACGAATTCTTTATTCGCCTTGCCCGCGTTTTTAACGCCGATTATTAATTCTGAAATTGGATCTCTGTTCATAATACTTTAGTATGTTGAATGTGAAAGGTGGTTTTTTATGAAATTTTCGCTCTGCGAAAATTTTCTCCACCTTCTACTTTCTACTCTCTACCATCCATTTATTACCAAGATGATTTTTTAATTCCGGGAATTTTTCCTTCGTTGGCCAATTCCCTAAAACAAATCCGGCATAAATCAAATCCTCTCATATAACCCCTTTTCCGGCCGCATTTAAAACAGCGCCTCACTATTCTTGAGGAAAATTTCGGTGTTTTATTCGCTCTCGCTATAACTGATTTTTTCGCCATTTTTTATAATTCCTTGAAATAATTAAATTTACCCAAGGGCAAAATACTCGTTTATCCTAACAAAAACAGCGTTGAATGTCAATTAAAACCCCGAATTTGCCACGCATTTTAAATCCCAAAAAATCCCAAAAAAGACCCTAATCGCGTAAAATAGCGGCTGCTTTTACGTGAATGCTCCCAAATCTCTCTTCCATCGCCAATTTATTAACAATAATGTGGAGAAAAAAAGTCCAATATGTTATGGACGAGTACAGTCCCCTGACATTACCAAAAGCATTGTGATAACATTATTGCAATGAATTCGGGAAAGGTGCCGTCATTAAATTGATTGAGGCCTTTTTTATTTTATAAATAATTTTTTGATGCTATAATTAAAAAATGAGAAATCAAGAAAATAATTTTGCCTATATTGATGGCAATAATTTATACAAGGGAATTACAGAGTTAGGATGGAAATTAGATTACAAACGATTTCGTATTTTTTTGAAAGATAAATATAATGTTCACAAAGCATATTTATTTTTAGGTTTTATCTCTAAAAATACACAAATGTACAGAGATTTACAAAATTGGGGTTATACAATTGTTTTTAAACCAACCATTCCAGACAAAAACGGTGAAGTCAAAGGCAATTGTGATTCTGAACTAGTGTTACAAACTGTCATTGATTTTTATGAAAACAATTACAGCCAAGCAATTATTATTAGTGGCGATGGCGATTTTGCTTGTTTAGCTAAATTTTTAACAATGAAAAAGAAATTAAAAATTGTTTTAGCTCCCCAACACAAAAAATGTTCCGTACTTTTAAAACAATCAACTCAAAAAATCACTTTTCTTGCAGGATTAAAAAATAAATTACAATTTAAACAAGAAATTAAATGAAAAATCCCCATTTGAGACAGAACTCAAATGGGGCTTTTCCGTAGTAATCTTATTATCTATAATACATTCTAATTCTAAAAAGTCAAACAAATTTGTAGATAAGTTTTTGATATTAATTAGAGAATAAAAAAACACCGCTTAAGGACGGAACCTTAAGAGGTGTTTTTTATATGGATATTATTATCGTATATTATCAATAATTTTTGTCAATCCGACATTTTTTGTTCGGGGCGGGCGGGAAGAAAAATTGCGGGGGTGGGTTTTTTTGGGGATTTGAAGTTGAGAGTATAACAATAAATTTAATGGTGACTGACCCCATTTATTCATTTGATTTATATTTATTAAGTATCATCTTTAAATCATCTGGCAGAGAACATATTGTGTTGGCACCATACCAAATTTTATATTTGAATAACTGTTTATCATAAAAACCACCAAGTATCATAACGGCTGAAACATGTCTATTTTCTTCCATATCAAGATATTTTTCAGGTGTCTTGTCCATATCAACAAATGAATCTTCAAACAAAGATGGCTTAATAGTATCTTCATCAGCAATGACAACTATATTATAAGTTTTACTAAAAAATTTATTCTTTGATCTTAATAAAGCACGGCTAATTTTGTTCTCATCAATCCCTAACAATCCTCCCTTTTTTGCAATATTCAAATTTTGCGGTCTAAAACCTTTAACTTCAATATATATTTTGTTTTTTTCCAAAAAACCAACAATATCCACACTTTTTTCTTTTACTGTTTTACTTTCAACATCCTTTATTTTAATTTTCAAAAAATTATTAAATATAACTACAGTTCTCATTTCAGAAATAGTCTGCCAATAACTATCAGGGGCAATATTGAGACGATTAGTAAAATGTTTTTTTAAATCTTCTGTGGTCAAAAAATCAAATAACTTTTTTTCTAGTTTTTTATTTCTTACAATATTCTCCATATATTTAAGTTAATTTATAACTTATCCGTCTAGAATAAATTTTAGATTTTTCCTGACTGATGACGAGGAAGTGTTTGGTATCGTAAAGAAGTATAACATTTCTCAGTTGTCATTTTACTATAATACTGATTTTTTATTTTTTGTAATTCTTTCTGTATAGTTTCTTTTATTTTATAATGACTTTTGTATTTATTAATTCTTTCGTCATTTTGATAGTCAATAATAATTTGTTCACACTCTGGTCTTATTTCAAAATTAATATATTGTGAAAGTTTAATTATATATTTTTGATCTTTGTAAATTGCAGTCAATAAATAATTATCATATTCATCTGCAGTTTCAGGTAAACGAATTAAATTATTCTTAAAAACAAATGGATTAGTTAAAATTAATTCATTTTCTGTAAAGTTATCATAAATAGATATATTAGACGAAGAATACTGTTGGCCGTTTATATAAGTTGTTCCTTGCATTTTTGAATTTTCAAGACATATTTTCAAATTACCTTCAATATTATTAAAACTATTTTTCTTATCCCCGAATTGAATTTCCATCTTGTAGTGATTAAGTTGTTGATTTGGGGGTATTTCATAATCTACATTAGCATAAACTGGAATAAAAGATAAAATGACAAATTCATGGTCATCTTGTTCTGTTTGTTCCGTTTTTCTATTTATTGTCATTTTTTGCTGTGTTGTCTGTGTCTGTTCTGCCGGAGTTGTCGAGATTATTGGGGCTTCTTGGATTGTTTTGATAAAATTTCCGTTTTCGTCCATTTCTATAACTGCCCCGCTCGGCAAGGTAAAAATTGTGTGTTTAGTTTTCGCTTCATTTTTTTTGGCTTCTGTCTGAGTTTCCACCTTTTGTTTTTGCGCTTCATTTTCCTTTTTCAATTTTTCCATTTCCAACTTTGTTTGTTCCGCTTCCAATTTGTATTTTTCCGCTTCGGCTTTGGCGTGAGCGGTTTCGGTTTCGTATTTTGCTTGTTTAATTTTGCTCTCGCTTTTTTCTGAAATTTCTTCCGTTTCGTTTTCGTTTTCGTTGTCATTTTCATTGTCAGATTTCAATTCTTCAATGTCTTTTTTCAGTTGTTCGTTTTCCCGCCTCAATTCCGCCACTTGTCGCAGCGCTTGTTCGTAACCTTTTTTGCTCGCTTCAATGGCGTTAAGTATCGCTTCTTTAGCTTCCTCGGGAACTTTTTCCAAAACGCTCTCCAAAATTACTTGATGTTTTGCCGTGCTTTCGGAAACAATATTTAGTAATTTTTCCGCTTTTTCCTCGTCTTTTA
>JAGMBS010000015.1 GCA_023129575.1 Minisyncoccota bacterium
AGTATCTGGCGGAGGCGATGGACGGCCGGTATTTCAATATCTCTTTAACCTCCGAGCACCACATTAATCCTTTTGACCTGCCGGAACCGAGAGAAAACGAGTCGCCCGCTAATGTGCTTCGTTCCAATATCATCAATTTAGTCGGTTTGTTTCGGGTCATGTTCGGCGGTCTCAGCCCCGAGGAAGACGCTCTCATAGACCGGGCCATTACCGAAACCTACGCTTTGAAAGACATTACGCCCGACTCCGATTTCACAAATATAGAAACGCCCCTTTTGTCTGATTTTGAATTGGTTTTGGCGGGAATGGAAAACACCGAGCAACTTGTTCAAAAACTTTCAAAATTCACTCAAGGAACCTGGGCGGGCTTTATCAACCAGCCCACCAATATTGATATCAATAAAAAATTTATCGTTTTCTCGCTGCGGGATATGGAAGATGAATTAAAACCGGTGGCAATGTATATCATCACTCATTATATCTGGAACGCCATCAGAAAAAACCTTAAAAAACGGCTGTTGGTGATAGAGGAGGCCTGGTGGATGATGAAAACGGAAGACACGGCGTCATTTTTATTCAGTATGGCGAAAAGAGGCCGTAAATATTATTTAGGCCTCGCCACCATTACCCAGGATGTTAATGACTTTTTACGTTCGCCTTACGGCCTGCCGATTATCACCAATTCAGCTATTCAATTATTGTTGAAACAATCGCCCACCAGCATTGACCAAGTCCAAAAAACATTTAATCTGACGGATGAAGAAAAATATCTGCTGTTGGAATCAAATGTGGGAGAGGGAATATTTTTTGCCGGGCTGAAGCATGTCGCGATTAAAATAATCGCGTCTTATACGGAAGACCAGATTATCACTTCGGATCCCTCGCAAATTTTAGCCATCAAAAAAGCCAAACGGGAATTGGAAGCGGCCGGGAAATAAGGGTTATGGAAAATAAAACAAAAATAGATAATATCACCGCCACTCTGATGATAGCCGCCGCGCTATTTTATGACGGGGTCCAAACCCTGTTGACCGCGGTGGGAATCGGTCCTTTTGTGAATTGGTTAATAAGCATTTTTGCCTGGCTGACATTTTGGCTTTGGTTTACAATAAAAGGGGTTAGTTTCACTAACAACCCGAAACGGCTTTTTACTTTTATGGGCGGGTCTTTACTGGAAATAATCCCGCTGATCGCGACCTTGCCGATTTGGACGGCTAATATCACCGCCACTGTTTTTATAACAAAAGCGGAAAACAAAATTAAAAAAGCAATCAGTTAGTATGAAATCAATTTTAAAAAACAGAATATCTAAAATTATCTTAATCGGTTTTTTGTTTCTTTTCGGAACATTTTCGGCCGGAGCGCAATTTATGGTTTCGGGTTCCGACCTGACAATCACTTCCGCGCCCCTTTACCCCGCGGCTAACCAAATGATAACCTTAAAAGCGGAAATCTATGTAACGGATATAAACCGCGCCGAAATAAGCTGGTTCGTGGACGGCAAATTAAAAGAAAGAGGAGTAGGAAAAAAAGAATTTTCTTTTAGAACAAAAGATCTGGGAAAAACTTCTCTTATTGACATCCAAATAAATACCTCGGATCTGGGACGAATTAACAAGCGAATTAAAATTACCCCCACAGAAATAAATTTCATTTGGGAAGCCAACACTTACAGCCCGCCCTTTTATAAAGGCAAAGCGCTCAACACGCACGAAGCCGCGATGAAAATGGTCGCCCTGCCCATTTTTGTTGATAGCGCCGGCCGGAAAATTGACGCTAAAAATCTTGTCTATACCTGGGAAAAAGATTGGAAAATCGCGGGCGCTAAATCCGGTTACGGAAAAAATTCATTTTCTTTTATCGGACCGCAAATTTTCAGGGAGACGGTCATCAGCGTTACGGTGGAAACATTGGACGGCGCGCTAAAAAACAAAAAAAATCTGTCACTTCCGTCCCATAGCCCGGAAATAATTTTCTATGAAAAAAATCCTCTCTTGGGCATTTTGGATAATAACGCTTTGGGAAATTCTTATAAACAAACCGGCGAGGAGTTGGCATTAGTGGCGCGCCCCTTCTTTTTTTCCAAAGAAAACCTGCCGAGGCAAACAAAATACAATTGGACCCTGAATGGGAAAAAATTGGAAAAGCGCGGTTTGGAAATTGTGGTCAGGCGGACAGGAAACACCGGCGGTCGTTCTCTTATCGCGCTGGAAATTCAAAATTTAAAAAAAATAATGCAATTTGCCAAAAATAGTTTTAGAATTGACCTTACGGATAATTCCCCGTCAGAAACTAATTTTGGATTTTGATTAACCCTGGTAAATATGAAAAAAATCTTTCAAAAAACACCGTTAATATTATTTTGTTTGCTTATTTTATTATGCCTGTTTAGCCCCAGGCGTCATTTGGCGGCGGAAGGCGAATATATTCTCTTGGAGGCCCTGCCCGTCCCCGGCGCTTCGGCAATCACGGAAACAAGCAACATCGGCCAATATCTGAACGGGGTCTTTAGATTGGGAATTGGCCTTGCTTCTGTTTTGGCCGTTTTGATGATTACAATCGGCGGACTGCAATATATGACCTCGGACAAAATTCAATTAAAGACGGATTCTAAAACCACCATCAGCAACGCCCTCTGGGGTCTGGTTTTGGTTTTGGCTTCTTTTCTTTTATTAAAAACAATCAATACGGACTTGGTAAATTTCAGTTTAGATTTGCCTCCGGTTATAATGCCCACTATGTCGCCGGCATCCGCGCCAAAACCGTATACAAAAGAGACTTGGGTAGGAGAGTGTAAAATGTATGAAAAAGACAGAACATACTATGTGACTATGCCAGCATATGGCAGCACGTATGCAGAATGCGCAGGATGGTGTCAAGACTCGTGTGAAGCTACTAAGGCATGTCACTCCGCTACAGACACTTGCAAAAAGAACGAAGAGAAATAAAAAGAATAATTATGGAAAATTTAGACATAAAAAAAATAATAATTTTTTTGGCGGTAATCGGCTTAAGCGGTTTTTTGATTTTGTTGTTTTTCTTCGGCCAGAAAACAGGTGAGGCGCCCGGCGGCGGCGACTTTGAAGCTTTTTTCCCTTTTGGAGAGGAGCCCGAAACAGGTTTGGGGAAAGACAGGCAAACAATTGATTATGATAGAGATATTTTGGACGATAGCCAACGGGCCACCGGCGAAATTTTACCCCTCCTGAGACAAATCACCCCAGAGCCGGTCGCCGGAGCCATTTTGTTTCGCGCCGAAAAAATGGGAGAAGATGAATACGCCATCCGCTATCTGGAAAAAGCCACCGGGCATATCTACGAGACAACGACAAAGACCGTGGCTTTGAAGCGGCTCTCCAACACCACCATTCCCCAAGTTCGAGACGCCCTTTGGTTAGATGAGACATCTTTGCTTGTCAGATATTTAGATGACGATATTATTAAAACATTTTCCGCCCAATTGATTCAAGACGATGCCGGCGAGCAAAAATTGGAAGGAGAGTTTTTGCGGGACGATATAAAAGAAATCATAAAATTCGGCGGGAAAATATTTTATCTGATAGACGGGGGGGAAGGGTCGCTGGGAATTATTTCCGACCCGAACGGAGAAAACAAAAAGCAGCTGTTTACTTCTCCTTTGCGGGAGTGGTTAATCGCTCCGGTCGACAAACAGCGCGTCAGTTTTACGACCAAACCGGCGGCGGGCGTTCGCGGTTACTCTTTTTTGTTTAATACCAAGACGAACAGTTTTGATAAAGTTTTAGACAATAAACTAAATTTATCTACCCTAACAAACAGCGTTTTGGATATTCTTTATTTCCAAAACGGCTCGCTCGGACCAAAATTATATATTTATGATAATCAAAAGAAAATAAACCGCCGGCTTCCTCTGTCCGCTTTTCCGGAAAAATGCCTTTGGAGCGCGGATAATGTCCATATTTATTGCGGCCTGCCCTCCGGGGATTTATCAAATAAAGATTTAGACAGGTGGTATAAAGGACAAACATCTTTTTCCGATGACATTTGGAAAATAGACACTGAGACAGACGCGTTGGAATTGTTAATCTCACCGGCGGAATTCAGTTCCGCCCAAATTGACGCGATAAAAATGTCCTCGGACGAGAACGAAGAGTATCTCTTGTTTATAAATAAAAAAGATTTCAGTTTATGGAGTTTGAGATTAAAAAAAGATTTATAAAATAAAAATTAATTTTTTGTTTTGATAACCACCCTTCTCAGGTCTCCTTCTCCCACGGATTCCGTCTGAATTTTAGGGTTATCCGCCAAAACCGAGTGCGCTATCATCCGTTCATAAGAACTCATCGCCTCCATTTCTATATCTCTCTTAAACAAATCCGCTCTTTTAGCCAAATCCAGCGCTTTAGTTTTTATCCTGTCAATATTTTTACTTTGATAATCATTAACATCCACAAAAAAATTAATTTCTTGATAATCCGCTCCCTTTATTTTTCGCCAAATAATTTTCTTTACCAAATGATTGAAAGCGCGCAAAGTTATCCCGTCCGCCCCGATTAAAACACCGGGGTCATTTGTTTTAACCATAAATTTAACCCCATTCTTAAAACCGCTCTCGTCTATAAATTGAACTTCGTCAAAATCAACGCATAATTTCTCCAATGTTTCTTGTATAATTTTTTTAATTGTCTGTATTTGGTCGTCCATAATTATTTAGTTGGTAATGACTGCCCCTCCATTTTTCTTTTAACAAAAATTTCTTGCAGAATCATAAAAATATTACTGGTGGTCCAATACAAAGCAATCGCGGCCGGCAAAGAGTATGAAATAAAAAAAACAATCACGGGCATAATAAATCTCATTTGAATATTCATACTTTTCATTAAATCATCTTTAAAAGTTTTTGTTTTGTTTTCCTCTTTTTTCTTTTCAATTTTAGGCAACATCAACTGGACTTGAAAATATTGGGACAGCCCCGCCAACAAAGCCAGAAACAAACTTTTTTCCGCCACATTAACCAAGCCCAAAAATAACATCCGTATATGATTAGGCGTTTCTATAAAAGAATAAAGTATTTCCGTGTTTATTTCCGGCAGCCCGCCTCTTAAAAAAACAAAATAAAGCGCGAAAATAACCGGAAGCTGAATAAAAATAATTAAAATGCCGGACAGGGGATTAAGATTATTATTTTTATAAAGTTCCATAATCCGGCGCGCCTGTTCTTCTTTGTTGTCTTTATATTTATTTTTTATTATTTTGAGTTCCGGTTCTAATTTTTTCGTTTGAATTTGAATTTTTATTGATTTTTTCGTCAGAGGAAACAATATCAATTTCACGAGAACGGTTATTATTATAACCGCCACACCCGCATCCATCCAAGAAAAATTGGAAATCAAAAAAATTAACCCGTTATAGATTGGGTTAAAAAAGAAAGTGTTAAAAATATACGATATCATATTTCATCATACTATCGTATTTGAACAAAAAAAGCAAAAATAAATAAAAACAAAATAAAAAATCACAGCTCAATATTGAGCTGTGATTTTTTATTTTGTTTTTAGATTTAAGATTTAAGATTTAAGACCTGCCTGTCGGCAGGTAGGTTTAAGAAAAAATTCGCTCTGCGAATTTTTTTCATCTTAAATCTTACATCTTAAATCATAAATCTTTTTTAATATCTTTTATTTTTCTTAAAGCAATTTTTATTTCATTTTTAAAATCTTTAAAATTTAATTCCTCCGCTCCTTTTTTCAAAAAAAACACCGCCGCTAAAGACGGCGCGTTATTTCCAAACTCATTTTTAACCGCGTTATAGCCCCTTCTTCTTAAAAGATTTCTTTGAACGGCCTTTTTAAAAATCTTTTTGGGAGCGACAAAAGCGAATCGGTTTTCATCCTGAGGCGACAACTTCAATACTCTCAAAGAAAAAAAATTAAAATTATGAACGCGCCCGTTTTTCAATACTTCTTTAAACAATTCGGTGTTTATTCTGTTTTTTCGAGACAACACAAATTTAGTTGTTATATTTACACGGACAATTTGGATCTATTTTTTCTTCTTTTATTCCGTAACACCCTTTTGCCCCCGACAGTTCGGCTCCGAACCAAGAACCCGTGCGTTTTGTTCCTTTTTCTATTTTTAGGTTGATATGTTTGAGACATGATTTATCAGTATATAGTAGCAAGTAGCAAGTAGCAAGTATAAAAATAAATAACTAACAACTAAATTAAGTTATCCACATGTTAAGAACATACTAATACACTTTTAGCAAGTTTTATAAAAAACGGATTAATACTATAATAGCGTCAATATAAAACTATGGAAACAATCGCGTTAGATAATAAAAAAATATGGGAAACGGTTTTATCCAAAGTGGAATTGAATTTATCAAAACCGAATTATAATACTTGGTTTAAAGATACTTATGTTATTAAATACGAAAACGGGATTGTTTTTTTAGGGGTTCCAAATGAGTTTGTTAAAAAATGGTTGTTTGAAAAATATAATAAATATATTTTGAAAACACTGCGCGAGCTGGAAGAAGGGGTGAGAACAATAGAATATATCGTTGAGGCCGCTCAAACCAAAAAAGAACGCTCCTTGACACAAACTAGCCCGCACGCCAATAACAAACTTCCTTTAGAAAATTTTTATATAGATAAAAAAGACAATTTAAATCCCCGCTACGCTTTTGATTTATTTATTGTCGGTTCATTTAACGAACTCTCTTATGTGGCGGCCCAAACCATTCTTAAAAAACAGGGGATTGTCTATAATCCTTTGTTTGTATACGGGAAAACAGGTTACGGAAAAACTCATTTAATCCAAGCCATTGGCAACGAATTCAAAAAAAATAAAAAAGTTTATTATATAACCTCGGAAAAATTTTCAGTTGACTGCGTTAATTCCATTCAACAAAATAAAGTAAATCTGTTTAAAGAAAAATACAGAAAATATGATGTTTTAATTATGGATGATATTCAATTTCTTTCAAAAAAAGAAAGGACGCAGGAAGAATTGTTCCATCTTTTTAATTATCTTTATGATAATAACAAACAAATTATTTTTTCTTCAGACCGGCACCCGAATCATATTTCAGATATAGCCGATCGGTTAAAATCAAGGTTTGGAGCGGGTATGATGGTGGATATCCAAGCTCCGGATATGGAATCGAGGGTGGAAATTCTAAAATCAAAAACAAGATTAAGCAATTTTTATCTTTCGGATGAAATTATTAATTTTATCGCCTCGGAAATTAAGGGAAATATCAGGGAATTAGAAGGTATTTTTAATGTAATAATGTGCCAGTCGCAAATTAAAAACCGTGAATTAAAACTGCCGGAAATTGTTAATTTAATCAAAACAAATATAATTCCCAAGAAAAATGTTTCCGTCAAGGAAATAGTTAAAACCGTCTCCGAATTTTACGGCATTGAAGAAAATAGCATTTATGAAAAAACAAGAAGAAAAGAAGTGGTTAAACCTCGGCAATTGGTTATGTATATTTTAAGAGAAGATTTTAAAATCTCATATCCGTTTATTGGAGAAAAATTAGGAGGAAGAGACCACACCACGGTAATCCATTCTTGCAACAAAATCAGGGATTATTTAAAAACCAATAATCTGCTTTTACAAGAATTAGAACAAATTCGTTTGATGTTTTAGAGGATAAGTTGTTTAAAAGAGATCAATAAACTGTTTATATGTTTCTAAAAACTTCTCTGAAAAAATAAAAAATATTCTTTATCAACAGGTAATAAAAAATTATTAACAGTTTATCAAAAATAAAAAACTAAAATTAACCTTTTATAATATAACTTTTAGGACTTATTAAGATATTAACAGTTTATATATATAATAATAATTAAATATATAAATAATAAACATTCTATGAAATTAAAATGTATCACAAATAAAATAAACATCGCTATTTCCAAAGCGGAAAAAATTACAGGCAAAAATTTGAATCTGCCTATTTTGAGCTGCGTTCTTTTGGAAGCTCAGGCCGATAATTTAATTATCAAAACCACTAATTTGGATTTGGGAATAGAAATATCCATACCGGCTGAAATAGAAGAAGAAGGAATTGTGGCGGTTAACGGAACCGTGATTAAAAATTTATTATCCAATATCTCAAACAAAGATAATCTCCTGTTGGAAACTAAAAATAATAATTTAACGGTCTCGTCCAAAAATAATACCGCGATAATTAAATCCCACCCCAACGATGATTTTCCCTCCATTCCTAAAATAAAAGGGAATAAGATATTTACCATTGACGCCAAAAAAATAATTAAAGGTTTGAAATCTGTTTGGTACAGCGCGTCTGTTTCAAGCATAAAACCGGAACTTTCAAGTGTTTTGATAAATATAGACGAGAATTTTTTGTATTTCGCGGCGACTGATTCATTTCGCTTGGCGGAGCTTAAAATTCCAATCAAGTCAAAAGAAAAAGTTGAAAATATCTTAATTCCGTTTAAAAATATTCCGGAAATTATAAGAACTTTTGAAGATATAGAAGGGGATTTAAAAATTGAATGCGCTCAAAATCAAATTTCATTCAAATATAACAATATCTATTTAACCTCGCGAATTGTTGATGGGGTCTTTCCGGATTATAAACAATTAATTCCAAAAGAAAGAACAACCGAGGCAGTGGTTTTATTGGATGATTTGGCGAATGTTTTTAAGATTATAAATATCTTTTCGGACAAATTTAATCAAATTAATTTTAAAATAAGTCCGAAAAACAAAAAATTTGAAATTAAATCAAAAAATAACGAGGTTGGAGAAACCGTTAATTTGGTCCCGGCTTCATTATCAGGGGCTGATTTAGAGATTAATTTTAATTATAAATATATAGCGGATTGTTTCCAGTCAATCACCACGGACAGTTTAGTGCTGCAATTTAACGGTTTAAATAAACCGTTGATAATTCGCGGCGTCTCCGATAATCAATTTCTCTATCTTGTAATGCCGATGAATAAATAAACAATAACAATGGCGAAAAAAATAAATTATTATGCCAATTTTTAATGATTTAAATTTAAAAAATTGGAAAGAGTCAGAAATTTGGACTGATAGTTTATGGATTATTTCTAAACGGGATAAATCAGAGAAACATAATGGTTTTTATCATGGTAATTTTGTCCCGCAAATTCCACATCAGATTATTTTAAGATACACAAAGAAAAATGATATTGTTTTTGATCCATTTTTAGGGAGTGGAACAACGGTTTATGAAGCGGAAAATTTAAACAGAAATTTTATTGGGATTGATATTCAAAAGAAGCTTGTTGATTATGTCGGAAAAAATATTGAACCAAAAAATAATTTTTCTGATTTAATTACTGGCGATAGCGCAAAAATTAACACTTTTGAAAAAGTAAAAGAGTCCTTAAAAAATCACAAAAAGAAAAAAATTCAATTGGCAATTTTACATCCGCCCTACGCCGATATAATTAAATTTAGCGATTTAAAAGATGATTTATCAAATATTAAATCGCTTAAAGAGTTTTTAGAAAAATTTTCAATAATTCTAAAGAACACAATTGAAATTTTAGAAAAAGATAGATATTTAGTAATTGTTATGGGGGATAAATACACTGCCGGTAAATGGATTCCTTTAGGATTTTATTGTATGAATGAGGCGCAAAAATTGGGATTAACTTTGAAAAGTGTTATTATAAAGAATATGGAGGGCAATCGCGCCAAGCAAAACAAAGAAGCGATTTGGCGATACCGCGCACTTTCAAGTGATTATTATATTTTTAAACACGAATATATTTTAATTTTCAAATATTAAGCATGACAACACATGTATTCATTGTAGATTCAACCACTTTCAAGATTCATTTAGAATACTTGTTTGCTGGAACAGGGGCGAAAGATAATCGTATTGATTTTAATAATTCAGAAACGACTATTCTACATCACACAAAAGAGAATATATTAGTGGGTATGATTGCTGATGCAAGCAGAATAAGACGAGGTGACCAAATAATTTTTTATTTACAGCAAGATTTTTCCAAAAAAATATTTGACGGTAAATTTTTTGGAATATTTGTAGCTAAAAACGATTGGTCTTTTTTGGACAATAATAATCATGATCAATATTTAGGCAACGAACTTGGAAAATCTTTAACATTCAGAACTATTATTGAACCATGTAAAGTTTATTCCGAAGGAGTAACAGAGTGGGAAGCGTTGGATGAAATAAAAAACATACAATCCCCAAATCAAATGATATGGAGTTTAATTTATCGTAAATTAAAAGCTAAAAGAGGTAATACGATGATTACTATTTATGAAGCTGAAAGATTATGTCAACTAATTAGAGATAAAAATTATAGACAGGAAATAAATATTGATAATCATAAATTATCATTTGATCAAGAAAGCCAAAAAATAATTTTGACTGCTGATAATTTAAACAATTATGCAGGAAGAAAAGAAGAAATAAATATACTTCCAAGATTGATCTCAAAATATGAGGTGGACAAATCGTTTGAGACACATTTACAAGCTTACATTGTGAAAAATATTGGGAAAGGAGTAAACGCTTTACTTGATAGTTCAATTTTAGGTTCAAATTTAAATTTTGAATGGCTTGGAAATGAGGTGTCCTGTGGCGTGGGGATGCAAAGAATTGATGTAATGATTTCAATAAATGAAAGTGGTCAGAGAGTTTTAATTCCAATTGAACTTAAATCAGTTGAGGCAGATATTATAAATGTTAAACAGATTCAAAGATATATTGATTGGATAGAGCAATACTATATCCCAAATAGACAAAGTGATATTAGACCTGTTTTAATTTCTAAAAAAATAGAAAACAAAGAAACGGAAAAATATCGAGGAATAATTGCTACTTTTGACGAATTCAATACTCGAAATTCTCGAAGATGTGAAAATTTAAAATACATTGAATATCATTTAGAAAATAACGAACTGGTTTTTGAAGTAATAGAATATTAATCATGAACTATATCGGCTCTAAATTATCTCTCTTTGAATTTTTAGAAAATTCAATCAATAAAGTGGTTGATAAAAACTGCGATACTTTTTGCGATTTATTTGCGGGAACTGGAATTGTAGGAAGTTATTTTAAGAAAAAAGGATACAAAATAGTCGCGAATGATATTCAGTATTATAGTTTCGTTTTGAATAGACATTATATTGGTAATCATAAGGAATTAACTTTCGTTAAACTGTCAAAAGAAATTCCAAAATTGAAAAAAAATAAAATAGAAAATCGGAAAAATTTTGTTTGCGATTATTTATCAAACTTGAAAGGAAAAAAAGGTTTTGTTTATAAAAATTATTGTTTGGGCGGAACAAAAAACCAAAAAATACAAAGACAATATTTTTCAGACATAAACGCTACGCGGTGTGACGCAATTCGGCAGAAAATTGAAAAATGGAAAAAAGAAAAATTGATAAATAATAACGAATTTTATTTTTTACTTGCCAGTTTGATTGAATCAATAGACAAGAGAGCAAATACGGCTTCTGTTTATGGAGCGTTTTTGAAAAGATTAAAAAAGTCGGCGCAAAAAAGTTTTGTTTTACGGCCAGCTGAATTAATTATTAATGATCAAAAACATAAAGTTTATAATCAAGATATAAATGCTCTGGCTAAAAAAATAAAAGGTGATATTTTGTATTTAGATCCGCCATATAATCACCGGCAATATGCGACAAATTATCACTTACTTGAGACGATTGCCAGATACGATAACCCAAAAATTCACGGAAAAACTGGCTTGCGAGAATATCAAAATCAAAAATCGTTTTATTGTTCAAGAACGCAAGTAAAGAAAGCATTTAAAGATTTGGTCTTGCAAGCAAAAATGAAATACATTTTCTTAAGTTACAATAACGAGGGATTGATGACTTTGGATGATATTAAAGAAATAATGAGTTTGCGTGGTAAATATGGAAATTTTAAGAAAGAATATAATCGCTTTAAGGCGGACAAGCTGGAAAATAGAAGTTATAAAGCAAATAAGACAGTTGAATATTTGCATTATGTGGTTTGCGGATAAATTTATGAACACTTAAAAAATTACTTATTATATCTCAACTTTAAAAATCACCGCTTGGGAATTTTTATTCAGGACTGTGTCAGAAACAACAACTTTTAATTCATTTTCTTTTTTGATGTTTTGGATATCGTTGGGGATAAAAGAAAAACTCGTTTTGTTTTGCGAGGAGCCGATAAAAATTCCGTTCAGATAATAATCAATTTTTGAAATTGGAAATTTTGTTTGGATATTTTTGAGCGCGATAGGGATTTTTTGGTATTGATTGTAAATTAGCGAATTGTTTGGGTTGCCGATGGTAAATTGAGGATAAAACTCCGGTCCGTGGATGTCGTCAAATTCAGAGGGGATTTGACGGGCGGTTGTTGAACCCAAATTATTATCCAAGGCCCATTCCGCCACTCTGTATTCCCATTTTTCAAATTGAGAATCGTTTTCGGGATAAGCCGGTTTTGGACCCTGGGGATTATTTTTATCAACCCAATACAAAATTGAGTGGATGTCTTGCAAGACCTTTTCCTCCCGCAAATCTTCGGGGGTGTGTTCGGTGGCTAATTTTTGAGAAATTTTGTCTATAACATAAGTTGTCCCGCCCAGCCAAATACCTCGGAAAATAGGTTTCATATCGCTGAGGGCTAATTTTTCCGGTTTTTCAAAATTTTCCGGCGGATATTTCAGCAAAACTTCTTCTACAAATTCGTGCCACATCGGCGCGACCACAAAACCGGCCACTTTTTTCTCCATCGGACTGCTGTCGTTGTTGCCGGCCCAAGCCCCGAACGCCACCTTGTCGCTGTAGCCGATTATCCAGGCGTCTTTATAATCGTTCGTGGTTCCGGTTTTCGCGGCCACGGCCTTGCCGTCAAAATAGAGGGGGGAATTGGGTCCGAAAGCGGGCGCGCGGGCTTTGTTGTCGGATAATATATCCGAGATAAGCAGGGCGGTTTGTTTGGGTAAGATTCTTTTTGGATGGGCTGAAAAATTTTCTATGCTGTGTCCGTTTTTATCTTCAATTCTTAATATCCCCGTCGGAGTATTTTTTATGCCCGCGTTGGCAAAAATAGCGTAGGCGTTTACCATATTTAACAAAGAGACCTCTCCGGCGCCCAAAGCCAAAGTCAGACCGTATTTATTGGCGTCGCCCAAATTTTCAATTCCCATCTCCGTGGCCGTTTGGATTGAATCGCTGAGGCCGGCTAAATAGGATGTTTTTATGGAAGGAATATTTATTGACTGCGCCAAAGCGTTTCTTAACGAAACCGGACCCCTGAAAACATCGTCATAATTGGTGGGAGAATAGCATTCGTCCTCCTCTCCCTCTTCCGGTTCCTCCATCGGCGTTCCATCCGGATTACAGACGGACGAGAACTCTGTTTCAAGGTCAAACACAATTGTTTCGGGCGTGTAGCCCTTGTTAAAAGCGGTGGCGTATATAAAAGGTTTGAACGCCGACCCGGGTTGTCTGTTGGGGGAGAGCGCTATATTGAAATTTCCGTCTATGTCCTTGTCAAAATAATCTCGCGAGCCCACCATAACCAGAATTTGTCCCGTTCGCGCGGCAACCGCGACGATGGAAGCGTTTTCCGCGTTAAATTTTTCTTCATTTTCCAAGGCATATCTTTTGGCGATTTCTTCCGCTTTCATTTGCAATTCATAATCCAAACTCGTGGTTATTTTATATCCCTCCTCCGTTATTTTCGAACCGTATTTTTGTTCTAAATATTCTTTGATATACATCACAAAATGAGGCGCGCGAATGCCTTTTTCTTCTTTGGGCTGAAATTTAATTTTTGTTTTCAAACTTTTTTTATATTCTTGTTTCGTGATAAAACCGCTTTGATACATTCTGATTAAAACCAAATTTTTTCTTTTTTCCAACTCCTCTTTGTGGTTTCCGTAAGGCGAATAATAAGTGGGGGCTTGCGGGATGGCGGCCAGATAAGCCGCCTCCGTTAAATTGATTTCAGACGCTTCTTTTCCAAAAAATGCCCGGCTGGCCTCTTCCACCCCGTAAATATTTCCGCCGTAGGGCGATTCGTTTAAGTATAAATTCAAAATGGATTCTTTATCCATAATTTTTTCCAATTTTAAGGACAAGACCCATTCTTTTAATTTGCGGGTTATTTTTTTCTCGGTTGTCAAAATAGAGTTTTTGACGACCTGTTGAGTGATGGTGGAACCGCCCTGGCTATAACTCAAAGAGAATAAATTGGCCTTAATTGACCTGAAAATCGCGTCAAGTTCTATCCCTTTATGCTGATAGAAATTAGAATCTTCTATGGCGACGGTGGCGTTTTTGATATGAGAAGAGATTTCATTAAACGGGATAATTGTTCTTTTAACATCCTTGTGCAGGTCGTATAAAAGTATTTCGCCGGTGCGGTCGTAAATTTTAGTGGATTCCGATATTCGTCTTTCGGAGATGGCGTCCAAATCGGGGATTTTGAAAGTTGAAATCCAGAGAAAAATTCCGCCTCCGCCAAACATACAGAAGACAAATAAAATGGCGGTTAATTTTAATATCAAATATTTTCTTTTTTTTCTTTGCATAGTTATTTTTATTTCAAATCCCCAATCTCTAATTTAACAGGATTCACCCTGTTAAATAATTTTATTTTGAAAAATAAAGTTAAAATTTGTTAAAAACAAATTTTATTTAACAGGGTTAATGGCAAAATATGTGAGTCCGACGGCAATCGCGTCATACTCATCATCGTATTTTATTTCTTTATTTATTTCAATCAAGCGCCCAACCATTGCGGTGATTTGTTTTTTATCCCCTTTGCCGTAACCGGTTATGGCGATTTTAATTTGCAAGGGGCTGTATTCAAAAATTTCCAAATTGTTTTTTAGGGCCGCGTATTTTATGGCGCCCCTCGCCTCCGCCACACCCATTGCCGTTTTTTGATTGCTGTTAAAAAATAATAATTCCAACGCCATTCTTTCCGGCTTGTATTTTTCTATCAATTTTTCAATTTCTGTTCCGATTAATTTCAGCCGTTCCGAAAAGGGAAGTTTGGGGGAGGTTTGAAAACAATCCGAATAAAGCAAATTTTCCTTGTTGGAACCGGTTTCTTTTTCCAAAACGGCGATGCCCACTCGCTCATAGCCGGGATCTATGCTTATTATTTTCACAGTCATAAGTATAAAAGATTTGTGATTAAATATAAAGCATAAAATATTTTATATTTAATATATAAAAATTACAATTTAGATACTATGTCTATTTATACCCGGTTATCCCCCTTTGATGTTATTTACGTCTATTAGGAAAAATGTTATGCTTTTATCATCTTATTAATTTGAAAAATATTATGAAAAATAAATTTTGTGAGAAAAAAGTTTTACGCAACGAAAGTGATGTAGAACAGTTTTTTGTAGCCAGATTACTTAATGATTTAGGATGGAAAGATAATAATATTTTAACAAAACACGCCATTCCTTCTTATGAGTTTGGTAAAGGTCCAAAGAAAAAATATCATATACCTGATTATCAGATTCAGTTTGGTAAAACACCTTTTTTAATTATTGAAGCAAAACATCCAAGAGAAAATATAGGAAAATATGTATCTGAGGCTCAAGACTATGCCATGGTGGTCAATCGTGGTTTTATAGGTAGGAATCCTGTTCAGTTTGTTTTAGCAACAAACGGCACAAAAACAAAACTAGCTAAAGTAGATGAATCTAAAATAATATTAAGTTTAGATTTTGAAGATTTTGTTATAAATAATGAAAAATATAATGATTTGAAAAAATATATATCTTTTTCTAACTTAAAAAAATCTAATCTTTCTAAAGACGATATTTTTGAGTTCAAAACACCAGACCTTGCTGAGTTGAAAGGGGTGTTTAAACAAGCTCATGATTTAATAAGGAGGAAGCAAAAAATTGGTCCAAAAAAAGCTTTTTATGAATTTACAAAAGTTTTGTTTGTTAAAATGAATGAGGACAAAGAAATTCAAGATAAGATTATAAACAAAGAAGATGTTTCAGTAAATGATTTTAGATTTAGTGTTAAAGCTATTGAACGAAATGGAAAATTAGATTGGATAAATATTCTTTTTGAAGAATACAGAGAAATTTTAGAAAAATTGGTTGTTAGAGGAGAAAAAAAGAGAATTTTTCAAAAAAATGAAAAAATATCATTAACACCCTCAACAACTAAAGCTATAGTAGAAATGATAGAAAATTTTAACCTAAGGAGTGTCGAGGATGATATAAACGGTAAGGTTTTTGAAACTTTTTTATCGGCCACTGTTAGAGGTAAAGATTTAGGGCAATTTTTTACTCCAAGATCTGTGGTTAAATTTATGACAAAACTTGTAGATTTGCACATAAATAAAGATGAGATGACCGGTAAATATACTCCAGATCTTGTTTTAGATGGTTCCTGTGGCACGGGCGGGTTTTTAATTTTTGCTCTTAGTGACTTGTTTAATAAAATTCCTAAGGGTGTTTCAAATAAAGAGTTGTTAAAGAAAAAAATCAGAGAGGATTCGTTGTTTGGTATAGATGCCAGCGAAGATGATATTGTACCAATCACAAGAATGAATATGTATCTTCATGGAGATGGGGGTAGCCATATATTTTTAGCTGATACCTTGGATAAGGATTTACTTATCGAAAAAGGTTTAGATAGAGAGATAGCCGAAGAAAGAGAAGAATTAAAAAATCTTTTCAATGAACTTAAGTTTGATGTCGTCTTAACAAATCCGCCATTTAGTATGAAATATGAACAGAGCAAGGCGGATGAAAAAAGAATTTTAGGACAATATGAAATTGCTATGCTGGGCGGAAATATAGCAAAGTCTCTTAAATCAAACATAATGTTTATTGAGCGTTATTTTGATTTATTAAAACCTGGTGGTAAACTGGTTACCGTTATAGACGAAAGCGTTTTAAATACAGAGGGTCAAGGAAAATCAATGCAAAAGTTCAGAAAATGGTTGCGTGAAAAGTTTATTATAAAAGCAATTATTTCTTTACCGAAAAATACTTTCGTAAACGCTGATGCTGGGGTAAAAACATCAGTTGTTTATTTAACCAAAAGAATGGATGAGAAACAAGAACAACCCCCAGTTTTTATGGCTATAAGTGAAAATATTGGACATAATGATGCTGGGAGAGAAACTTCAGAGTGGGGTGATTTGGGGAAAATTTTAAAGTCTTTCAAAAAATTTCAAGATGGCACTTTCAAGTAAAAAAATTTTAAACGATAAACCTTTGATTTTTAACCTTGTTTTAACAAACGAGGACGATCGTTTAGATTGTTCTTGGTTTAATCCCATTACAGAAAAGAAAATTAATTTTTTAAAACAAAAAAAAATAAACAGCAGAATTTTGATTACATTAAAAAAAATAGCTTGCGTAAGTGGCGGGAAAAGATTGCCAAAAGGGACTATTTTTTCAGAGGATAGTAACATACCTTATGTAAGAGCAAAAGATGTTAAAAGTTTAATATTTGATATTGACTCAGTTGCTAAAATTCCAAAATCAGCACATCAAGTTGTCCAAAATTATCAGCTAATACAAAATGATTTAGTTTTAACAATAGTGGGTACTATTGGAAATGTTGGTTTGTTGGATAAAAAGGTTGCTGTTTGTGATTTTACAGAGAATATAGCAAGAATCAGAATAAACAATGATTTGGTTTTACCAAAATTTCTGCTTCATTTTTTAAATAGTGAGTATGGAAAAATTCAAATGGAAAAATTTTCAGTTGGTTCTTTACAATATAAATTAAGTTTAAAAAGTTGTAGAAATATTCAAATATATATACCGTGGTTTAAGAATTCTTTTGATATTAAAGAACAAAAAAGAATTTTGAAACATGTACATAAAATTTTTGAAGAATCAGAAAAGAAAAAAAATAAAAGCACATCTTTAATAAAAGAGATTAATAATCTTATTGCAAAAAATATAAAGTTAAAAATAATTCTTGGCGGTTCAAAATTTGATATTTTTAAACGAAGTATAAATAACGATAGTTTTTCTCGTTTAGATGTGTTATTTAACCACCCCCTTAGAGAAAAATGGTTAAACGAAATCAAAAAATATCCTTTCAAAAAATTAAAAAAATTAGCAAAAATTCAAAAAAGAAATAATATTGGAGTATCAGATTTTTATAGATTGGTTGGACTTGAACAAATTGACGAAAAAACGGGCAAGATATTTAAAGCCAATGAGGTGGATGGTCTTATTTCGAAGAAGATTTTATTAAAAAAGGGTGATATTTTGATTTCTAAACTACAACCCGAAAAAGGAAAGGTAATAATGATTGATAAAACATATGATGGTTGTGTTGGTTCAAGTGAATTAGTGCCTTTAGTAATTCATTCCAAAGAAATTTTACCGGAATATTTTTGGATTATATTAAGAAGCAAATATGTATTAAGACAGTGGGAATATGAATTAACTGGTTCCTCAAGAATGAGAATTGGTAAAGATGAAATATATAATACTCTTATTCCTCTACCAAGTTTAACTGTTCAAGAAAAAATAATTAAAGAAGTAAACCAAAAGATTAAAGAAAGCGATATATTTTTGAGTCAGTCAAATGAGTTAAATAAAAAAGCAAAAGAGGAATTTTTAACCATGCTTATAAAATAAAGTTATCTTATCATATCAATAAAATTAAAAATTAGGTTTTTGGTTGAAACCAAAAACCTTAATCTTTTATGTTCGTGAATACTTTTTGAACATCGTCTTGATTCTCCAATTCCTCTATTATTTTTTCAATTTTTTGCCTGTCTTCGTCTGAAACGGAGAGGGTATTTTGCGGCAGCCATTTATTGTCTTTTTTTTCAAAAGCCCACAAAACGGAACCCGTGCCGGCTAACGACAAATTGTTCTTGGAAAGCAGATGCTTAATTTCCGCCGCCGTTCGGTTCGTATTGTCCGTCAGGCATTCAATAATCAAAGCGCTGCCGCCCGGCCCGTAGGCCTCGTAAGTGGCCGCTTGCATATCCGCCGCGTCGCCGCTCGCTCCCTTTTTCACCGCCCGTTCAATATTGTGTAAAGGCATATTGGCCGCTTTGGCTTGTTCAATGGCGCTTTTCAGGGCGGGTGAATTTATATCGCCGCCGGCTTGTTTGGATTCCGCCGTGATAAGTTTGGCAAATTTAGAAAAGACCTTGCTTTTTTTAGCGTCGGCCGCCTCTTTTTTCCTTTTAATTTTTGACCATTTATTGTGCCCGGACATAATGAATTAGTATTAAGCCTGCCTGCCGGCAGGTAGCAAGTATCAAGTATAGAAAAATCGCTTTGCGATTTTTCTACCCCTTGCCTCCTTATATTATCCCAAATTTTGCCGGCTGTCTATTAAATTGGAGGTTTGGGAGGTTAATTATTAAGTTTGTCATATTCCCAACAAAATTGTAAAATAGGGGTAATGAATTCAAAAATACTAAGTTCAGTCAAGAAAAAACCTTATTTCCAAAAAAATAATTTTGTTTTGTATAATTTGGATAAATTCAATTAAAAAGTTATAATGATGGAGACATAAAGATTTAATTTTATGAACAAAAAACAGAAAGTACTATCAGAAATTTATAGAATTTGCCAAAAGCAGAATAATTTTGTGTTTGATAATGATTTAGTAAAAAAAATTAGTAAAAAACATAAATTTGGCAATCCTTTTGATGTTACAAAACTTGACAGTACCGAAAAGTTTGCAAAAATTATGTTAAGAAATGATGTTTTTGTGTCTCACATAGGCAGTGGAAAGCATAAATTTATAAAAGGAATTAGTAAGGGATATCATGATTTTGAAAAAATCAATGACGAACATATAATTCAATGGAAATACAAAAAAAGTATATTAAACGAGTATGACACCAGTGAATCCAACATTTTATCTGTCGCCAGTAATCAAAAAATAATTCATAATTTTTTATATCAGAATATAGTTGCCCCAATAAAGGTTTATAATGCCAGAAGGACTAAAACATCTTTTGAATATCAAATTGATGAAGAAGAGGTCAAAATGAATAATATACAAATAGAGATAGATTTAACTATGGAACTTAATGGAGCAGTAACAATTTTCGAAGGTAAAAATAATTTTTCAAAAGATTTTGCTGTTTATCAGATTTATCATCCATTTTTATATTTCAGCAGAATAAAGAAAGAAAATAAATTGCCGATTAAAAAAATTTCAGCGTGTTATATTTTACGAAAAAAAATTGATGGCACTTCTGTTTTGCGTTTATACAATTACACTTTTGATAACGAAAATGATATAACATCTATTAAATTGCTGAAATCAGCAGAATATTATTTAATAAAAAAATAAAAATGAATAAATTTTGTTTTAACAATATTTATAATATAGACATAATGGAAGCATTGAAAGGGTTGTCTTCCAAGAGCGTTGATATGGTCTACGGAGATCCAGATTATAATGTTGGCATAAAATATAATGATAAATCTTATACTAAAAATTTTAATGAATATATGGAGTGGTATGAAGAATTATCAAAAGAATCGCTAAGAGTGTTAAAAAATGATGGCAACCTATTTCTCATTAATTATCCAAAGCAGAATGCTTATTTAAGGGTTAAGTATTTAGATAATGCTTGCTACGAGGTTTCAGATTATGTGTGGGTTTATAATACTAATGTCGGGCATAGCCCGAAACGGTTTACTACTGGGCATAGAAGTATTTTACATTGCAGAAAAACAAAAAATAATAAATTTTATAAAGAAAATGTTGCTGTTCCATATAAAAATCCGAATGATAAAAGAATTTTAGAAAATATAAGAAATGGATCCAAGGGCAGGATGCCGTATGATTGGTTCTATTTTGATTTAGTCAAAAATGTGTCAAAAGACAAAACATTTCATCCTTGCCAAATACCTGCTGGATTAGTTGAAATGTTGATAAAAGCAAGCACAAAAGAAAATGATAAAGTAGTTATTTTATTTGGCGGTTCGGGAAATGAAGTTTTACTTTGTAAATCGTTAAAAAGACAATTTTTTTCTGCGGAGATGGACAAGCAATATTATAATATGATAACGGATAGATTAAAAAATGGCGGGATAATTAATAAGGAATATAAATTACAATCCACAAATAATGGCGGGGTAAAAAGTTTTTGTTTTCAAAAGGAATTAATATCTGTTTAATAATAAACGAGCATTTATCTGTTTTTCAGAAAAAATAATTCAAAACTATTTTCTAAAAAAGTTTTTTGTCTTCGGGGTATTGAATATTGAGATGCTTAAACGCTTTTTCCGTGGCGGCGCGGCCGCGCGGGGTGCGTTCCAAAAGCCCGAGCTGAATTAAGTAGGGTTCGTTGACTTCTTCAATCGTGGCTTGCTCCTCCGAAAGGGCGGCCGCGATTGTGTTCAAACCGACCGGTCCGCCGTTAAATTTTTCAATGATAATTTTTAATAATTGCGTGTCCAATTGGGACAGCCCCAATTCATCAATGCCCAAAAGTGACAAGGTCTGATTAACGGTTGTTTTATCAAGTTTGTTTTTATTCACTTGGGCAAAATCCCGACATCTTTTTAATAAAAAATTCGCGGTGCGGGGAGTAAAACGGCTTCTCTTCGCAATCTCCAACGCGGTTTCGTCATCCGTTTCAACTTTTAATATCCGGGCGGATCTTTTTATTATTTCTTTAATTTCTTCGTCGCTGTAAAATTCCAAGCGAAAAACGCCGCCGGAAAAACGGGAGCGGAGCGGAGACGACAGCAAAGCCACGCGAGTTGTGGCGGCGATTAAAGTGAAGGGCGGCAATTCCAATTGGATAGTTCGGGCGGACGGACCCTTGCCGAGGATGATGTCAAGGGAACCCGCTTCCATCGCCGGATATAAAATTTCTTCGATATTTTTATTAAGGCGGTGGATTTCGTCAATAAATAAAATATCGCCGGGGGAAAGATTGGTTAAAAGAGACGCCAAATCCCCGACTTTTTCAATCGCCGGACCGGAGGTTATTTTTATTTGGCGCCCCGTTTCTTTAGAGATTAAATAAGCGAGTGTGGTCTTGCCGAGGCCGGCCGGTCCGTAAAACAAAAGATGCTCCGGTTGCTGCTGTCTTTCTTTCGCCGCTTTTAGAAGAATGAGAAGGTTGTTTTTGGTATTTTCTTGCCCGATATATTCATTCCAGCAATTGGGGCGGAGGGTCCGGTCTAAAAAAGATTCATTTTTTTTATTTTTTTCGTTTATTTCTTTGGGGGTCTCTTTTTTCATAACATTATTAACAGGGTTGACATAATTTATTGTCTATGTTAGAGTGTTAGGGTCTTCGCGAGAAGTTAATTGAAAACACAATTCTCTAAGCAATTAAGGATATCTGTCGAGGATATTTCAGTTATTGATTTTTAATCAGTGGACCTAAATTCTCCTTAGATAAATATCTTAAAAATTACGATTACTTAGAGAATTGTGTCTTGAATTATCTATACCCAATCTAATCACAAAACTTAATTCAAATCAACCACTCTTTTTAATTCTTCTATCGTCGTCAATCCTTTTAATACCTTAATCGCGCCGTCTTGGGCCAAACTAAGCAGGCCTTGTCTTTTAAAAATCTTTTTAATTTCGGATTTATCCGGATTTTGTTCCAGAATTTTTTCGGTTTCGGAATCGGCTAAAAGGGCCTCAAAAATACCTATCCGGCCTTTATAACCGGTGTTATTGCATTTGGGACAGCCGACAACTTTATATATTTTTGTCGTATTGGCGGTGTAGGTGCCGATATTGTCAATCTCGCTTATTATTTTATCTATAATTTGTTTGTCCGCGCCCTCCAATTCAATTTTCCGCGCGCAATATTTGCAGGGTTTTCTGACCAATCTTTGGGCGATAATAACATTGATGGCGGCGCTGATGATGCTCGGTTGGACGCCCAAATCAATCAAGCGGTAAAAGGCGCCGGCGGCGTTATTGGTGTGCAGAGTGGAAAAAACAAGGTGGCCGGTCAAAGCCGAATTGATGGCGATCTTGGCCGTTTCGCCGTCTCTTATTTCACCGACCATAATTATATCCGGGTCTTGGCGCAAAGACGACCTCAGTCCTTCCAAAAATGTATAGCCCTTTGCAGGATCCACTTGAGTTTGAACCACTCCGGGGAGATGATACTCAATCGGATTTTCAATAGTGATAATTTTGATTTCGGGACTATGGATTTTTTTCAGAAAGGCGTAGAGAGTGGTCGTTTTACCGGAACCGGTCGGCCCGGTATTTAGAATCATTCCGTTCGGCCGGCCGATTTCTCTGTTTAAGATTTCAAAAAGATGGGGTTCAATTCCCAAATTTTCCATGGAAACGGCAATAGTGTCGGGATTTAAAAGCCGCAAAACGATTGACTCCCCGTAAGCGTCGGGCAGGACGGAAACACGAATTTCAATATCTTTGTCTTTCATTTTTATGCTGAACCGGCCGTCCTGCGGTTTTTTGACAATGGTAATTTTTAATCCGGAGATTAATTTGATTCGGGAGAGAAGCAAATTATATATTTTTCTGTCAAAACGAAAAATATCCGTCAAAACTCCGTCCAATCTAAAGCGCAAACTCACATAATTTTCTTCCGGTTCTATATGAATATCCGAAGCGTTCACCGCGAAAGCGCTGGCCAAAATAGTTTCAAAAAAAAGAGAAATATACCGAACGCTTTTTATGTCCAAGTTTTTTTTGAGAACGGTTCGAGTTTTTTCCAGATTATCAACTTGGGCGATGATTTCTGTAATGTTTTTGTCGGAAATGTCCACCACTCCAGCTTTTGTTTTTGAACTGTGAATTATTTCTTTGTATCTGCCCCAGGCCTTTTCTAAACTCTGCTTGGAGGCCATATAAACGGCGGGCGCGTAGCCGCTTTCTTTTATTTTTTTTATAAACTCAAGGATGTCCTGATTTTGGGGAGAGATAACCGCGATTTTAATTTTTTTGCCGACCCGGTCAAAAACAGCCGCGCCCGCTTCGCGAGATTTTTTTTCCGAAGCGATTTTTAAAGCGTCTGTTTTTATGGGAACAGTTGTTAGGTCAATATATCCGACTCCGTATTTTGCGGAAAGAATTTTAGCCAATTCCTCCTCCTCTTTTTCGCGCAGCGCTTGCAGCCGTTCCTTTTG
>JAGMBS010000016.1 GCA_023129575.1 Minisyncoccota bacterium
GATAAACTCAAATCCTGGTCTTGTTTGAGTGTTTCTGAAACATCCACCCGCAGACGCGTATTTGATTCTTTGGAAACGCCACTAATGTCGATTTCTTGGGCAGTGTTGCCTGTTCCATAACCTGTATTGTCCTCCGCGTCAGCAATTGAAGGGTCATCATCAAGCCACCAATAGCCGTCCATAGTATAACTGGGCGCGGTATTATGGGCAGAAACTATATGCAGACCTATAAAAATACCTAAAATCAACGAAATGGCGCCGAAAGCAATTTTTATTTTACTATCCATATAATTTTTTAATCAGCGAAAAAAATTTTTAAACCGGCAATTTTTTTCATTTCTTCTCTAAAAAGCGCGAGTTTGGGAACGGAAATAATCTCTAAAGGATTTTTGTTGTCAGTCAGAAGTATTCCGTCTTTGTAATCCTGAATAACCTCGGTAAATTTTCCACCACTTTGAAATTTATAATTTTTATCCAAAGAAAGATGCAGTAAAACGCTGGTATATCTTTCCGGTTCAGTAACAGTTAAAACAACGCCGGGAAAAACAGCTCTGGCTGTTTTTATTAAACTTTTTAATTGTTTGTCTTCGGCGCCAAACTTGCCTTCCAAATTAACCAGCAACAAGCCCTTTTCATTTAGCGCGTTTTTCAATAATTCAAAGGATTCTTTTGTAAAAATATGAATCGGCGGCAAATTGCCTAAAAAAGTATCAAGTAAAACAAGGTCATATTTTTTGTCATTTTTCAACAAATAGTGGCGCGCGTCGTCTATTGTTAAACTATTATATTTTTCTTCTGAAAAATCAAAATATTCTTTGGCAATCGCCACGATTTCGGAATCAATTTCCACAATGTCAATTTCTAAACTTTTCGGCAAACTATGCAAAACATTGCCGGTGCCCATACCTAAAAGAAGCATTGATTTTGCCTTTCGCTCTTCAATAAGCCGCTTCGTTTCAGCGATAAAAGTAAAAGTGGGTCTTTCCAATCCAAGATGAACGCAGGACTGGTAAGAGCCGTTAACCGCCAAACAGCGAAAGCCGCCAATTTCCACCACCTTTAGATCTCCGTAAAAACTCTGTTTTTGTAAAATTGTTTGAAGAGTAAATTTGTCGTCGTAATTATATTTAGGGATTTTTAAAAAAATTAAACTTAAACTTACAAAAACTATTATTGCTAAAACAAAAAAAGCCGTTTTTGACGAACGATGAATAACAAATCCCAAGATAGACAAAAAAGCCAAGAACGCGGCGGTTATTAAAAACAATTTAGAAATAGAAAGAAGCGGAACCAAAAAGAAACCGGCTAAGAGCGCACCCGCCAGAGAGCCGGCGGTAGAAAAAGTAAATATATCCCCTGACGCGCGGCCGACTTTGTCTAATAAATTAGCGCGAAGACGAATAGCAAACGGGCTAACCATGCCCAATAAAAACAAAGGCAAGGCAAAAAGAAGCAAGGAGGAAATCAATGGCCCGAATTTTAAACCGAAGTTTTCAGTAGCAATCAAAATTGGCTGGTCTATTTTCATAATCACTGCGGTAAAAAAACCGGCGCAGAAGATTATTAAATAAAAAACGGCATAATTTGGTTTTCTGTCGGCTACTCTGCCGCCCGCAAAATAACCCAACGCCAAAGCTCCCAGAGTGATCGTGATAAGAGATGTCCAAACAAAAATGGTTGAGCCGAAAAACGGCGCGATTACTCTGGTCCCTAAAATTTCAATGATTAAGACCGCCGCACCGCTTGCAAAAACCGTAAAATACAAATAACATTTTTTAAATAACTTCATATTCTTATTATACAAAAAAATTTTAAATTTATTAAGATTCTGGTGTGGAAAAAATTATAACAAAATCTAAAAGCCAAAACTCTCGCTTTGAATTTAGGATTTTCTGGTTGCCGGGATAGGATTCGAACCTATATACCATCCTCCAGAGGGATGTGTCCTGCCGTTAGACGACCCGGCAATACCAAACAACGCAAATTACATACTTTTTTTGAGTAATTCGCCGATTTTTTCCGGATTGGCGGAGCCGCGGCTGATTTTCATTCCCTGTCCTATCAAATATTTTAAGGCCGTTTCTTTTCCGTTTTTGTATTCTTTCACGACCGCTTGATTTTCGGCTATGACTTGGCCAATTATTTTCTGCAATTCACCCTCGTCGCTTTGTTGAAAAAGATTTTTGTCTTTCGCAATTTCTTCCGGCGAACCGCCCTTTTCAAACATTATCGCCAAAATATCTTTCGCGCCGCGCGATGATATTTTTTTGTCTTTGGCTAATTGAATAAGTTGAATAAAAGCGTCTTTTACTATTTTCCCCAAATGATTTTCTGAGCTATTCAATTTCATCAACCCCATCAAATCAGATGTAATATAATTAGAAGCCAATTTGATTGTTTCCTTATCGTTAATAAAATTTTTAACAACCTCTTCAAAAAAATCCGCTAAATTCTTATCCCTGATAAAACTTTCAATATCTTCGTCTTTAACGCCAAAATCCGCGCGATATCTTTCTCGTTTCTCCCGCGGCAATTCCGGAATTTCTTTTTTGAGTTCGTCCGCTTGAAATTCTGAAATTTCACTTATTTTCAATTTCGGCAAATCAGGATCCGGAAAATAACGATAGTCAGCCGAACCCTCTTTAATTCTCTGCGCAAAAGTGCTTTGCGAATTTTCATTCCAGCCCCTCGTTTCTTGAATTATTTTTCCGCCGTCCTCTAAAACTTCAATCTGTCTTTTTATCTCATAATCAATCGCTTTTTCCACCACCCTAAACGAATTAAGATTTTTAATTTCAATTTTTGTTCCCAATTCAGCCGTTTCAGTCACCGAGATATTCGCTTCCACTCTCATTTCTCCCTTTTCCATATTCGCTTCAGACACGCCCAGATATCGCAGAAGAAGTTGGAACTCGCGGGCAAAATCGCCGGCTTGTCGGGCATTTTCAATCATCGGCTCTGTCACTAATTCCATTAACGGCACGCCCGCCCGATTAAAGTCAAGCAAAGAATAATCGCCGTTATGGGTTGATTTGGCGGTATCTTCTTCCAAATGAACTCGCGTAATTTCAACTTTGTTTAATTTTCCGCCCGAAACGAGCGGATATTTATATTGGCTGATTTGATAACCCTTGGGAATATCCGGATAAAAATAATTCTTGCGGTCAAATTCCGTAAAATCCGCTAATTGTCCGCCCAAGGCCAAGCCGACTTTCAAAACATTTTTCACCGCTTGTTTGTTAATAACCGGAAGCGTCCCGGGCTGCGCCGTACAGACCGGACAGATATTCACATTCGGCCTTGTTTCATCCGTATCATTCTTGCAATCACAAAACATTTTTGTCCGCGTCTTTAATTCCGCGTGAATTTCC
>JAGMBS010000017.1 GCA_023129575.1 Minisyncoccota bacterium
CATCCGAGCGGGGCGAGGTGGATGAACTTGTTCAACCACGGCTGAGTTAAGATAATCTTTGAGAATTTGTGACAATTTAATATACAATTACATATAAACGGAGAGTTGCCAGAGTGGATGGAAAAGCGATGGAGCTTTTCCATCCGAGCGGGGCGAGGTGGATGAACTTGTTCAACCACGGCTGAGTTAAGATAATCTTTGAGAATTTGTGACAATTTAATATACAATTACATATAAACGGAGAGTTGCCAGAGTGGTTGAATGGGGCACCCTGCTAAGGTGTTAAGCGAGCAATCGCTTCGAGGGTTCGAATCCCTCACTCTCCGCATTGGTAATTTTAGATACCGATTGAGGTATCTGAAATTGGCAACTTGTGAAAGAGAGTGAGGAATTCGAAAGGCGGAGCCAGAGGAAACGAACGATAGTGAGTTTTCAAACTGGCGAGCCGGGGTCGCGAACACTTATGATTTTGGAGCCCGCAGGGCGAACAAAATCATTAGTGATTTGTGACCGACTCCCACACCCTCCGCCAATTAAAAATTAGTTGAATAAAATTTATAAAATAAAAATAAAAATAGCTCCCTGCAAATATAAACAGGGAGCTGGAACAGAAATTGAGGTGTATGTACTTGGAATGATTACCAATGAGAAAATATTTTTGTTGGCGCCTTTTTCTCTTTGGCGCTCAAACGGCGACTTTTCGCATAATCCTATTCCTTTCCCATCTTAAGATGGCGGAGACCTTTTCCGTTATATGGCATAAGACGAACGACACTGAGAATCCGTCTCAGCAGTTGTCGTCAAGTTTCTGCCGTCCAGGGAATTTTTCTCGCAGCAACATGGGGGCGTTGCAATCATACAAGAAACCATCCCGACAAAAAACCACTTGCACTCAACCATAATTTTCACCTCCTTTCCTAATTTATGACCGAAAATTAAAAGTTTTATCTTTTTTCGATCGTTGAAAGAACATCCGCGTTAAAGTATAACTAATATCTTAAAAAATGCAAATTTTTCTGTGAATAATTATTATTTTGAATTCAACGATTTGGGATATTTTTCTCCATCAATTTATTGATTAACAAACCTTGAGCTATAGAAGCGCTAATCATAACCAAACAAAGAACCGCGACATATTGGAAACCAAAATAAAAAATAGCCAGCGGTAAAAGAACGATTTTTATTGACCTGTTATATAAAAAGCAAGCGATTAAGCCGTCCTCCAAGCCCTTCGCCCGCAAATCTTTTAAGAGCGGATACCAAGCGTAAATCGGACCGAGCGAAATAATTCCTCCCGCGGCCGCGTAAAGCCATTTTTTAATTCCTTTTTCTCTAAAATGCTTCAAAATAAATTGGGGCTTAACAAAATAATTCGCCAGCGACATTAAAACAAAGACCAAAAAAATAATCGGGATTATTTTTACAAACAAAGCGGAGACAAATTCCGAAGCGGGGAAAAATAAATTAGGCGCGCGAACAAATAATATCAAATAAATCGCCGAGATTATCAGCAAAAAAATCCAAGCGCCGGAAATTTTTTTTGAATAATTTTTAAAATTCATATTGCGTAATTCAAAATTATTACATTAATTTTAAGACAAAAACCGTAATTATCGCGACCGCTATCGCTAAAATAAACGCCGTCGCGTTCCGCAACAAAGCGAATTTTTTCCCTAAAATAGCAATCTCCGCCGGCAATTGGACCGCGCCAACCGTTACCCACGCCACCAAAAAAGCCGTCACGGCCACCAAACTCACACCCTGATTTAATAATTCGCCCCCTAAAATATAACTGGTGATGGGCGTCCCCGCGGAAATACTGCCGATGATTGTTCCAATTAGAGAATCTAAAATGGCATTATTATAAAACACCGTCAAATAAAAAGATTTCGGCACCAACGAATTAATTAAACCGGCCAATAAAACCGTTCCCGCGATTAAAGGCAAGACCTTCCCCAAAGACAACGCCGATTTTGCAATCGCTTTTTTCATAATTCAAAGTATAGCACAAAAACAAAAGGGTAAAGAAATAAATCTTTACCCTGAAACCGATTCAACTTTTTCGTCACCCTTGGATAAGTTTTAACACGCCCAGCCCCAAGATGAATCCCGCAACTAACGCGCATATAACAATGCCCACCGCAACGAGCAAAATATCTTTTGTTATCTCCGTGTCATTTATTTTCATTCTATCCTCCTTTATAAAAAAAATTGAAATTATAAAACACCAAGAACAAATCTTATTTCAGATTATCAGATAATTGTCGGAGAGTAAAGAAAAAAAATACAGATAATTTCTAAACAAAGAAAATTTCGTAAATTCCCCAAATTATTAAAGCAAACCATAACAAAGTATATAGCCATTGCTTTTCCAATATATTTTCATAATCAATTTGTTGAATTAAAACTTCACCATAATCCGCAAGAACAACCGCTATCAATAACGATACGAACAAAGAAATTGCAAAAATTTCCGCTATTGTAATTCCCGCGTTTACAAGACAATATAAAACAATCGCCGCCAATACAAACGACACCGTTTTTAATACGGCAGGCTTGCCATATATTTTTCGCGCGAAATTTTTAAACCCTCGCGGCGCCGTCAAAATAGCAAGAACTTTTATAATACCTATAACTATTGTTATAGTCGCCAAAACTTCTATTGTTGTTAAAGACATATTTTTTTATTTAAAATTTTTAATATTAAAACTAATAATTACTTCGACCTGCCGTAATTATAACAAAAAGTAAATTATAAAAAACAAGAGCTGCTGAAAAATATTCAACAGCTCTAAAAACAAAAAGCATTCGCCTACTTTTTCGTAAAAAGGACGGGGTCCTTGAACATCGCCGTACAGCCCGCGCAAAAATAATAATCCGCCCAGACATGTCCGCCAGGACCGATGATGCCGTTGCTTTTTTCAACTTCCTCATACTCCGTCCCCTCGCAAATAGGACAACAGAATTTTATCTTTTTTTCAACTCTAATTTTGGGAACCCACGGCCTTTCTTGTTCAGGTTTAAGTATTTCTGACATTTCTGAAAATGTTACTTTCAACGATTCTTTTTTCATTTTTCCCTCCTCATGTTAGCAAAACTTTTTTAGGTTTTAAGACATTGCTATTCACATTTTTCCTCCTCTTCTAACTCTTCCGAAGTTTTACACAAGTGGCATAACCACTCGCTTTTCTTTTCATCATAATACCCCTCGTCTGTCGCAAGAAGATCCCCACATTTGTTACATTTAATAACTTCCGCATCCATAATTTCTACCTCCCATATCTAAAAATTAAGTTAATGTTTAAATCAATGAACAAATCTTATTTTAGATTAACAAAGTATTTGAAAAAAGTAAAGATTTATTCAATATATGCTAAAATAACTCGATGGAACTGAAATCTCTGATTGAAAAACAATTTCGGTTAATGCCACCGCAAAAAAAAGCGTTGCGGAAAATCGGATTAAAAACTGTGGAAGATTTGCTGTTCTATTTCCCCAATCGCTACGGCGACACGACCGAATTAAAAAATATCAAAGATTTGGAAGCCGGCAACCAGCCCATTATTTACGCGAAAGTTAAAAGCATCAAAACAAGCAAAGCATTCGTGAAAAAAATTCCAATGACGGAAGCAGTTTTGGAAGACGCGACGGGAACAATCAAAGCCGTTTGGTTTCGCCAACCTTATATCGCCAAAATGTTAAAAGTCGGCGCCTCCGCCAAATTCCAAGGAACCGTGAGTGAACGAAAAGGGCGCTTGTATATCGCCAATCCCGAATATAGAAATCTGGATAAGTTGCCTTTAGCGGCTGACAATTCGCTTTTCAGTCCGAAAACCGCCGAAAATTTTATTTATCCCGTTTATCCCGAAAGCCGCGGGATTAGTTCCAAATGGTTTTATTACACTGTCCAAAAAATTTTCAAAAGCGGGGTTTTAGAGGAAATGGAAGACCCTATTCCCCCAAAAATTCTAAAAAAATACCATTTGCCAAAACTCAAAACCGCCCTGATTTGGATTCACGGTCCCCAGAAAAAATCGGACGCTTTGGCGGCGAGAAAAAGATTCGCTTTTGAAGAAATTTTTTTCATCCAACTGGCGCGCGCCAAACAAAAAAAAGAATATCAAAGCGGCCCGTCTTTCCAAATTTACAAACCTGCCTGCCGGCAGGCAGGAAAGAAAAAAGAGTTGGGCGAATTTATAAAAAGATTTCCTTTCCAACCGACCGCTTCGCAAACAAAATCAATCAATCAAATTTTGGAAGATTTTGGGAAAGATTACGCGATGAGCCGACTTTTGGAGGGCGATGTCGGCTCCGGCAAAACTGCCGTCGCCGCCGCGGCCGTTTACGCCATCACTGCCACCGCTCCCAAAAATCATCCTTCCGCCCGATTGCAAACCGCTTATATGGTCCCGACTGAAGTTTTGGCCAAACAGCATTTTGAATCTTTCATCCAATATTTTTCTCATCTCA
>JAGMBS010000018.1 GCA_023129575.1 Minisyncoccota bacterium
GTTTTCGTTTACGGGACTATTACCCTCTCGGGTTTTGCTTTCCAGCAAATTCAACTAACATCATATTTTGTAACTTCTCCTATTCCGAAGAACAGATTCTGTTATCCTACAACCCCGCCACACCTCAAGAGGTGTGGCGGTTTGGGCTTTTTCCGTTTCGCTCGCCGCTACTAAGGAAATAACTGCTCCGACGCAAGGTCGGAGCGCCGACTAAAACGTCGGCGTTGTTCTCTTTTCCTCCGGGTACTGAGATGTTTCACTTCCCCGGGTATGCTCCGTCGCATCTCGCTACGCTCGATGCTCAAATTTTTAATTTTTAATTTTTAATTTTGAATCAATTTTTAATTTTTAAACTCAACGGATTTTGGCTTTGCCAAAATCCGTCATTAAAAATTAAGTCATTCTAAATTTTTTAATTGAATCAAAATTCGAAATTTTAAATTCGAAATTCGTATCAAGTGTAATGAGATACGACGGTAGCGGGAATCCATCCCGCTGGGTTTCCCCATTCGGAAATCTCCGGGTCAAAGGTTGCCAGTCACCTCACCGAAGCTTATCGCAGACAAATCACGTCCTTCATCGCCTTTTAGAGTCAAGGCATCCACCATACGCCCTTAAATTTCCTGTTGGGAAATTTAAAAACCGCAATCTTGTTTTTCAAATTACGGAATGATTTTATGTTCCGCAATTCAAAATGCTTTTTTTACCTGCTATTTAATTGTCAATGAATCAGTCGTACAGAATTTAAAAAACCGCTTTCCAAAGCGGCAAAACTAAAACCCATAAGGATTTATTTGCGCCGCTTCTTAAATTGATTTTTTGCTAACATACAGTGATTAATAGTATATAGGAAAATAAAAATTATGCAAGAAAAAAACCCCGACAAACAATCTGTTCGTCGGGGCTTAAACAACAAAAGAACTCAGGGTCAAAGATAAAGAAACACCAACCCCGCTACCATAAAGGTATAAAACAGCTCATTTGCTATCTTATATTCAAACGATGCCTTATGTTTAAATTTGAAAATAAAATAAATCGCGGCCAGGGCGAAAGCAATAAAAAAAGCAGAAATAGAAAATCCTATCGCAAAATTGACTAATACAAGAACCACATTTATCAAGGCAGAGAGAACAACATAAGCAATCATGACATCCCTCGTTTTGCTCAAATTTGCCAGCCATACAAAAAACATCGCTACCCCCCAAAGCGCAAGGAATCGAGCAAACATCTTTTTTCCTTCAATTTTTCCTTCTTTCTGTTTTACAACGATGGTGTTCACGCTCTCGTCATAAAGCACTATTTTTTCATATTTCTGGATAGGAATCCAATAAAATATCCCTTCCATTTTATACTTGGTTCTTCCTCCCGAAATCAGAGGAATTTCTTTTCCGAGGTCATTATAAACCTCTTTCCATTCAGCCGGATATTGGCTCGCCTCTTGCGAAACAAAAATCCCCGTTTTTTCAAAAACCTGTTCTTCTGCCATAAGTATCAAACGGATTTCTCCGTCTGCCGAATTTTTTTCTATCTCCATTCTCGCGCTTTGAGCAAAAACAGAAACCGAAAACAGAAAAACTGCCACAAAACCCACTCCGCCAATCATCATCAGTTTTTTCATTTTAAACCCTCCTTTCAATAAAAACCACATCCAACAAATCAAACAAAACTGGATACGGTTCAGCCATATCGCTAAAAATGGCGTTGAACTTAATTTTTTCTTTACCTGCTGTTTCGCAAACGGTCGCCATTTTTATTAATGTCACAGTTTTGCTCTCTTTGTCTTCAACCGAAAACTGCTGCCCCGGTTGTACTTCGTTGAAGAATACCTTATTTTTCATATCAAATCTCCTTTTCCTTTTAGTTGTTATTTATATTCAATTTTCAAAAAGTTTTTTCCAAAAAACTCAAACTTTCTACCTGTCAATATACACCAACTGTTGAATACTGTCAAACAAAAAGGAGTACATTCAACCTCCCGTTCTCTTGCTATTTCCGCTAGCTTGAATTATTATGCGAACATGGGTTAGCGAGCGATTTTGTATAAAACCTGTCATGCATCAGCCCCAGCTTTCTTTGTCTTATCCAAAAAGACAAACAGCCGAAAAATAAAAAATATTTTGAATCAGGGCAACTTTATTAGAGAACGGTTTACGGACTGTCTCAAAGTATGGTTCAAAAAGCATTTAAGAAGGCGCCGCCGTAACGGCTCGATTAAAACTTGTGGGTTCGAACCCCTTCTGATTGCTCGCGCCCTAACCGACTTTGACGAGTCGGTTTTTTTATCTCAAAGTCAATTGTCCGACAACTAACCCACCGATAGTGCAGTTAACCCTGATGGAACCGTCGGGGTTAACTGCACTATTTTGAGAATTTGACTATTTTCAAAATTTTGCCCGAGACAAAAAATCCGCGCGAACAATGTCCGCGCGGCGATAACTATTGGCAATCAACTACTTTTCGGATTCAAATGTCCAAAATCCTTGTGGATCCTCTCGATTTAAAAAATTAGCCAAATTCCCGCAACTTTTTCTATAAAAAAATAATGATAAGAAAAAGAGTGGTGGAAAAAATGAGAATATGTGAGCCATTGGCGAATGTCTTAGTAAAAATTCTTTTGAATATCTTAGGAGAGCAATTATTGGAGCTATTTTATACCCATCTTTTTCTTTTATTATACGGAAGCCACCATAAAATGAATCCCTTGAAAGAACCTTCCAATTCCAATCTTGGACAAGGTCAGCTAATTCCTCAAGAAATTTATCTTCAACATCTACTACAACATACGGGTAACTTCCCAATTTTAAATAAGAACCGTAATTTTTATCTAAAATTTTTACCCCATGCCTTTCTAAAACCTCAACCAAAAAAACTACATGATTCTTTTTTTTCATTTTTTACCCTCCTTCCTTTATTGTGTTTTATTATTCAATTTTCAATAAGTTTTTCTAAAAAACCAAACTTCCCACTTGTCACTATACACTAATTATCACATACCTGTCAAACCCAAAACACCCAATCTCAATTTTATCTTATAATTTCCTCAAAATATCATGCGTTCCGATATTTCTTAAAATAAACACTTCGTCTTTTTTCTGAAAAGTAAGCCGATGAGATTTTGTGATTCTCATTTCCCAAACATCAAAAGTTCCTTGCATTTTTTTGATTCCCAAAGAATTATGCGTAGAATTTTCAAAAAATAACACTAATTGTTTTTGAAATAGATTTTTAATTTCAGTCGGTAATTTTTTATGTTGCTTTTTGAATTTATTGGTTCTGTAAATTTGCATCATTTTTTTCTTGACCTACTTTTCCAAATCTTTGATTAAATCTTTTGCGTTCTTAAACGGACCGCCCATATTATTTTCAATAATATCTTTGCTTGCTTCTTTCTCGGCTTTTTGCCATTCTTTAGTATAAAAATATTCTTGGTCGGGACTGACAACCGCCACCGGCTTAATCAAAAATCCTTTTTTATTTTCTTCAATCGCGACATAATCGCCCACCGACACGCTAAATTTCCTTCGCATCTCGCGAGGCAAAGTTATTTGATGATGTTGTTTTATTTTTACCAAAGTCATAATAGTTTTATTAAATTATTAAATTATTATTTTAATAATATCATAGTCAAAAATAAAGTCAAACACCAATCTGCAAAATTATTTCTGGCATTTTGGACAAAAGAAAACCGATCGTTGCGCTAATTTTATTTTTTCAATTTTAGTTCCACATTTCAGACATTTTTCCCCTTCCCTCCCATACGCCCGCAAAGCATTTTGGAAACGGCCTTTTTTTCCGGCCGTGTCCCGATAATCAATCGTGGAAGTTCCTCTCATTTTAACCGCTTTTTTCAAAATTGTTCGCAGCGCCTGATGAAGTTTTTTTCGCTCTCCAACAGTCAATCTTTTAATAATTCTTTCGGGGTGAAGTTTCGCTTCAAATAAAATCTCGCTTCTATAGATATTTCCAACTCCCGCCAGCCATTTTTGGTCTAAAAGAGCAGTCCCGATTTTACTGTTTTGTCTTTTTTCCAAAAGTTTTTCAAATCTTTTGAAACTCAAATCAGCGCCCAAAGCGTCAATCCCTAACGAAACAATTTCTTTCATTTTTCCAACCTTGGTTGTTTCCGCTAACCGCAGCCAAGCAAATTTTCTCAAATCAGACACCGCTAAAGTATCACCATTTTTAAAATAAATAATATGATGAATATATTGATTTATTTTCTCTTCAAAAAACTTGGACGTCTCACGTCCAAGTTCTTTGAAGAGTAGATGTCCAATCATTTTCAAATGAATCACGATTGAATAATCACCGCCCAAACCATACCTGCCGGCAGACAAGTTCAAAACAAGCATTTTTCCATACCGTTCAATTCCAATTATTTTCCGTCCTGTAACTCCTCGCCTAAATTTGGCAAAAGAGGGACGAACCGCTTTTTTATAATCACTCCAAAAACCTATGATAGTTTTCCCGACTATTTTTTTCTCTAAATCATTCGCGATTGTCTGCACCTCGGGCAATTCTGGCATATTTGATATATTATCACAAAAATAAAAATAAAAAATTCCGTCGCAGCGACGGAATTTTTTATTATTATTTTCTTTTCCCCACTTTCCTTCTTCGCACAATCGTAAAATTTGAATATTTCTTCGGTTTTCGGGTTTTTTGCCCCTTGCCGGACGGTTTGCCCCATTTGGTCTTGGCCCGCCGATTTCCTCGTCCGGCTTTTCCTTCGCCCCCGCCAAGAGGATGGTCAACCGCGTTCATCGCACTGCCTCGCACAGTCGGCCGTTTTCCCAGCCAACGATTCCGACCAGCTTTTCCAATTGTTATCAATTTATGTTCCGCGTTTGAAATTTCGCCCACGGAAGCCCAGCACTTCTCGGACAGTTTTTTTATCTCCGACGATGGCATTTTCAAATGGACCAGACCCGCGTCGTGCGCCACTACTTCCACATAATTTCCGGCCGAGCGCGCGATTCTCGCTCCGGCTAAAGGTTTCAGTTCCACATTATGAACAAAAGTTCCAACCGGAATTTTCTTGAGCGGCAATCTGTTGCCGACTTTCAGTTCGGCTTTTTCGGAAACAAGCAATTCAGCGCCTACTTTTATCGTTTTTGGAGCGACAATATACCGTCTTTCGCCGTCACGATAACAAACAAGCGCGATGAAAGCCGTCCGATTTGGGTCATATTCCACCGTTTCAACTTTCAAAGGAATATCTTTTTTATTATACTTAAAATCAATCAGGCGATATTTTCGTTTATGCCCGCCCCCTTTATGCCGGATTGTAATCCGCCCGAAAGCGTTTCGTCCCACATGCCTTTTGCCGCCTTTGGTCAAGGATTTGCGCGGCTTGTCCGCGGTCAAAACGCCCCGATATGAAACAGTGGTCATTTGCCGCCTTGATTGAGTGGTTGGTTTATATTTTTTCATTACATTATATTTATCTTGTCTCCTTTCTTTAAATACACATAGACCTTTTTTCCGCCCGGCTTAACGCCTTTTTTCCCCCTGTAAAAAATTCGCTTAGCGGATACCCGGGTGATATTAATTTTTACCGGCTCAACTTTATACAAAGATTTAATCGCTTCTCTGATTTGAAATTTGTTAGCGTCGCTTGCCACATCAAAAACAAAGACACTTTTTTCGGCGCTGGCCGTCGCTTTTTCTGTTACCCGCGGTTTTATAATAATTCTATCCAAATTATAAGCAACATTGTTCCCGCCTCGTTGGCGGGTCGTCGATGAGGCGACTTTTTCCGTTGTATTTTTTTTCTTTTCAAGCATAATGATTTAATTAACAATTTCAATTAACTTATCTTACTAATAAGAAAATCAACGCTTTCTTTCGGATTGGTTATAATCAAATACTTAAATTTGGCAATTTCCACCGGATTGATATTGCGGACCTCATTTACCAAAATATTTCCAAAATTATGAAAACTTTTTTCTATCTTTTTATCTCTCGCTCCCAAAGTCAGATAAGCGGAATTCTTTTTTTTGCTTAAAATATCTTTAAAGCCCTTTATCTGGCTTAAATTTTCCAAAATAAGTTTGGCTTGCGTGGTTTTGATTTCAGCCAAGTCCAATTTATCCACAAACAAAATTTCATTATCGCGCAATTTTTGCGAAAGCGACACAAACAAAGCTTTCATTTTCATTTTTTTATTAATCTTCTTTGAAAAATTTCTATCTTTGTTCGGACCAAAAGTGACTCCGCCGCCCCGCCAAATAGGCGACCGGCTGGAACCGTGCCGCGCTCGCCCCGTTCCTTTTTGCCGCCAAGGTTTTTTACCACCGCCCCGAACTTCCGCCCGGCCTTTCGTATGCGCGATATTGTCCCGCGCGTTAGACATCATTGATATAATCACCTGATGAACCAAATCTCCATTCCACGGCAGACCAAAAATTTCCGCCGGTAATTGAATTTTGTCCGCTTCTTTTCCTGTTTGACTGTAAATTATTGTTTCCATAACAATTTAGTCGAAAGTTTATAAAGTCTGTAAAGCTGAAAGTGAAAAATTTGCTTCGCAAATTTTTCCAAATCTTTGACTTTATGGACTTTATGGACTTTTGACTTCTACTAATGTTCCTTTTCTTCCCGCAATCGCTCCTTTGATAAACAATTGGTTGTTCTTTTTATCTATTTGGATTATTCTTAAATTATTAACTGTTATTCTATCGCCGCCCATTCGCCCTCCCATTCTGGTTCCCTTAAAAACTCTTTGCGGACCGGTCGCCCCGATGGAACCGGGCTCTCTTTCGGAATGTTTTTGCCCATGGCTTCGCGGACCGCCGTGAAATCCGTGCCTTTTGACCACTCCCTGAAATCCTTTCCCTTTGCTTATTGAAGAGACATTTACTTTATCCCCCTCGGTAAAAATTGAAACATCAATTTTATCTCCCGGTTTAAATTCCGCGCCGTTGTTTCTCAAACGAAATTCCCGCAAATACCTAAAATTCCCCAAATTTTTCAAATGCCCTTTTAATGGTTTATTAATTCTTTTTTTATTCCTTTCCCCAAAACCGACTTGCGTTGCCGTATATCCATCTTTTTCTTTATCTTTAATTTGAGTGATAACCACCGGTCCCGCTCGCAAAACCGTGACAGGGGAAACCCGCCCTTCTTTATCAAAGATTTGCGTCATCTTTTCTTTTGTCCCTAAAATAAATTTCATTTTTTATCATCTTATAATTCAACACTAAATCGTTCAAATAATTTCGTTCTTGATTATTTGCTCCCTGACTACATTACAAACCCGCAAAGACGGATTTTGGCGGAGCCAAAATCCGTCTTTAAAAATTAAAAATTTGAATTTATTTAAAAATTAAAAATTAAAAATTTTTTCTTACATTAACTTAACATTAATATCCACTCCGGCCGGCAAACTCAAATTAGTCAGCGCTTCAATTACCTTTTGAGAAGGGCTCAAAATATCCACCAATCTTTTGTGCGCTCGCATCTCAAATTGCTCCCGAGCGTCCTTGAAAATAAATGAGGAACGATTAACAGTATATTTTTTAATGCTTGTCGGCAACGGCACCGGCCCGCGTATTTTTACATCATATTTGAAAGCCGTATCCATAATTTGCTTAATGGACGCGTCCAAAATTTTATGTTCATAAGCCGTCATTATAATTCTCAAATTACTGACAGTTGCCGTCTTATTCCCTTTCTTTTTTTCAACTTTCCGATGTCCTGTCGCGGAAACATTCTTTTTACTTTCAACTGTTGTTTTTTTTACAACTTTTTTTTCTTTGTCTTTTACAACCATAATTATATTCAGTCAAAAGTCAAAAGTTCGTAAAGTCATAAAGTTAAAAAATTTACTTTGTAAATTTTTTCCATTTTAACTTTCGACTTTATAGACTTTATAGACTTTTGACTAATTAACTATCTTGGTTACTACTCCCGCGCCAACCGTTTTGCCGCCTTCGCGGATGGCAAATCTTTGTTGTTCTTCCAAAGCAATCGGGGATTGAAGTTTAACCTTGAATGTCACCGTATCCCCCGGCATAACCATTTCCACTCCTTCCGCCAAGGCTACCCCGCCCGTTACATCAGTTGTTCTGATATAAAATTGCGGTTTATAACCCGTGAAAAACGGCGTATGCCGTCCGCCTTCCTCTTTTTTCAAAATATAGACCTCGGATTCAAATTCCGTGTGAGGCACAACCGTGCCCGGCTTTGCCAAAACCTGCCCTCTGTGAATATCTTCTTTTTTAACGCCTCGCAATAAAATTCCGGCATTATCCCCCGCTATTCCTTCCGCTAAGGATTTGTTAAACATTTCAATTCCCGTCACGGTTGTCTTGGTCGTGTCTTTAATGCCGACAATCTCAACCTCCTCGCCAACTTTGACAATTCCTCTTTCAATCTTGCCGGTTACCACAGTTCCGCGACCTTCAATAGAAAAAATATCTTCAATCGGCATCAAATATGGTTTGCTGATATCCCTGACCGGTTCCGGAATATAAGTGTCTAAAGCATCGGTGAGTTTAAGGATATTTTTGGCTTCCTCGTCTTCCACCGATTTGGTTTCAAGCGCTTTCAAAGCCGACCCTCTTATAACCGGCGCGTTCTCGCCGTCAAATTCATATTTCGTAAGAAGTTCCCGCACTTCTTCTTCAACCAAATCAATCATTTCTTGGTCATCCACCATATCGCATTTATTTAAAAACACGATAATTTTTGGCACTCCCACTTGCTTAGCCAGCAAAATATGCTCTCTCGTTTGAGGCATCACACCGTCCGTCGCGGCAACAACAAGAACAGCTCCGTCCATTTGAGCGGCGCCTGTAATCATATTTTTAATATAATCAGCGTGTCCCGGCGCGTCAATATGCGCGTAATGACGCTTGTCCGTTTCATATTCATTATGAGAAAGAGCGATTGTGATGCCTCTTTCTTTCTCTTCGGGGGTTTGGTCAATTTCATCAACCGTTCTTAGTTTGACTGTTTTGCCCGCAAGATTTAACACATGCAAAATAGCCGCTGTCAAAGTGGTCTTGCCGTGGTCAACATGACCGATTGTGCCCACATTAACGTGGGGCTTGTCTCTTTTAAATTCTTCTGTCATAATAATTTAGTGAGTAGAATGTAGCATGTGGAATGCAGTAATAAAAATTTGCGGAGCAAATTTTTCTACCCTCCATTTTCTACCCTCCACCTCCTAATTAATTAATAATAATTTTTAATTTCAAAACTGTTCCGCGTCCAAATGCAAAACAGCATTATAAAATACACGCTTACACATACTACCAAATTTCATAAAATAGTCAAGAACTTAATACTGGAATACCTGTTAACAGAAAAAATGGCCGTCTTAATCTATAATTTATTTTTACCCTCTCATCTCCACAATTTCTTTCGCCACATTTTGCGGGACAACCGCGTAATGGTCAAATTCCATAGAAGAAGTTCCCCGCCCCTCCGTCATTGAACGAAGAATAGTCGTATAACCAAACATTTCCGCCAAGGGGACAGTCGCGTTCACAATCTTTAGTCCGCCTCTTTCCCCCGTACTTTCAATCTGCCCTCTTTTGGAACTCAAATGGCCCGTGATATCTCCCATAAATTCTTCCGGTATTACAATTTCAACTTTCATAATTGGTTCAAGCAGCACCGGATTGGCTTTTTTAGCCGCTTCTTGCAAGGCCTTTGAGGCCGCGATTTTGAAAGCGATTTCAGACGAGTCAACATCGTGGAAAGAACCATCATATAACTCGCAAGAAATATCAACCAATTTATAACCGGCGACCACTCCCCGCTCCATTCCTTCTTTAATCCCCTTTTCACAAGCCGGAATATATTCTTGCGGAATTACCCCGCCTTTAATGCTGTTTACAAATTCAAAACCTTCTTCCCTTTTTGTATTTTTAGGTATTTTGGCGTCCTCATCAATTTTTTCAAGCGGTTTAACTCTGATTTTCACATGCCCGTATTGTCCGCGGCCGCCCGACTGCTTGACATATTTGTTTTCCGCTTCGGCTTCTATTTGAATCGTCTCGCGATAAGCCACCTGCGGTTTGCCAATATCGGCGCTCACGCCAAATTCCCGCTTCATTCTCTCCACCAAAATATCCAAATGCAATTCGCCCATTCCGGAAATAATGGTCTCCGTCGTCTCGGGGTCGGTTTTAACGGTAAAAGTCGGATCTTCGTCCGAAAGTTTTTTAAGCGCTAAGCCCATTTTCTCTTGGTCCGCTTTGGTTTTCGGTTCTATTCTAACCGAGACCACGGGCAGCATAAATTCAATTTTTTCCAGCAAAATAGGATGGTCTTCATTGCAGAGCGTGTCCGAGGTTTTGGTATTTTTAAGCCCGACCGCCGCCGCTATCTCCCCGGCAAAAACCTTTTTAATTTCTTCGCGGTTATTGGCATGCATCCTTAAAATTCGTCCAATTCTTTCTTTCTTGCCGGTGGAAGAATTATAGACATAAGAACCGGCTTCCAGCGTCCCGGAATAAACTCTGAAAAAAGTCAATTGCCCCACAAAAGGGTCCGTTTGCAATTTGAAAGCCAAAGCCGCGAAGGGCTCATTGTCTTCCGCTTTTCTTTCTATCTCTTCTTCCGTCTTGGGGTCAATGCCTCGGACGGCGGGAATATCAAGCGGCGAAGGCAAATAATCAATTACCGCGTCCAGCAGCAATTGCGCTCCTTTGTTTTTTAAAGCCGAACCGGCAAAAACCGGAATAATTTGTCCGGCAATCACCGCTTGCCGCAAAACTTTTTTCAGAGCGTCCAACGAAATTTCTTTGCCCTCCAAATAATCGTTCATTAGATCCTCGTTATTTTCCACTATTTTTTCAATTAAATCCCCGCGCGCTTTTTCCGCTTTTGCTTTTAATTCCGCGGGAATTTCAATTTCTTTAACTGCGCTGCCCATTTCGCCCTCAAATAAATATCCCTTCATTCTTAAAAGATCAATAACCCCTTTGTGCTCATTTTCTTCCCCAATTGGAATTTGCATTCGGACGGCGTTTTTCGTTAAACGATTTAAAATACTTTGAAAGGACTTTTCAAAACTGGCGCCTGTCCGGTCCAGTTTATTGATGAAGCAAATTCTTGGCACATTATATTTGTCGGCCTGCCTCCAAACAGTTTCGGACTGCGACTCCACTCCGGCCACTCCGTCAAAAACCACCACCCCGCCATCTAACACTTTCAAAGACCGCTCCACCTCGGCGGTAAAATCAACATGCCCGGGAGTATCAATGATATTAAAACGATATTTTTTGTCCGGGTTGTCGGGGTCGTAAGTCGGCGTCCAGAAACAAGTAGTCGCCGCGGAAGTAATCGTAATTCCCCGCTCTTGCTCTTGTTCCATCCAATCCATAGTCGCTTCCCCCTCATGCACCTCGCCAATTTTATGCGAAATGCCCGTATAAAAAAGCACCCGCTCGCTTACGGTTGTTTTGCCCGCGTCAATATGCGCGATAATTCCGATATTTCTAACTTTTTCCAATGGGTAATCTCTCATAATTTTTAATTTTGTAAATAAAAAAGTTCCTTGCCCGCAAGGAACTTTTTTCGTTTCCTTCCGCCCCGCATAATACACTAAAATAGCGCGGCAAGCAATATCACAAAATAAATCGCGTATTTTTAACAAAACTTGGCGGGGAAAACTATCAATAATATTTAGGACTGTCGCGCGGCTATAAATTTTAGCAAGACTAACTCAAGAGGGAGTTGGGAAATATAGGCGGATTTTGTTTGGGCGTGAGCGTCAATCAATTCTTTTAAAACGCCGGAATTTATGTTTGAATTTTTTGTTTGGCTTAAGTTTTTGAGAAATCTGAAATCATTTTCCGCGAATTCGTCCGCGCAGATTTTTTCCATCTCTTTTGAAAATCGCAAAAGCATAATCGCCCTGACTTTATGCAAAATAAGTTTGGCGAAAACTTGCGTATCCACGCTGTTTTCCGTTGCTTGATTAAGCGCTCGCAGGCCTTTTTCAAAATTCTTTTCCGCCAGAGAGGCGATAAATTGATTGACTAATTCACTGCCGGGCGCGCCGGTAATTTTCTCAATTTCTTTTAGAGATATTTTGCGATCGCTTGAGGCGCTAACAACTTTTTGCAAAATTCCCAGCGTATCGCGAAAAGAACTGTCGCCCAAAAGCGCGATTAAATCCTCCGCTCCGGTTTCCAATTCAAAGCCCTCTTTTTTGGAAATGTCCAAAACAATATCTTTAAGAATATTTTGAGACGGCTTTTTGAAAGTGAATGTTTGGCAACGGGAAATAATAGTATCGGGCAATTTTTCAATTTCTGTTGTCGCCAGCAGAAAAATAATATGCCGGGGCGGTTCTTCCAAAGTTTTCAGAAGCGCGTTGAAGGCCTCCTTGGTAAGCATATGAACCTCGTCTATAATATAGACCTTCACGGGCGATTCAAAAGGCAGAACCGCGACCGCCTCGCGCAGTTCCCTAATGTCGTCAATCCCCCGGTTAGAAGCGGCGTCTATTTCATTAAGGTCGTTAGCGGAACACTTTAGTTCTCGCGCCAAAATACGCGCCACGGTTGTTTTGCCGGTTCCGCGCGCGCCCGCAAAAAGATAAGCATGCGCGATATTGCTTAATTTGACGGCTTTTTTAAGCGTCTCCGTAATATGCTCCTGTCCCAAAACTTCCTCAAATTTTTGGGGCCGGTATTTGCGATAGAGAACTAAATTATTGTTCATTGCTAACATTATACACTAATGAGAATTATAATTGAAAATTATTAAATTAAGAGGTTCGACCTCAGCAGTGGTTAAATAATGTATAGTGGCTAAACGATTATATTTTAATGGTAATTCAGAGGTCAAACCTCGTCAAAATCCAAATGTCAAAAAAAGTTTTGGATTTTGTCATTTGGATTTGATTTGAATAATTTGGAATAATTTGGATTTTGGACTTTGAAATTTTTTGATCTCAAATGAGATTAACTCCACTCTTTAATTTTCAGTCCCTCTTTAGCCGCTTCTTGTTCCGCTTCCTGTTTAGAAACTCCTTTTCCTTTGGCAATTAATTGTTTTTCCAAAAAGACCCCGACTTGGAATTGTTTGTTATGATCCGGACCAATCTCTTTCAAAACTTTATAAAGCGGAGTTGTTTTTTCAATTTCCTGCGCTTTTTCTTGAAAATGGCTCTTGGCGTCTTGCCACAAACTTTTTCTGACAACCTCATCCGTGTTGCAAAGAAAATTATCGGCAATAAATTTTTGAGCGGCCGCGTAGCCCCGGTCCAAATAAATAGCTCCGATAATCGCTTCCACCGCGTCTGCCATAATAAAAGTTCGCGCCCGTCCTATGTCTTTTTTTTCGCCTTTGGACAAAAGTAAAAAATCATTCACTTTCAATTTTTTGGCAACAGCCAAAAGCGAGTTTGTATTGACGAGAGCGGAACGGTAAGAAGTCAAAACACCCTCGCTTTCCGCGGGAAATTTATCAAATAAATGCCGGGTGGATACCAGTTCCAAAACGGCGTCGCCCAAAAATTCCAATCTTTCATTATGCTCCAAACCTTTCTCTTTTTGTTCGTTTATATATGAACGGTGGGTAAAAGCGGTTTGAAGAAGATTTAAATCATTAAATTTTATTCCTATTTTTTTTTCAAATTTTGTAAAATCAAGCATAAATTTTCTAAATTATTTTTGCCTTAATCGCCTCAATCGCTTTCTTTATTATCGGCTTTAAATCGGCGTAAGTGTTAATCTCTCCCGCTTCCGTTAAATTAAACCACTTGACATCGTCAAGGGTTCCCTGCTCGCCGCCGTCTTTTTCCAATTCAAGGGCGCCAAATTCCGCTTTGGCCAAAAAATAAGTTACCTTTCTTTTTGTGGGGACGGCGTTATTTTCTTTTTCTTTATCATTATAAAGAACGGCTACATATTCATTAATATCCACTTTTTCGCCAACCGTAACATCCAGGCCGGTTTCCTCTTTCGCCTCTCGCGCCGCGCATTCTTCAATTGTCTCGTTATCTTCTTTTGTTCCTTTGACTAAAGTCCAATAACCAAAAACATTATGCACAAAAACCAAAAAAATTTGATCGTCTTTGCGCGCGTAAACAACCGCTCCGCCTAATTCTTGAACGGGCAAATTTTTTTGGTCTGAAATAATTTTATTTTTCCGATTTGGATTGGAGCCGCTTGTTTCATATTTTCTCGGTTCGCCCAATTCTTTATAAATTGTTCCTAAAACACCGCTTATAAATTTGCCACTATTTTCCCCGCCAAAGGCCTTGGCCAATTCTATCGCTTCGTTAATCGCCACCTTGGGCGGCACTTCATCTTTATTGGAAAACAACAATTCATAGATGCCGATTCGCAAGATATTTCTGTCAATGGCGGAAATTTTATCTAAGGGCCATTGAGGCGCGGCCTGCCGAATAATATTATCCAAATTGTCTTGTTTGCTTAAAATACCCTTGACTAAATACTCGGCAAAAGAATTTCCTTCCGCGCTAAAAGCGAATTCTTTCAAATTATATTTCAAAATGTCAAATATCGCGGTTTTGTCTCTCCCCCTAATATCCCATTCAAAAAGAGTTTGCAAAACGATTGATCTTGAAAGATGTCTATTTAACATAAATCGTTTAGTTGGCGCTTCCGAGCGCGCCGTTATCAAATTGCAAAAATGCTATTTTGCTTTTTTAGATAATTTTTCGGGGTTCAAAGCCGTTATTTTTTCTTTCTTTGGCTTCTCACTCGGGTCTTTGCCCAGCATTTTCAGTTTGGCTTTTTTCCTTTCGTTTTTCTTCTCTATTCGGGTAGCGACATCAATCACCGGTCGGCTTTTATATTTACCGCAAACCTCGCAAGCGCGATGGCGCAAATGAAAAGAACCGCAGTCCGAACAACGCGAAAGCCGCGGCGCCGTCAAACTATGATGCGAGCGCCTGTTTTTCGTATGCCCGCTGGTGTGTCTCATCCGAACTGTCATAAAACAAATTATAGACCAAATTGTAAAAATTGCAATCAATATAGATGGACATACGAATATACGAATTATGCGAATGATACGAATAACAACAAATAAAACAAAAAAATGATAAAAGGTCGAGGTGGATTTTGGCTTCGCCAAAATCTATGTTTGAAAATTGAAAATTAATTCATTGGTTGAAAATTGGAAATTGAAAATTGAAAATCATTTTTCCAACAGAAATTCTAAAATCTGTTACAAACAAATATATCAATTTGGGTGTTTATTTTATTTGCTGTATAATGTATTTATGTATAAATTCTCCCATCTCCATACCCACAGTCATTATAGTTTATTAAACGCTTTGCCAAAAATTAAGGACTTGGTCGCACGCGCGAAAAAATGTGGAATGCCGGCTTTGGCATTGACCGATAACGGAAATATGTACGGGGCGATTGAGTTTTACGAGGAGTGTTTGAGGCAGAACATCAAGCCGATTATCGGAGTTGATTTTTATGTCGCGCTCAAAACCCGTTTTGACAATCGTCCCGGTATTGATAACCGCTCCACCCGTTTGATTTTGCTCGCCAAAAATGAAACCGGTTATAAAAATCTGATTCGCTTGGTCACCAAATCGCATTTGGAGGGATTTTATTATAAACCGCGAATTGACAAAGAACTTTTGGAAAAATACGGGCAGGGTTTGATTTGCATTATGCCTCAGTTTAGCGGAGAAATTTCCAAAGCCCTCCAAACCAACGATTTTGAAAAGGCCAAAGAGATAGCCGATTGGTATAAAAATAATTTTAAAAATTTCTATTTGGAAATAACTCACCATCCCGAAATCGCGGGGCAATTGGATTTAAAGAAAAAAATTATTGATTTTGCCAAACGGGAAAATTTGGACTTGGTCGCCGCGCAAGATGTTTATTATCTCAATCCCGCTGACAAAAAAGCGCGCGATATTCTGATGTCAATCCAAGGAACTTATGGAAAATATAAAAACGAACAAGATGATTTTTCTTTTATTGACCAACAAACCGCTAACGGGTATTTCAAAGAGACCCCCTCAGCTTTAGAGAATGTGGAAAAAATAATTGATTCTTGTTATCTGGAATTAACTCTGGGAGAATGGGTTTTCCCTCGCTTGGAAATACCCGCTCAGACCACTTATGACAGTGAATTGCGGCGCTTGGCCTTCGCCGGAATAGAAAAAAGGGGCTTGCAAAAAACGCCGGAAATTGCGGAACGGTTGGAATATGAATTGAAAATTATTAAAGATAAAGGATATTCCGTCTATTTTTTAATCGTGGCCGACTTGTTGAATTTTGCCCACACCAATAATATCTATACCAATATCCGCGGTTCCGTGGCGGGGTCAATGATAACTTATTTGACAAAAATTACCGCCATCAATCCGATTGATTATAAAATCCCTTTTGAAAGATTTTTAAATCCAGAACGGCCGTCGGCGCCCGATATTGATATGGATTTCGCCGACAACCGCCGGGACGAGGTCATCCAATACGCGCGGGAAAAATACGGCGGAGACAAAGTGGCGCAAATTGGAACTTTCGGTTCTATGATGGCGCGCGGCGCGGTCCGCGACACGGCGCGCGCGCTCGGTTATGATTACGCCGTCGGAGACAAAATCGCCAAACTTATTCCGATGGGCTCGCAGGGTTTCCCGATGACCATCGCGCGCGCTTTGGAAATGGAACCCGATCTCGCCAAATTATATAAACAAGAAAAAGACGCCCGGACGGTTATTGATTTTGCCCAAAAAATAGAAGGTTGCGCGCGGCACATTTCAGTTCACGCCGCCGGAGTTGTTATCGCGCCCAAACCGCTTTCGGAATACACCCCTCTTCAACACGACCCCAAAGGCAAAAAGATAATCACTCAATATGATATGCATTCCGTTGAAAAAGCCGGCCTGATAAAATTTGATTTTTTGGGAATTAAAAATTTGTCCATTTTGGCGAACGCTGTTCGGCTTGTTAAAAAAATTCAGGATCTTGAGATTGATATAGACAAAATTCCTCTGGACGACAAAAAAACTTACGCGATGCTTACTCGCGGAGAAACTCACGGAACTTTCCAATTAAACGGAAGCGGAATGACAAAATGGCTGATGGAATTGAGGCCAACCACCATTCACGACATCAACGCCATGGTGGCGCTTTATCGCCCCGGCGCGATGAATTTTATTCCCGATTATATCGCCCGCAAAAGAAATCCCAATCTAATCAAATACATTGACCCGCGAGTGGAAGAATTTTTGAAGGACTCTTTGGGGCTGATGGTTTATCAAGATGATGTGATGATGATTGCCATTAAATTGGCGGGCTACTCTTGGTTGGAAGCGGACAAATTCAGAAAAGCGATGGGAAAGAAAATTCCCGAATTGATGCAAGAACAGGAAAATAAATTTAAGAGGGGCTGTTTGGAAAATAAAATGGACAAAAAAGTGGTGGAGAAATTGTGGACGGATATTGAAAAATTCGCCGCTTACGGTTTTAATAAAGCGCACGCGGCCAGTTACGGCCGAGTCGCTTATCAAACCTCGTATTTGAAAGCCAATTATCCGGTGGAATATATAACGGCGCTTTTGACCGCCGATTCCGGCGAGATCGAAAAAATCGCCGAGACCGTCGCCGAATGCAAGAGAATGAAAATTCCTGTTTTGCCGCCCGACATAAACGAGAGTTTTAGTTTTTTCACGATTACGCCCGACCATAATATTCGTTTCGGGCTATGCACGATTAAAAATTTCGGCGAAGGTATCGCTCAAATTATTATCAGCGAACGGAAGAAAAACGGAAAATTCAAATCATTGACGGATTTTTTCACAAGAATTAAAGACCGAAACTTGAATAAAAAATCATTTGAAGCGTTGGTAAAATGCGGAGCTTTGGACGCGTTTGGAGAAAGAGGGCAAATGCTCGCCAATACGGAGGACTTGCTGAAATTCAATAAAGAGGAGTCCGAAAAATCGGAAAATCAAAATTCCCTTTTTGAATTGGCGGGAAGCGAGGCGTCCGTGTCTGAAATAAAATTAAAAAACGCTCCGCCCGCGACGACGGAAGAAAAACTGGCGTGGGAAAAAGAATTGCTCGGTTTGTATATTTCGGGGCACCCGCTGGAAAAATTCAGGCGGCAACTTCAAAATAGCAAAACCGACATTGAAAAAATCAAACAAGAATTTCAGGAAAACACGACTACCGTTGTGGCGGGTATTATAGAAGAAAATAAGCCAATTCTAACCAGACGAGGCGATAAAATGGCGTTTGTCCGCCTGTCCGATTTTAGCGGAAGCATTGAAGCGGTTGTTTTTCCGAAAATTCTTGAGGAATATAAAAACTTATTGGAAGTTGACAAATGCGTCCTGATGAAAGGGCGGATTTCAAAAAGAAACGGCGACCTTAGTTTGATTGTTGAAGCGGTCAAAGAATTGAAATAAAATAATATTTATGTAAAATGATAAGAAATTGGTTGTAAAAACTCATAAAATAATTTTTTGCTTTTACTTTTATTTTTACTTTTTCATTTTTAATTTTTAGTTTCTTTGGCCCTATCGTCTAACGGTCAGGACATCGCCTTCTCAAGGCGGAAATCAGAGTTCAATTCTCTGTAGGGTCACAAAAAAATTTATTGATTAACTCAACCCGTTGAGTTAATCAATTTTTGTTTTATGGAATGCCAGATTTCATCCACTTCTTGGTTGCCGAGAAGTTTGAGTGTCAGGATGAGAATCGCGATGCCGCCCGCGCCCGACAAAAGGCCCTGCAAGAAAATTCCCCAGAAAGTATTGATGTCAAAGATATTATTCCATAATTCCAAAGAAAAATACGCGACCGCGCCCAGCGCGATTGAAGCGACTAAAGTTTGCCAGAAAGATTTTTTCACCTCTGAAGAAAAACAATTAAAATCCTTCTGAAACATAAACCAAAGCAAAGCGGCGTTTAGAATGGCCCCGATGGAATAACTCAAAGGTAAAATAAGAACGTTAATGTCGCTAATGTCGCTCACTCTGAATAAAATTCCAATTGTGTCCCGCGCGATTTCCGTCTTTGCAAAAAACCATTGCAAACCCAGCGCGAAAATAACAATGCAAATTGACGAAAATATATTTATCCAGACCGGTGTCCTTGTCCGGCCGGCAGCGTAATAAGCGCGGACGAAAAGCAAAACCAAACTTTGGGCCGTCACGGACAACGCGAAGGCCGCCAAACACGCCGCGGTTAACCGGGTATCCACCCAATCAAATTTACCGGAACCCAAAATAGTTCTGACAATTTGCGCCCGCAGCACCACAAATAAGGTGAGCGCGACCGTCGCCCAAAAAACAATATGACGGGCGGCCGCGGTAATTTGTTTTAAGAATTCGTCCAGGCGGCCTTGGGAAAAAAGTTTCGCCAAGGACGGAAAAGCGGCGATTGAATAACTTACCCCGATAATGCTTAACGGAATTGACTGCAAACTGAAAGAAAAATTAAAAACGGAAATGGATCCCTCGCTCATTGTGGAAGCCAAACCAATTAAAAAAATCAGAGCCAAATTGTTGGTTGAAAGCGCCAAAGTTCTGGGCAATGAAAGCAAAATTATTTCTTTAATTCTCCGAAAATTAAAGGCCGTCGTTAAACCGGGCAAAAACCGCAAACGATAAACGCCCAATAATTGAATCAGCATATGGAAAAAAGCGCCCAAAACAACTCCGCCCGCCAAGCCCTTTATTCCAAACACGGGATACAATGTCAAAATACCGATAATAATTCCGATATTATATAAAAGCGGGCTGAGCGCGTAAATGATAAATTTCTTTTTAATCTGAATAATGCTGGTAAAAAAATTGGACAGGCCGAAAAAAATCGGCGACAACAGCATAACGCGAGAGAGACCAATCACTTGCGCGGCCGTCTCGGGAGAAAAACCCGGAAAAATAAAAGGGGTTATTTTAGGAATGAGAAAAAAAGCCACTCCGCTTACCAAAACAATCAAAACAAAAAAAACGGAAAAAATATCGTCTAAAAATTGCCGCGCGTTTCCTTTTTCCAATTCTCTCGCCAAAAACGGCACCAAGACAGAAATTGAAACAAGCGACGCGATGGAAATAAAAATAAAATCCGGGATACGAAAAGACGCGTAATAAATATCCAAAATTTCTCCCGCGCCAAAATTATGCGCCAAAAGACGGTCCCTTAAAAGCGCCAAAATTTGCGAGAAAAAAGTAAAAAAACCTAAAAGATAAGCGGCCTCATGGAGCCCGCTTATCTCTTTGTTCAGCAATTTTATCAGATTTTTTTTTAGCATTTTTTAATTTTCGTCCCTGTTTTTGCTCCCGTTTTCTTCTTCCTCTTCTCCTCCCGAATTATCAGATTTGCCCTCAATCGCTGGCGAGGAACTTTGTTGTTCCAAACCGAAAAGCGCTTTTTGACCTTTTTTTAAGTTATCAAGAATGGTTGTTATATTCTCATTATTCGGGTTCAAAATATTCAAATCTTCAAATTGTCCGATTGCCTTGCCCTTCTCCCCCGTATTATCATAACTGAGCCCGAGCAGATATTTAGCATCCGTGAAATACGGATTTAAAAGAACCGCTTTTTCCAAGGAGATAATCGCTTTTTCATAATTCCGAAAATTATATTCAAGCGCCCCAAGTTGGAGAAAGACCCGCGAATCATTCGGGGTCATATTTGCCAGCGCTTCAATAACTTTGACAGCTTGTTCATTATTGCCCGCGCTTAATTCAATTTGAGACAACAAATAATAAGCGTCCGAATAATTATTTTTCATTTGGATAGACCGTCCGATATACTCGCGCGCTTTCTCAATATCTTCATTGGCTAACTCTAAATTAGCCAACGCCAAAACTAACGCCGGATTGCTTGGATTTAAATTGATTGCCTCAACATAAGAGTTGAGAGCGCTGTCATAAGCGCCTGCAACTTTTAACGGAACAATCGCGCTATAGACCCGGCCCAAACTCGTCCAATTTTGATAATTTTTGCCGCCAATCCGAACGGCTGTTTGCGCGTTGCCGACGGCATTTCCAAGAACCGCTTGAAATTGCTGTTGCAAAGTTTCCGCGGGAACATCTTGCCGGTTCAAAACAAATTGAAGCTGAGCTAAATTCATATCCGTTAATAAACGATAATACGCGTCATTTTTGGAATTTTCGGCCGCCTTGGACATTAATTCAACCGCTTTCCCCAAATCGCCTTCCGCATTAACGGCTCTTAAACTTCTTTGTGATTGAATTAACGCTGTTGTATTCTTAGCGATAAAATATCCTCCGGAGATAAACGCGAGAGAAATAAATGTAATGACGGTTATCAATATTATTTTAATTTTGCCGTTCTCCCTCAAAAAAATCGTTTTAGTTTTAACAATTCCGGCCTGATAAAACAAGGCAAGCAAAATCCCCGTGAATAAACAACTTAGCCCAAGAATAACCGTTCCGGGAACATAAATGACCGCGAACATCCACAAATAAAGTGTTGCCAGGCACGGCGACAAAATAAGATAATGCTCAAATTTATTTTGCCGGGATATTTTCATCAATTTTAATCCGTAAAAAATAAGCGCCGCTAAAAATAAGAACCAAGACAAAAATCCAAGAATTCCGACGGTTACCAACGATGTTAAAATAAAATTAGAACCGGAATTAAAATCCACATTCCAAAACATTGTGTTGTTGACGCCCAATGGTTTATGCAAAACCCATTGGCTCGCAAAATTATTAGGACCAACTCCCAAAAGCGGATTCTGCGTTAAAGTCGCTTGCGCGATATCAATCGTGGCGCCAATTGTCGGCCGAACTTCAAAATTTTGGATATTAAACAATGACGGCAAAAAATTGCCAACCGGCGCTTTGGCGAAAACAAAAACCAAAGCGACAAGAAAAACAATTAGCGATAAAATCGGCAGATGTGTTTTATTGTCCCGCGTCTCCCCTTTATTTTTAGCCAGCCAAAAACTATACAGAGTTAGCGTCAATGAAAATACCCCGAGCATAATCCAAACCGCGCTGAAATTCACCAAGGCGACCAGGAAAAGAGCGGTTCCTAAAACAATATAACTTGATATTTTAATGGTTTTATTTTGTCCCACAAATTCAGAAGCGGACAAAGCCAATAAAGCTATCAAACCGGAAAAAACACCCAATTCATTCCAAGCGCCGATAAAATTTGAATTGGTCTTTCCAAATATGCCCAGCGCCAGAAATTCCGGACCAAAAAACAATCTGGCGATCTGGAATAACGCCATTATTCCAAAAGAAAAAAGCAGCCCCGCGTAAATATACGGGATTTCTTTTTTTGACTTAAGAGAATTAGCCGTTAAAAATATAAATAAAAATAAAACAAAGATTGTGGCAAAAACGCCGGTTTCAAAATTCGCTCCGAGCAAAGCGTTTTTTATTGAACCGGAAAAAAACGCCGACAAAAGATAAGACAAAGGCACCAACCCCGCCAAAATCAACAGCGGACTTTTGGAAATAATAAGGTCCTTGTTTTTAATTCTTTCCAAAACCCAAAGCGTAAAAAGAATAAAAACAGCGGCGGTTAGCAAAAGATTTTTACTTAAAAAAAGCGGAAAAAGCGCGGAAGGAATAAAAAATATCGGCAACAGAAAGGCCAAGCCCGCCACAATATAAAAAGAGAGTTTTTTTACCGCGAACGATTTAGCGCGAGTTTTAGCCGGATTTATCCCGTTAGAAATTACTGAAGTCTCCGGCTTCTTATTTCTAACGGGATTTATCCCGTTAGAGATCACAGAAGTTTTTGACTTCTTATCTCTAACGGGATTTACTTGTTCGTCCATAAATTTTTTATGTTAAAATAATTGATAATTAAAAAAATAACAACATTATTATAAACGATTTTTTCAATTTTGCATAATAAAAATCTGTTGATAAAGGGGGCGGCGGCGGAGCCGCCGCCCCTTTATTCTACCCAATTAAGGCAATAATCATTCCGATAACGGCAAAAATAATGCTCAAGACCCAATAACGCATCGTCACTTTATAACTGGGCCAACCCAAGGCCTCAAAATGATGGTGGAGCGGAGCCACTAAAAAAACTTTTTTGCCCCTCCGCCATTTTTTTGAAGCGACTTGAACTATATCGGATGCCACTGTGGCAAAAAGAGGAAAAGCGATTATCGGCAAAACCAGCACTTGCCCCGTCAAAAATGCCACGACCGTCAATGTCGTCGTCAAACCCAAAATACCGGTTTCCGTCATATAAAAACGGGCGGGCGGGAT
>JAGMBS010000019.1 GCA_023129575.1 Minisyncoccota bacterium
GATTTTGAAAAAACGCAATTCCCGCGTAGGCCGCGAAAATTGCCGCCATCACTCCTCCGGAGAGACCATCCACGCCGTCTATCACTCCGCTCGCGAAAAGCGACAACATTACCAGCATAAAGAACGGTATTAAAAAAACGCCCAGATACCACTCGCCCAAAAACGGAACTAAAACGCTCGCCACATCCAATTTGAAAAAAAACCAACTTCCTCCGATTAAACCAATCCACAACACAATTAAAATTCGCGTTTTCAAAGATAAACCGCCCGCCATATATTTTCCTTTGCCGGTTATCACCAAAAAATCGTCAAAGAGTCCGACTAAAGAACCCGCAATTAAAGTGAATAAGGGCAGCCAGGTTTGCCCCCGGCTCATAAAATCCAATTTTTGCGTGAATTCAGTCGGGAATAACCAAGAAATCAGCCAAAAAATAAAAATTGTCCATAAAACGCTTAACCAAATCACGGCCCCGCCCATTCGCGGAGTGCCGGTGTCTTTGTCTTTATGCAATTCATCAAAAATTGGCGTGCCGCCGCCTCCCAAGCCGTTTTGTTTTCCGGGAATTCTTTTCCACATTTTATATTTGTATAAAAAATGCGCCAAAATCACGCTAAACACCAAACCGGCGAAAAACGAAATTGCCCAGGGCGCTAAAATTTTAACTACATTTAGAATCATAATACTTTAAAAAAAATCCAAAATCCAAATTATATCAAATTGCTCAAATCAAATCCAAAAACCAAATGTTAAATTTTTTTTGGATTTTGTCGTTTGGATTTGGTTTGAATAATTTGGATTTTGAGCTTTGTCATTTTAATTAATAAAAAATTTGCAAAGCAAATTCTTTATACTTGATATTTAAATATTACATACTTAATGCTTTGTCTATGCTTGCCCAAATTAATTGTTCCATATCGCTAAAACGGTCTTCTTTCGTGGAACCCAGAATAGAGATAATTATAGTGTGCCCGATTCCCATATCAAAAGCAATTACCAAATTTCCCCCCGCCAAATCCGTCCAACCGGTTTTAGAGGCCACCACATTTGGGAAGATATTTATCATTTGGTTGGTATTATCCACGGAATGAGATAAAATATCGGAATCTAATCGCGTTTTTGCGCAAGCGCTAACCTCCAAAAGATAAGGGTATTCCCGCAAGATATTTTCCAGCAAAATCGCCGTGTCTTTGGCCGACCCGTAAGCGCCGCTAAGCGCTTCAGTTATATCCAAACCGGACTCGTTGAGATAAAATGTCTGCGCCAGACCCAATTTTTTGGCTTCTTTATTCATTTCTTGAATGAAGAGAGCGCGCGCTTTGGCGTCCTTATCGTTATCATCGCCACTCTCCGCGTTTTCGCCGTCGGCAAAAGCGTTCGCCACGGACGCCAAAGCGCGCGCGCCGTCATTGGACGATGACATCAAAACAAAATCAATAATATCCGCCAGTCGCCATTTTTCGCCGGCCCGTAACCCATTGTCTCCCTCACCGTCTAAATCGGGTTGGTCAATTGTTATTATAATGCCGTTGGGAGAAATTTCGGACGCCACTAAAACCGTCATTAATTTTGTCAAAGACGCCAGGGGAAATTGCGTTTCTTCATTAAAAGAAGCAATTGCTTTTTCAGCCCGCGTATCCCAGACATAAAATGCTTTGGCTGACAAAGACAAATCGTCAAAGGGGTCCTTTTGGACAGTTTGCGTTTCAAGATTTTTTCTTATCAAGAGCGATTCTTCGTATTGCAGTTCAAAAAACAAAACGCTTTTAACCGCCACAACCGCCACCATAGCGAAAATCGACAAAATGACCGCCGTTTCTATTTCCTTTTTAGTTATTTTTAATTCTAATTTCATCATCATTTTCTTCGCCAGCCCGGACTGCCGCGCTGACATTATTAAATTTTTCTATTTCTTCTTGAACTTTGTTATATTCGGGCAAATCCGTTAATTTGGAAATTCCCAAAAATGATAAAAGCTTAAAAGTTGGCTTATATAAATAACTTCGCGAGTCAGCCGGATTGGAAATTTTTTCCGCCAAACCGCGAACCAATAAATTTCTTAAGATAAAATTAGAATTCACTCCTCTGATATAATCAATTTTAGCCCGAGTAATCGGTCCTTTATATAAAATAATTGAAAGGGTTTCTATTCCGGCCCGGCTTAAATTTCTTGATAATTCTTCTTTTTTAACTAATTCTATTATCGGAGACATCGCGGGCGCCGTTCCCAACACCGCCTCGCCGGAGTTTAGCATAAGACGGACTCCCCTATCTTTTAATTTTTCCTCCAGCGCGAATAAGGCATTGTTAATTTCTTCAATATCTTTGTTTAAAACTCGCGCCAATGTTTTTTTTGAAACCGGTTCTCCTTTGAAAAACAAAAGGGCTTCTATTTGTGAATCTAAAGTTAATGGCATAAGTATAAAAATTATGGATAAAGTTAAACCCCTTATCTCTCGGCAAACTCTCCACAACATAGCTTCTCCCCAAAACCCTGACCCAAGCCCATACCATTTTGGGAAGAACTATGTTATTTCGAGTTTGCCGTTGTCACTCTACATTCAATTTGAAAGTTTCGCTTTCAAATTTTAATTATAATTCGGTGTTCCGATTTTTTGGGTTTCCATACTTATCTCTCCAAAACGGCATTCCTGTTTGGCGCTAAGCGCTCCTTGCTTTACCAATTCCAACATCGCCAAAAAACTGACAATGATATTGGTTTTATCCTTTTTGGACAAAACGCTTCCTTTCGCTTCCAGACCGGAAAAATTCTGAAAACTCATTTTTAATGATGTCTCAATTCTCTTTGTCAAATTTTCAATCATTTTTTCCAAAGAAATCACTTTGTCAACCATAACTTTGGACAATACCGCCTTTTTGGGCAAGTTATTTATAATATCTTTAAGCGCGGAAAATAAAACGGAAATTTTTGTGTTTCTGTCGGGTAAAAAAAACGGCTCAATATTCGGATTTGGCTGGCGAAAAAAAATAATCTCTTTTCCAAACCTGTCTTTGATAGGCCGGCTTAATTTTTTCATTTTTTGATATTCTTTGAGCCGCTTTTCAAGCTCGTCGATACTTTGTTCTTCTGCGCTTGTTAAATCCAAAGACGGCAGGAGGGACTTTGATTTTATCAGCATTAAAATAGAGGCCGTCAAAACAAAATCGGCCGAGGAACCGATTGGAAATTCCTCTAACTTTTTTAGGTATCCAATATAATCATCAGCGATTCGCGACAATGAAATATCGCTGATATGCAATTTTCTTTTTTCAATAAGATGTAAAAGTAAGTCAAGCGGACCCTCAAAAATTTCCGTTTTAATTTTATAATTTCCTTCATCCAACATCGGCCAATTATACCTTGTTTTCTTGTAAAAAACAAAAAAAGCGGCGGGCTTCGCCCGCCGCTTTTTTATTTTGGAATTATCTGCCCAAAAAGCCGTTTAGGAACGGGGTTATTATCGCGCCCAACAAATCGCTGGTTTTAACCCGAGCGCCTGTTGGAGAAGGTTCCGGCTGGAAAAATTCCGGCGGGTATTCAGAATTCATCATTTCCTCTTTTAGTGGCATGTCCGGCGCAAATTGCATTGGCTCCATCTGCTCCATTTGTTCCATTATTGGCGGTCCCATTTCAAATTCTTTATACATCTCCGGCATTTTTTCCATCATTTGCGTTTTTCCATCCATTATTTTAATTTCAAATCCTTTTAGTATTCTCTCTTCCATTATATCTTTTTCAATTGTCCAATCCGGCGTCATCCTTTCTTGCGGAGGATACGACATCATTTCCTTCGGCATTTTTTCCATTTCTTCCATTGTCGGCATTTGCTTATTCATCATCTCCATCATTTGTCCGTCTTCCATATTTTGATATCGCATCATTTCCATTTTTTTCATTTCCTCAAACCGCAAATTGTCGTCTTTATTCATCGGTTGATTAAAATCAAAATGTTCCTGAAAATGATTTTCCCCTTCTTCCATTCTCTTCATCATATCTCCGTCCATATCCATCATCATAAAACCACCTTCCCCGCCTTCCCCGCCTTCAAATTTTCTTCTTTCCATTTCCATCTGCATCATTTTATCCCGCGCTTCTTGTGTTTGTCCCATCATATTATCAATAGTCCTTTTTTCCATCATTCCGCTGTGCTGACCGGCAAAATTAATACACTCTTCAACATGAACCGGGTCGCTGCAATAAGCGTCGCATTCTTCGGGAGTTCGGCAACCGCCGGGACCGCCCGCGACATTTGGTCCGCCCGGACCACTGTCTAATTTCATCTTAATTTCCATTTCCCGTTCCATCATTTTTAATTCCTCATCAGAAATCAAATTATTTTCTTTCATAAAACTCATACATTCCTCGTGATTTTTCGGTTGTGAACAAAAATCGTCACATTCTTTATCGTTCATACAACCGCCCGGACCGGATTGCAAAGCGGACATTTTTCTTGCCATTTCTATATCTTCGCCTTCAGGCATTAAATCATTTTCCACCGCGAATTCAAAACACTCTTGACTATGCTCAAAACCGCCGCAATACGCTTCGCACTCATCTATCGTCATACATCCTCCCGGGCCTCCTTGATTCTTCAAAATTTCTGAAACTTTTTCTTCATTTATTTCCGGCTTCTTTCGCTCCGGCCGTCTATCTTCTCCCATCATCATTCTTTCCGCCATAAAATCGGCCTCTTCTTGAGTAATTTTCCCCTCCTCAACCACAAAAGCGAAACACACCTGCGCGTTTTCCGGTTGCCGGCAGAAATTGTCGCATTCTTCTCTGGACTGGCAACCGCCGGGACCGCCTTTGTCGGCTTGTTTTCTGATTTCGTCCGCTTCAGCTTGCGTGGTATGCCCGTTTTTAACACCATAATCCAAACACTCGTCTAAATTCTCCAAAACCCGGCAATAAGCGTCGCACTCTCGAGGAGAAACACATCCGCCCGGACCGAAATCGTCCAATTTTTCTTCAAATCTTTTTAGATCGTTTCTTATTTGTTGAGCATATTCTTTGGGAATAATATTTTTACTTACCGCAAAATCCATACAGGTTATTTGATTTTCCTCTTTATCGCAAAAAATTTTACATTCTTCTTGCGACTCGCAATTTCCCAATTCCGGCACCGGATATTCAATATCAAAGATATTCGCGCTTGCCGCGCCTGCCAAAAACAGCGCCGACATGAAAAACACGCTTGCCCAGACCCCGATTTTTTTTATTAAATTATTCATAACAAAATGTTAATTCAAAGAAATTGATAAACAAATTATTCAAAAGGATTTTCATAAGAACTTTTAAACGGATTCGCCTTTTCCTCTATTTCCGCGTATGGATTAGCCAATTCTTGCGCCTCTTGAATTGCGACATCCTCCTCCGCCGCTTCGTTTTGACTGTCGTCGCCAAGCCCGCTAAAGACATTTTTCTTTGTGAATTCATATTTTATATTTCCGACCGTTTCGTTTTCCGTGATTGTATTTTCCGCGTCCAAATCCGTCTCCATTTGGGAATTATCAAAGATGAAAAAATAATAAATAAGCCCCGCGACTACCAAAACGCCGACAACCGCTATGTAAATAATATAATTTTTATTCATATTCATACTCATATAATAACAAATCTAAAATAATCAAACAAAGCCACTTATCCACAGTTTACTTGGGGCTCCAAGCCTGCCTGCCGGCAGGCAGGCCCCAAATTTAAATGGTGATTTTTGGGGTATTCGCGTAAAATTGGGCGGGTTTGGGGGGAATAAAGAGGAAAATAGAGCTTTTAAACAAACATTTATCGTTGAAAGAATCGTAAATATCAAACCTTAATCGCTTTTTCAATTATCCCGTCAATTTTATTTCTCTCGGTTTCTATTGTTTGATTTATTTCTTCTTGTTTATCAAGTTCGGTTTTTATTTCATCAACGATTTTTTGTTGGGATTTTAGGGGAATGTTTGGAATTTGGAAATTTGAAATTTCGTCCGCGTATAGTTCTATTTGGTTTGTCGCGCCTGTAAAATCTCTTTCAATCTGGAAATATCCTAAAATTGATCTGAAATAATAAGTTAAAAACAGACGATTATATTTTTCTTCATCAACTCTTATAATTGAAATATGTCCATCTGCAACTAAATCTTGATCTGTTTTTAGTAAATCAATTTTCCCGAGAGATACTTTGCCTGTTGAGGCAATCAGAATATCGCCTTCTTTAACCTGCGACCTTACCGATGAATTATAAAAATCTTGATCAACAAATTCCTCTTGCGAAATCTCTATATATCCATTTTTCAAATGTCCAGTTTTCACCACAGGTATTTCTCCGTCTGGATTGTATTTAGGGCTTGCTCCCCGATGAACATTTTCAGAAATTACATTTTTGATTTGTAAAGTTTGAATGCTATCCAAAAAATCCATCAATTTTTTTGTTGGAGTATTGTGAAATCTTGTAGAAAATCTTAAAATACTGCTTTTATCAAGATTGCTAAAATTGGTTTCAAAAGTTCTTAAGTTTCTATTTTCCGCAATTTGCGTTCCTGCTGTCATTCCTTTTCCAAACTCATTAAATAAATTTTTATCAAATCCAAATTCCCTCGCAAAAACTTTATTGATAATTTCCCGCGCTGGAATAATTTGGTTTTTCAGCTCTTTGATTTTCCTTTCAATCGGTTCAATTTGAGCGACAATTTTATCTTGTTTGTCTGAAAGTTTATCAATAATTCTTTTATCAAATTTTAAATTCAAAAAATCGTCCTCTTTTAATGTTGGATAACCTTTTCCTTGTCTTGAAATAGCTATCAAATTTTCGTAGAAAATTGATCTTAATGAATAATATAAAATCTTATTTAATTTTTTTGGCGCTAAATGAATAAAGGCGGAAGTATAAAAATAATCCTTATTATCTTTGTTTATAAAAACATATTTTTTCAAATTTGGACGAACTTTTGAAAGTAAAATTTCATTTTCTTTCGCTTTTATAATATCGCCTTTTTCTATTTTCTTATAATAATTTTCTTCTTCCTCTTTTCTATCATTGAAATTTAATTTTACCGGTTCAACTTCGCCCTGTTTTGAGATATTGCCTATTTCAGAATAAAAAAAATCATCGTCTAATTTTTCAACATCAACTTTATTTTCGGACGCAAATGTAAATAAATCATTGAAAGAGTAAAATCGTTCGGCTAAAAATTCATTTTGAAAATCCAAAAAATCAACATCATATCTAAATGATTTTTCTTTCCCCAATTCCCGAAAATCAATTGTAAATTGTTTTAGTGGCATAACTTACTGATTAAAAAATTATTAACTTTATCAATGAATGTTAGTTTATATTATTTTCATAAACATCCGGACCATCAGGTAAAATACTGACTTTTGTGTCTTGACTATCACACCAGTTTTTAACTTTGCAATTATGTCCAAGATTAGACAACAACGGGATATTATTTACAATCACAATAAATGGAATATAATCATCTATATGATATTTTTCTATTTGAGTTTTAGCTTTAGTATATTTTTTTCCCAATATTTCAATTATTTTAGTTGCTTCATTTGATAAATCAAAACCAAGACCTTCACCCAATCGTTTTGTTCTAAAATTAGAATCTCTAATAAACTTAACTTCAACAGCATAATTGACATTATCTTTTACACAAATAAAATCTATTTCTTTCTTTTGGTAAACAATATTTTTATAGCTACAATTCACTAAATACCGAGCGGCTCGCAATTCCCCTATCATATCATCTATTCTTTTGTCCGGATTTACTTTTTCATTTTTATTATTAAGCTGTTTGGTTATTCCGAATATTTGTTTTGCATTTACAACATTGCTAATTACTTTCTTAACTAATTGCTCTAATTTATTATATTTATTATTATCAATAGCAAAAATAAGTCGGCTATCTCCCGGATTTTCTAATTTTTTTCTTTTTTCGTAAATTGGTTTTATATATTCAAACCAATCAGTTTTTTCTAAATTTTTCAAACTACGCATAAATTTTATTTAAATTACTTTATTCCTTCTTTCAATTTCTTACCCCCTCTACCCGTCTCTAAAAAATTCCCTCCGCTCACAACCCTCTTCTCTGTCTTACTCTCTGACCCCCTTCTTACTTTTTTTCAAAATCTTTTTCACTTCCCTATCAAAATCAGAAATATAATTTTTGTCCTCCTCCTTGCGATATTTTTGATATTCTTTCAACGCTTTATCTTCCGCCTGTTTCGCGCTCACCTTGCCGGCCGAATGCAATAATTTTTTTTCAGAAATAGTCAAAAATTCATCTAATTTTGTAATCCAGTCCCGCATTTTCATTAAACGGCCGCTATCGGCTTGCAGTTCCGCGAAATCGATATAAAGCGAGACAATTAAATTTAATTGGTTTATTTCCGATTCAGTCAAATAATTTTTGGCGATAACAATATCATCGGTGGTAATATAATCACTTTTAAAACTGGTCAGTCCCATCAGCGGTTTTTTGTTATCAGTCCGCCGAACAATAATTTCCGCCGCGGTATTCCCATGAACAGCATAGTGTATTTTATTTTGTACGGTGGCGAAAAATTTTTGCGTTAATTCAGCGTCAATCTTATAATCAATACTCGTCGCGTAAATGTCCGTCACTTTCTGATAAAACATTCGCTCACTGCTTCGGATATCTCGTATTCTCTGCAATAATTCCTGGAAATAACGCGCCCGCCCGCCGCCCTGCTTAAGCCGTCCATCATCCATTGTAAAACCCTTAATCAAATATTCTCGCAATCTTTCTGTCGCCCATTTTCGAAATTGCGTTCCGCGATCAGACCGCACGCGATAACCAACCGCCAAAATTACATCAAGATTGTAGTGATTTATATCACGCGCGACTTCTCTTGATGCCTCTTTTTGAACTATCTGGAATTTCCGGATAGTTGAATTTTCATTCAATTCTTGCTCCAAAAATATATTTTTCAAATGTTCATTAACTGTTCGCACATCAATATCAAAAAGATCAGCAATTAATTTCTGTGTCAACCAAACATTCTCGCCGTCAATTCTGACGCGAATTTTTTGCTCATCACCAAGAGTTTGATAAATAGCAATTTGCGATTTTTGATTATCGGACATTTTTTTAATTTTTTTCATAAAACTTTTTTAATCCCACTTAATATCTCTCATATAATCCAACGCGGTTTTCATTACGCCGTCATCAATCAAAACCTCGCCCTTGTCGTCCACGCGATAAAGTTCATTCGGCATTGGCTTTTCGCCTCTCTTTGTCCGCTTATAACCAATATTTTCTACCTCAGCCATAAAGATTTTGTAATTTAATTCTTTGGAAACCTCGCCAAATACCCACCAGGTATTTACAAAACCAAAAACATCTTTTGTATCATTATTATATTTGCATAAATCTTTTAGTTCATCTTGATATTTTTTAACCAATTCTTTGGGATGAAAATTTTTATCTCCAGCGTCAAAATAATCTTTCAGCATTCTTGCTAAAATTTTCTTTTCTTCTGTCTCTGATAAATTTTTAATGGAAAGCAATTTTTTTCTATCTTTTCCGTCAAGATATACCGCCATTAAATTCTCGCATCTTGTTTTTAAGCTGTTCCATTCATTAGAATACTTGCTCCACAACTCGTCCCATTTTTTAACCTCTGTTTTAGTTTTCTTTTGCGCGAAAAGCAAACTTGTTTTTGTGGAAGCGTGTGGTTCAAAAGTAAGTTGCGGGAGAGAAACAACGGCCTTGACTTTGAAATATTTATAAATAAAAAGACGAATATATTTGTTTTCTGTTGTGTCAAAAACACTTTCCGGCAAAACTACGCCCATCCGGCCGTTTTCCCGCAAAAGTTGATACCATCTTTCAATAAAAAGATTTTCCGAATTTTTCTTATCGCCAAAAAGAAAATTATTTTTCAAAAGCTTTTTTGTGTCTTTATCCAAATCAACGCTAAAAGGCGGATTAGTAATAATCGCGTCAAATCCTTCATTTACATCCTTGTCAAAATACAAATTATTCTGTTCGCGCTTATTCAAAACATTCGGTTCTGTTTCTTTTTGATAAAGATTAAAAGACAAAAGGCCGTCTTTTACAAAAATATTTGATGACCCGTCACCGTGTAAAATCATATTTACTTTTACCGCAGTTCCCAAATCAAAATCTATCTCGCTGCCATAAATATATTTTGTTGCCCATTTATTTTCCCTGTGATCTGGCATAAACCACTCGTCAAATTTATCCTGAATATCTCTATTGCTTGAAATTTTATTTTTGAAACGATACTTGATATTTTTTGTAATAAATTTCATATACTCAATCAAGAATGTCCCGCTCCCAGCGCTTGGATCTATGAGATAAGGAATTGTTTTATCATTATTTATTCTTTTAATTGCCAACTCGTCAAGTTTTAAGCCATAAAGCAAAAATTTCACTATATTTATATGCGTAAAAAATTGCCCTTTGTGCTGTTTAAAGCCGGTTGTAATAATTCCTTCAAAAAAATCTCCAAGAATATCTTTTCCCGTCAAATTATTTTTTCCGTCAACAAATGAAAAACTTTCTAATTTACTTACGGCGTATCTTAATTTATTCAACGAAAATTTATTTTCATCAACAACATAAGATTTTTTTAATTTATTTTCATCTAAGATATTTAATCTCTCTCTTAACGCTCTTCTATAAAGTCCATTTATTCTATTAAAAATTTCTTCGTTATTTTCAAAACTTTCTTTATCTTCTTTGTCATAAGTAAAAATCTGAAAATCATATTTATCGCCGTCGTTCTTTTCGCTTTCATCTTGAATTTTCGCTAAAATTAAATTTACCAAAGATGAAAAAATATCATTATAATTTGTTCCGCCGCCGCCCCAAAGCACATTGTGTAATTCTTTTCTCAAGCTGTCTAATTTTTCTCCGGAAAAATTCGCGTTTAAATCGTTTTTGCTTCCTTTAATGTATGGCTTTTTAACTGACTTTTCATAATACTTCGGCAATTCATCGGTATAATTTCTTTCTTTTTCCCATTCATCAAAACTTTTATATTTTTCAAAATCAATAATAATGCATTTATCTTTTATCTCGTTGTTGATAATTTCAACGGAATACAAAACAAGATATTTAATTTTTCTGTCTTCCTGCTTCGCTAAATTAAAAAGCTGCATTTCAATTGTTTCGTCTTGATTTTTTTCAAACTCGTTTGTTTCTTTTAACTCAACAAACAAAAAAATGTCTTTATTATTTTTGTCTTTCAAAATAACATCTATTCTCGGCTTTGTCGTTTTTGGTCTGCCACTTGGATATTCTTTTTCAAACTCAATATTTTCCGGCTTATATCCAAGTTTATCGGTTAATTTAGAAATTAAATACATTCTGACAAATTCCTCATCTCCTGAAACTTTTTTCACCTCTCTATGCTTTTTAATCTTGCTGTTATACTCAACTTTTTTTTCTTTCACAAAAAATTTAATGGCCTGATTGTTAGTGCTTTCTAAATAATTTGTTATTAATTCTTGTGTCTTATTTTTCATATTATTTATTAAAATTTGTTTTTAATGTTTGCCTATTGGCATTTGCTTCATATAATATCGTTTTTTAATCTCCTTATGCTAAACTGACTTATTGCGATATTATTATTATTATAACAAATTCTCTTCTTGGAAACTTCGCCATTTGTCTTTTGTGACGATGATATGATCCACGATTTTAATGCCTAAAATTTTTCCGGCCTTGGTTAATTTTTTGGTTATTTCTATATCTGCCTCTGATGGTTCTGTATCTCCTGACGGATGATTGTGGGCAATAATGATTGAGACCGTTTTATTTACTACAGCCGATTCAAAAACTTCTCGCGGATGCACCAAACTTTCGGTGAGCGTTCCGATTGAAATTATTTCTCTTTCAATTTCTTGATTTCTGCTATCAAGATAAAACACGACAAAATGCTCTTTTTTACTGACGCGAATATCCGCCATTCTGTCCCAAACATTTTTTGGTGAAAGTAATATTGAGGTTTTTTTGCCTTTTAATTTTCGTCTGCCCAACTCAAAACACGCCACAATTTCACAGGCCTTGGCTGTTCCTAATCCGTGAATTTTTTCTAATTCTTTAATATTCGTTTCTGATATTTTTTCGTCCTTAAATTTTCTTAAAATCTTTTTTGCCAAATCAAGAACATTTAATTCTTTCGCGCCTGTTCGCAATAAAATCGCCAGTAATTCAGCGTCTGATAATTTTCCCGAACCGTATTTGCATAATTTTTCCCGCGGTCTTTCTATCTTCGGAATATCTTTTATTAGCGACATAATTATTTCATATAATACCGTTTTGGCGGAGAAATGACAAACAAAAAAGACGGCGGGCTTTGCCCGCCGCCCTTTTTCGTTCTTTTTGTTTTTCCTTTTAGACTTTTGACTTTATGGACTTTTGACTGTTTCTTACATCATTCCTCCCATTCCCGGCATTCCGCCTCCGCCGCCCGCCGGCATTTCCGGTTCGTCTTTCGGCTCGTCGGCAATCGCCGCTTCCGTGGTAAGTAAAATTCCGGCCGAGGACGCCGCGTTTTGAATGCCGCAACGAGCCACTTTAACCGGGTCAATAATTCCTTCAATTATCATATCTGAAACAATTTCATCTTTAGCGGCATCGTAGCCCGCGTTGTTTTTCGCGTTTTTAATTTTATCCACAATCACGGAACCGTCGTCTTTGCCGGCGTTAATCGCAATCTGTCTCAAAGGCGCTTCCAAAGATTTTAACAGCAACTCAAAACCAATTTGAAATTCTTCTTCAAAGTTTTTGAGAGTTGATTTGGAAACCCGCCCCGTCAATTTTCGGGCTATTTTTACCAAGGCCGAACCGCCCCCCGGAATAATACCCTCTTCAATCGCGGCTTTGGTCGCGTTAACCGCGTCCTCAATTTTCAGTTTTAGATATTTCATTTCCGTTTCCGTGGACGCGCCCACTTTGATAACCGCCACCCCGCCGGACAATTTGGCAATTCTTTCTTCAATTTTCTCCGAATCAAATTTTGAATCGGACAACTCCAATTGCTTTTTCAATTGCTCCACGCGCGTGTCAATCTCCGTCCGTTTGCCTTTTCCGCCCACAATAATCGTCCTGTCTTTCGTGGAAATTACCTTATTGGCTTTGCCCAGCATCTTCAATTCCGCTTTTTCAAGTTTTAATCCGACTTCCTCTGAAATTACTTTCGCTCCGATTGTAACGGCAATGTCTTCCAGCATTTCTTTCTTTTTATCGCCGTAACCGGGCGCTTTCAGCGCCAAAACATTGAAGGCGCCTCTTAATTTATTAACGACAAAAGTCGCCAAGGCCTCGCCCTCCACATCATCCGCGATAATAACCAAATCCTTTTTGCCTGTTTCCGCCAATTTTTCCAAAAGAGGCAAAATATCTTTAACGGACGAGATTTTTTTGTCCGTCAGCAAAATCGGCGCGTCTTTGAATTCCGCTTCCATCCGCTCGGCGTTCGTAATCATATAGGGAGAAATATAGCCCTTGTCAAATTCCATTCCTTCCACCACTTCGGACTCCACCCCCAAGGATTGGGATTCTTCCACCGTGACCACTCCGTCTTTGCCGACTTTGTCAATTGTGTTGGCGATAATTTTTCCAATTTTTTCCGATTCCGACGCCAAAACCGCCACTTGTCTAATTTCCTCTTTATTGCTAATCGGTTTGGACATCGCTTTCAATTCTTTCACAACTTCTTCGGCCGCCTGATTCATCCCCGCTTTAAGGCCCAGCGCGTTCACGCCCAAAATCGCTTTTTTCATTCCTCCCGCGATAAGCGCTTGAGCGATTATAACCGAGGTCGTGGTGCCGTCTCCGGCAATGTCGTTTGTTTTAGAGGCCGTTTCTTTCAAAATTTCCGCGCCCATATTCTCAAATTTGTCTTTGAGAGAAATATCTTTGGCGATAGTCACGCCGTCGTTCGTGATAGTCGGACCACCGTAACTTTTTTCTAAAACCACATTTTTCCCCCGCGGACCGATTGTGATTTTAACGGCATTCGCCACCTTATCCACCCCTTTTTTCAGCGCCGCGCGCGCTTCCTGATTAAATATAATTTGTTTTGACATAATGTTTATTAAGTCAAAAGTTTACAAAGTCGAAAGTCGAAAGTAAAAAATTGGCGAAACCAATTTTTTTGACTTTATGGACTTTTGACTTTATGGACTTTGGACTTTTTAGTTTTATTTAATAATCGCCAATATATTTTCCTCTTTTAAAATAAAATATTCTTTGTCGTTTAATTTAATTTCATCAAAGCCATACTTGGAAAACATTATTTTGTCACCCACTTTCACGGTCAGCGGATTAAGCTGTCCGTCATCATATTTTCCTTTTCCAACCGCGATTACAATTCCTTGGTCCTTTACTTTTTCTTCATCAACCGTATCGGGAATAATAATTCCAAAATCGGTCTTTTTTTCCAATTCCTTATCGGTCAAAGGCCGCACCAAGACCCGGTCAGCCAATGGAATAATCGTGTTTCTTGTTTCCTTCGCTGTTTTTTTAACGACCGTTTTTTTGGCAACTTTTTTTGTCCCGTTAGAAATCACAGAAATCTTTGATTTCTTATTTCTAACGGGCTTTATTTTTTTAGGCATAAAAAAATTATAATTAATTAATAATTTTTGATAAACTGCCCTATTATATTGCTACTCGCCCCTTATGTCAAATTTCGCTTGACTTTTTTTACACTCTTGATATTATATAGTGCATAAATGGACATTTAGTCCCCTCTCCTTCGGGAGTAAAAGAAAAACTTATTGAAGCAATTCAATAAGTTTTTCTTTTACTCCCCCAAAATCTTTTTTGCTCATTCTCCCAATCAAATAGGATAATCTCTTTGTATCAAATAATCTAATCTGTGATAATATCGCCGAACCAATTTTGTTTTTGAATTCAAACGAGAAATAAAACCGACCATCTTTTTTAATAGAAGTCAGCGGAATTCCTAAAAAAACATTTTTGGAAAATTTTTTATATACAATAACCGGTCTTAAAAATTGGTCGCCTTTTCCGTTCTGTTCAAAACCGATATTTTTTCCAATTTTAATAAACCAAACTTCTCTTTCGTGAAAACTTCTATTGGTATCTCTTGAATTGGTTTTAATTTTTTCTAAATTCCATTTTTCAAATTCTTTTTTTATTTTTCTCATTATATTTAGTTTTTAATTCCTCTAAAAGTTTGTCGGCCGGTTGAACTCTGCCCGCCAAATAATCTCGATGAGATTCTTTTAATATCCTTTGAATTCTGGGATTGCGTTGTTCTATAAAATCTTCATATTCATCAATGTCTATCAAAATCGCCACGGGATATCCGTCTTTTTCCAAAATAAATTTTTCTTTTCTCAAACTGACCCGCTTAACAATCGCCCCTAAATTTATTCTCGCTTTTGTGATTGGAATTGTTGTTGGCATAATATTATTTTAATCAATGTTAATCAATATACACAATATATTATATTAAATAATTTCCTGTGTCAAATTTTTTAGAAATTAGATATTAGAAATTTTTTAATCATTCTTCTCGCTCGGGTTTTTCTATGAGGACCGGGTCAAGATTGTTGGATTCGCCGGTAATTCGCAAAACATCTTTGTCTATTTTTTTGAGTTCTTTATTGGATTGATTGTATTGGTTGACGGTTGTCGCGAGCGAATTACCCAGCCGTTCCACAAATTGTTCATACGAATTGATGTGCTTGCTTAAATTTCTGACCCACTTGATAATATCTTGCGCTTTTTCTTCAATTTGAAGCGAACGCAACCCTTGCAAAACGGTCTGCAAATACGCCAAAAAAGAAGTCGGCGAAACGATAATCACTTTCTTTTTTTGGAAGGCGTATTCAATCAAATTAACCGTATCCACCACGCCCACTTTTCCAATCAGCAAATCGTAATAAATTCCTTCGGACGGAATAAACATAAAGGCGAAATCCATCGTTCCTTCCTTCGGTTTGATGTATTTGGCGGTTTCGTCAATTCTTGTTTTAAGGTCTTGCTTGAATAATTTTTCCAGCCGTTCTTTTTCAGCCGGATTATTTTCCTGAATTATTTTATTGTAATTTTCAAGCGAAAATTTGGAATCAACCGGCAGCATTTTCCCTTTGTCCAAAAAGACCACCGCGTCCACAATTTCTCCTCCCGCGAATTTATATTGCATTTGAAAGCGTCCCGGCGGCAAAACATTTTTCAAGACCGTTTCCAAATAATATTCGCCCAACACGCCCCGCTGTTTTGGATTTTTTAAAATGTCCTGCAAATTTTTAAGCTGGTCGGCAAAACTGATAACTTGCCGGCTGGTTTCTTTTACTTTTGACAATTCGCCCGTGATTTCTTTAATGAGTTTTTGCGATTCGCCAAATTGGGTTTTGACAGATTCGTTCATCAATTTGGCGGACTCCCCCATTTTTAAATCAAGGGTTTTGTTCAATTCATTCATTTGGTTTTGCAGAAGCAAAAAACTTTTTTCGTCTTGTCCGCCATTTTTTTCCGCTCGCTCTTTTTTAATTTGAGAATATATAAACCACAACAAAACCGCGTTCAAAACAAAAACTAAAGCAAGGATAATAAAAATAATTAGATTGGACATAATGCCATTATACACTACTTTACTAAATTAATTAAATTATTGAGTTTTTTAATGTCGCGCAATCTCTTAGGGGTTCAACCCTGCTGGCAGGCATGCTCTAACAAAATAGGTTGATTTGTCAGATGTTGACTTTTGATTATATTTTCGGTATATTTGGAATTAGATTGTTCGTGATTTTGTTTCTTTGACAATTTTTTTGGTCTTTAATTTAATCTTTTTGGATTTTTGAAATAAGGAAAGGAGGTGTATTGTGGGAAAAGGAAAAGAAGAGTTTGAAGTTGAAATTGAGGTTTGGGCAGGCAATGAAAACACGGGGGGGAAAGATAATTTCCAAATTTATCCTTGGAAAGAAGTCTCCGCGCGAAAAATCAAGATGCGCGAAAAACTTCGTCCAATCGTGGAAGCCGTAGAAAAAGTGAAATTGCCTGTTTCTACTGTTGTTCTTTTAGGAAATGATTATTATTTACCTCTTTTGGTTATAATAAGAAAAGTGGGAAATTTTGATTTTTTCAAAGAGTACCCTGGTTGTTCCGAAGGATTCCAAATGTTTGATAGCGAAGAGGAAATGCTGCTTATGGCAAATGAAACAGAAATTCAAAAGGAGTTTAGAAATAAGCTCCTTGAGTTTTTGGAGAAAAAGTGGAAAGCAAAATTTAGTCAGGCCGTTTCTCACAGAAAGGAATTATCCAAATTGATAGATGAGTCCTCTAAAATTGGAGATCTCTGCGCGCGTTTTTAGCGGCATTGCCAGGCAAGAGTTTGGGCGATTTGGGATTTTTTGCAAAAAATCCCAAATCGCTTTTTTTATTGTTCGAACTCGGCAGTGACACTAAAAGAGGTTCGACCTCGGTCATGCAAAAGAGGTTGAGTATCGGGTGGTTAAGAAAAGAGGACCGACCTCAATTGTGGTCAAAAAATGTATAGTGGCTAAACGATTATATTTTAGTAACAATTCAGAGGTCGGACCTCGTGTATCTAAAAATTATGTTTAGCGGTAATTAAGAGGTTGGACCTCGTAACCTCATCACCAAGCAAGTTGTTTTCTTTCAAAAAAGAAAAATTTGACAATTTCAATCAGGGCGAGATTGAAAAGTCCGATGAGGAAAAGGAAGCCGAGATCCGAAGCGCCAAGAGGAATAACGCGCAGCACCGTTTGCAAAAACGGCAGATAAAGCGCGGCAAAAATCATCGCAAAACTGGACAGCCAAGCGAAGATCAAAAAGCGATTGGAAAATAATTTAATTTTCCAAATCGGCTTCCGAAACGATTTGATGGAAAAAGCGAAAAAGAGCGAATCAATGGAGAGAGCGACAAACATAATCGTCCTGATTCTATCCAGCGGCAAATTAAGATTTATTAAAATAAAATACAGCATTATCAAAAACGCGCCTGTGATTAAACCGATGACCAATATCATTTGCTTCAGTTGCGGAGTTAAAATTTCTTGGTTTGAAATACGGCGGTCTTTCTGTTTTAGATATTTTTCTTTGGGTTCAAACACGAAAGCGAAACTCATCAAGCCCTCTTCTATAATATTTATCCATAAAATTTGGGACGCTAAAATCGGCAGAGGAAAACCCAACAGCAAAGCTCCGCCTATCACAAAGACCTCGCTAAAACTGGTGGACAAAAGATAGGAAACAATTTTTTTCAAATTATCAATTATTCGCCGCCCTTCTTCTATCGCATAAACAATAATGGAAAAACTATTGCCCAGCAAAATCAAGTCGGCGGATTCCTTGGCGACTTCCGTGCCGCTTTCCACCGCAATGCCGACACTGGCGTTCCGCAAGGCCGGCGCGTCATTAATGCCGTCTCCGGTCATCGCGGTTATTTCCCCATTTTCTTTCAAAATTTTAGACACTCTCAATTTTTGAGACGGACTCATTCTGGCAAAAACCTTAATTTCATTTAAGACCTTTGCTAATTCCTCATCACCCATATTTTCAATTTCTTGGCCGACTAAGACCCGTCCGCCCGATTTTATAATCCCCGCTTCCTCGGCGATTTTGCGCGCGGTGCCCGGATTATCGCCCGTGAGCATAATGACCCGCACCCCCGCTTTTTTGGCAATTTGGATGGATTCCTTGACATCTTCTCTAATGGGATCGCTGAAAGCCAAGAGACCCGCAAACACTAAATCAGCGGGCAAACTATCCGGTATTTTTTCCCAATCCACGGTTCTGAACGCTATGGCGGTCAATCGCATTCCCTGGTTGCTTCTTTCCCGCAAAATTCGTTGAAAATATTTTTTATCATCCGCGCGCATTTTTTCTTTTCGCCCGTTTCTCAAAACAAATTTTGACTTTTCCAGCATAATTTCGGGGCGGCCGCTCACATAAATTTTCCGTTTATCCGAACCGTCCCGGTTTAACGAAACGGCGTATCCGTTTTCGGACGCGAATAATTGAAGGTCTATTCTTTTATTATTTTCCGCCAATTCGTTTTGGTGAATGTCTTGCTCCAAGCCGGCCAATACAATCGCTTTTTCCAAGGGCCGGCCACGGACAATCAGTTCGCTCTCCCCATCTTTCTCCACAAAAGCGTCCGAACTGATAATCGCCATTTTTAAAGTTGTCCCTTTGTCTTCATCCGTATTATTAAGCGTCCAGATATTAGACAATTTCATTTTTGCCTTCGTAATCGTGCCGGTCTTGTCTGTTAAAATAACCGACACATTCCCCAAGGTTTCGGACGCCAATAAATTTTTTACCAAACCGCCTTTTTTCAAAATTTCTTTCATACCGACCGCCAGAACCGAGGTCATTGCTATCGGCAAGCCCTCCGGAATAACGGCAACGGCGACCGCGACTGAAATCAAAAACATATCCGCGTAATTTTCTCCCTGAAAAACACCCAACAAAAAGATGGCCACGATTGAAAAAAGAATTAGGACAGATAAAAATCTGACTAATTTACCCATTTTCCTCCGCATTGGAGTAATCTCATCAAATTCCGAGAGACCTTCTGAAATTAAGCCCAATTGGGTGTTTTGCCCCACGCCCGCCACGACGCCTTTGCCGTAGCCGGCCGACACCGAAGTCCCCATCCAAAGCATATTAAACTGCTCGGCTAGAGCGACATCTTTTTTTTGGATTGGCCGGGCGTTTTTTTCAACCGCCGCCCATTCGCCGGTCAAAACTGACTCATTTACCAACAGATTTTTCGCCTTGATTATCCTGATATCGGCCGGAACGCAGACCCCCGCGGTTAAAACCACCAGATCGCCTTGGACTAACTCCTCAATTAAAATTATTTTTTGTTTCCCGCCGCGAATAACCGTGGCATATTTTTTTTGAGCGGTGTTTAATTTTTCAAAGGCCTTGTCGGCTTTATTTTCTTGGAAAATACCCATTGATAAATTAATAAGCACCGCCGAAAAAACCACAATGGAATCCAAAAAATGATGAAGGGCGAGAGTGATGAACCCCGCGATAATCAAAATAAAAATCAGGGGGCTTTTCAGATGAGTGATTAATTTACGCCAAAACGAAATTTGTTTGCCTTTTATTAAGACATTTTTCCCGTCCCTAATTTGCAATTCAGAGACCCGTTCATTTTGCAGACCGTTTTTAAAATCCGTTTCAAGTTCTTCTTTTAATTCCGTTTTATCCAAGCTATACCAAAATTTCTTTGTATCTGTTATCATAAACATTATTATATAATAGTTTTTGAAAAACTGGAATTGCAAAAACAAAATTTGAATTTTCAATTCACAATTTCCAATTTTCAATGAATTTTCAATGATTAAATTTCCAATTAATAATTTAAGTTTTGTAAAAATATGTTACAAGAACAAATAAATCCCGTTAGAAATAAGAAACCAGAGATTTCTGTAATTTCTAACGGGATAAAAAAGGATTTAAAAGAAGCGATGCTTATTAAAGATATGGTTAAAATGACTGTTCTGCGCGGATTATTGGCCGAGTTTGTTAATGAATTAATCGTTCAAAAGAAGAAACCTCAAGATGAAGTTTCGGATGAAATCGCGCTGGCGGTTATCAAAAAAGCGGTCAAACAAAGAAAAGATTCCATTAAGCAATTTGAGAAAGGCGACCGGCAAGATTTGGTTGAAGTGGAAAAAGCGGAATTGGAAATTTTAAAAAAATATCTGCCAGAAATGATGAACGCGGACACGATTAAAAAAATCGCTCTCGCTAAAAAAGATGAATTGGGTATTAAAGACCCGTCCAAAATGGGAATTTTGATCGGGGCGGTTATGAAAGAAATAAAAATCGCCGGTTCCGACGCGGACGGCGCTGAGGTTAAAAAAATTGTTGAGAATTTGTTTTAAAAACAAAATCCGCCGGACGCGGATTTTTCTGTGCTAAGGGGCGGACTCGAACCGCCGATCCTCCGCTCTTCATCCTGCCCCGACCCATGGCGTCGGGGGCGAATGCTCTACCAATCCCGACGCTGACGGTCGGGACAAGCTGAGCTATCCGCATTATTCTGTGCCGAGAGACAGATTCGAACTGTCGACCCTTCGCTCTTCAGGCGAATGCTCTACCAACTGAGCTATCTCGGCATTAAATTTTCATTTTTATAATCCCATCCTTTATTATTTTCTTAATATAATCTTTTCTTTTTAACTTCTTTAATTTTGTTTCTATTTCTCTTGCCTGTTTTATATTATCAAATTTTTGATAAAAAACTAATTCAAAATTACCTAATTTTCTAGTTGTATAAGTATGACCATTTTTATGTTGTTTAATCCTTCTTTCTAAATCTAAAGTACTTCCTACATAAAATCTTTGTTTTTCATTTTTTAAAATATAAACATAAGACATATTTTGTATCAATCCTAACTTATTGCGTCAAGACCCATCCCGACGGCAAGTCGGGACCCCGACCTTGCGTCGGGGCTGAGCTATCTCAGCATTTATTTTACAAATATGTTTTTCAAAAAATTCAAGCCGGTTCCAACACCGTTCGTCATACCTTCCGCTTCCGTTTGGATACTCTCAAATCCTTCCCTTAAACTGTCAATAAACGGCTGAATATAATAATACGCGCCCAGGGCTCCGCCGATTATAACCAGCCAATAAATAATTTTCAAACCTCGCCCCCAGAACGCGTTTCGTTGCATCTTTTTTAAGATTTTATGATTATCTTTTGATAATCGCAAATTCTCCCGTAACATTTTTTTATCCTCTTTGTCCATATAAAAATATTATCATAAATTTCGCGTTTTGTAATTCTTTTTGTGCCCCCGATAGGAATCGAACCTATATCTGGGCGTTAGGAGTGCCCTGTTCTATCCATTGAACTACGAGAGCAAAAACTTAGGCATCCGATGCCTAAGTTTTTTACAAGCTCAATAATTCGGAGATTTTGGCTTGGTCAAAACCGATAACAACATCTTCGCCGATAACAATGACCGGCACGCCCATTTGCCCGCTAATATCCACCAATTCTTGTCTTTTCGCTTCGTCCGCGGAGACATCAAAAACCTCGCATTCAATTCCCTTTTCATCAAAAAAATCTTTCGCCACATTGCAATAACCGCAAGCGGGCGTGGAATACATAATTACTTTTTTCATATATTTTTGAATATTTAAAATAATAATATTCTTATATTACTATTTTTCCGCTAAATTTTCAAATAAAAAAGCGGCTATCCTCCAATAACCGCCTTTGAAACTGTTTTGTCTTTTTCATGTTTTCAACATATTTTCAACATGTCTTGCATATCCTTTTTTGCTTTTTTTAATTCTAAAAAAGCAGGGACTAAACAAAGAGAACCTAAAACACAAAAGAATGTTGTAATGACTATTAGAAGAATATTCTCCCTTGTTGAAAAAAAATAGGAAATCCAACTTGTTCCCGCAACCAAGAAAAATAACAAAAACAAGATTTTATAGGAACCTATCGTTTTGTTACAACTTACAAGCATCTTCTCAATTTTTAACCTTAACATTTTTTCCTCCTTGTTATTTTTCACTCCCAATCAATTTCACCCCCAGAATACTCTCTATCCATTTGATCTATTCCGGGGGTATCATGTCCCGCGCCAATTGGCACTTTGTGAGAAT
>JAGMBS010000002.1 GCA_023129575.1 Minisyncoccota bacterium
CCACCTCCGCTATCGTCATCACAAACATTAAACATATCGCTTTTAAAAGCTTCATCGTTAATTAAACAAGATACTGTTGGTATTATTGTTGCTGCAATAGCAATGGTGGTGGCAATTGTAACCACAATTTTAGCGCAACTAACAAACGTATCTTCTACTGCTTCAACAACAGGACTGGCAAAAACCTGCGATACCGGAGTTAAAATTAAAACAAAAATTAAAGTTATAGTTATTGCCGTTCGCGAAAAATTTTTTATAAACATATTGACCAATTTATTTCCAATCCGTTAATTGAATTGACCCTTGTTTATAATCAGTTAAATCCAAAACTACCGTCTTCCGGTAATTTTTCAAATCATAAACAACTAAACGAGGGTTTAAATTTTCATCACCCCAATCCACTTCTTCCAACATAAGATATCTCCCATCCGGAGAAAAAGTCGGCCAAAAAGCGTGCGCGTCTATTTCTTTGATAATTTCTCCTTTGAAAAAACCCTTGCCGTAATCCGCTTTCATTAAAAAAACTTTACCCTCTTTTGGACTTGACCAAGCTATCAATTGGTCAAAAGGAGAGATATTTATATGCATATTGGTAATGGCTTTTCCGGTCGCCATCTCCCAAATTTTAACGGGAGTGTCTTTGTCCAAATCAAGCGCGTAAACGCCGTCATTTTTCAGAAAAATAAGAAATTGATTATCATGTGTAATATGAGGATGAATTCCGTCTGTGATAAAAATTTCCTCTCCCCCTTCATCAATTGAATAAATTTGCCAATTATTCGGCCTGTTCATGGCTGTTTTTATGTCTTTTTGCGCGCTATAATAAACAATTACATCTTTACTAATACCCCAAACCGGTTCAGTTTTACGTTGAATTTCGTCATTCGTAAGTTGCAAACCCCTACTTAAATCCTCAGTTTCTAAAAGATAAATCTGGTTGCCATTACTTACTGTTATATATTTACCGCCCGGAGAAATTTGTCCGCTGATGACAGCTTTCCCTTCTTCCGAAAGAAGTTTTTCCATCTTTTCCGTCGCAAAATTATAAGAAAAAATTCCAAATTCAGTGCTGTCTATGGGTGATAAAGTGAGATAAAGTTTCCCTTTCAGGTTTGATAAGACAGCTTTCTTGCGAGCATCCTCTCCTTTAATATTTTCTGTGATAGCGGAAGATGTTGATTGATCTGTTTTTTCATTACTTTGGATTAACTGAAATCGTTTATAATATTGGTAACCTAAAAAAGAAACGGCAACCAACGCTATAACCAAACCTAAAATACCAAGACGGATTAAATCCTTTTTATTTTCAGGTTGTAACGATTCAGGTTGAAAATCTGGCTCAGACATAATAATATAAAAAACTATACCTACAGTATAGCAAGTATTTAAAAATTACAATAGTGGATAACAAAAAAACAGGGGTTACTTATCTTTAGAAATTGAGTTCTTGATTTAAAGATTGGATTATTGGTTCAAGCCCCCCAGCCAAAATTTTATCTATATTATGCCATGATTTTTTGACGCGGTGGTCGGTAACGCGATCTTGAAGATAATTATAAGTGCGGATTTTTTCGGAACGGTCGGCCGCGCCAATTTGGGAACGGCGCTCGGCTGAAAGTTTGTCCGCCTCCGCCTCTTCTTTTTTTCGTTGAAGTTTGGCAATAAGGATAGCCAGCGCTTTCTCGCGATTTTTTAACTGGCTCCGTTCCGCCGTGCAACGCGCGTCAATTCCGGTCGGCTTATGGATAAGCCGCACGGCTGTTTCCACTTTATTGACATTTTGCCCGCCCGCCCCGCCGGACCGGGAAAATTCCATCTCGATTTCGTCCGGGTTGAGAGTGATTTGAGAATGTTTCCTAACCGGCATAATCGCCACCGAAGCGGTTGAAGTATGAACTCGTCCCATTTTTTCCGTTGCCGGCACGCGCTGGACACGATGAACCCCCGTTTCAAAACGCAATTTTTCATAAACTCCCGGCCCTTTAATTTCAAAACTAACTTCTTTATAACCGCCCGAGGGACTGAGCGATTCGTCCAATTTTTTGAATCGCCAAGCCCGGCTGTCAGCGTATTTCTCGTACATTTCCGCCAAATTTCGCGCGAAAAGAGACGCTTCATCGCCGCCGGCGCCGGCTCTGATTTCCAAAATTATTTCATTGGGGAATTTTTCTTCTTTTTTGGCCGCGTTAAGAATTTCCCTGATTTGTTGAGCAAGAACTTGTCGGCGAGATTTGAAATCAGCGAGCTCTTCTTGGGCGAGTTTTTTGAAACTTGGATCTTTAGCGACTAAGTTTCGGGTCTGATTTTCTTGATGGAGAATTTGTTCGTATTCTCGCGCAAGGTAAGAGGTCTTTGGATTTTTTTTACATTCTTCCAAACCTTGCCGGTCGGCAGGCAGGTCAAAATCAAATAACTCAACATGTTGAGTTATTGGCAAATCACTTGGAAGTTCGGCTTTCAAGTGGTTCTTGTCCTTCCAGTTTGATGTTTTCATTAAGTGTTAGAATAACTTAATCCTGAATGATAAGCAAGAATAACGGGGCGCCGCAGGCGCCCCGTTATTATTTTTTATTTCTTTTTCTTGGCGCGAGAAAGACGGGTCTTGAATTTTTCCACCCGACCGGCCGTATCTACTATTTTTTTCGCGCCGGTATAAAAAGGATGGCAAGCGGAACAAATTTCCACTTTTATATTTTCAGACACGGAGCCCACTTCAAATTCGGCTCCACAGGCGCATTTTGCTTTTGCTTTGGGAAAATATTGGGGATGAATTTTTGATTTCATTAGGTATTATTATACATAAAATCGGATAATAAACAATGTATTTCAGTTATCTGGCAACTGAAATAATTATTCAAAAATTCAAATTATTCCAAATTATTCAAATCAAATCCAAATGACAAAATCCAAAACTTTTTTGACATTTGGATTTTGGATTTCATTTGGAATACTTTGGATTTTGGGCTTTGGAATTTTCCGTTTAATTATTAAGCAAATCTATATCTCTTTGAAATTGCTCGGCGCGTTTGGCGACTTTATAGCCGTAACTGTAAGTCGGTCGCATATGTTTGAGCAAAGTTCTGTCAGTCGTATTATATAAACCCGAATAATATTTGGCCGCCGTGCAACTCCAAATGCTAAATTGACCGTTAAAAGCTTTTTCGCATCTCTCCATCGCGTCATACAAATACAAAGCCGTCCCCGCGAAAGCATCTCTGTTTTCAAAAGGCGACGGGGATCGGCCGTTCAAAACATCCTTTAATACATTGGCGACACGATTTCTATAACCCGTTCCACTTGCTTCATCCCACCAAGTTCTCGGCATAAATTGCGACGGTCCCATCGCTCCGCCGTAAGCTCCGTCCGAATAAATCGGGCAAGAAACAACCGTTTTATCGGGATTTTTGCCAAGTTCCTTCAAAATCGCCAAAAACGCCGGTTTTTGCGAAGCGCTCATCACTGTTCCGGCTTTATTTTTAGCCGGTTGATTATAAAAACACCGCCCTTGATTTTTACCGATTAAACCATCCATACCGGATTCTTGCGATAAAATTGAAAGCGTCAACGCCGCCGGCACGCTGATAATTCCTTCGTATGGCTGAACTAACTCAAGCGCTTCGCCAAAAGTAAGTTCCACCCCGCCCACCGTGCGAAAAAGCCGATTTTTAATCGCCGTTTTTACTCGCTCTTTTTCGGCAATTGTCGCTTTGTATTCATCTTCCTGTTCCCTATTCAAATTAAGCAAATTGTCTTTTTCGTTTTTATAAGTCGTATTTTGTTTCTTTTCTTTTTCTTTTACAAGTTTCAATCCCCGCTCGTTCATTTCGGATTCTTCCAATGACTCTTTGGCGTCCTGAGTTTGTTGTTTAATCGTTCTCAATTCCGCGAGAGTTCGGTTGAGGTCGCGCTTAATCACTTCAAAATCATTGGTATCTATGAAAAAGGCGGAGACCGTCTCTTGCGAAAGCATCGCCTCCAAAAAAGAATAGGAATCCAATTCGTTCGTTTTTTTGACAAGAACGGCAAGATGTCCAAGAGTAATATCCGCTTTTTCGGCGAGAGTTAAAATATCTTTTTCTTTTTGGTTAATCTCTCTGCCAATTTGATAAATTTTGACTTTGCTGGCGCGAATGCTTAAATCGGTTTTTGTGATTTTAGTGTCGGCGATAAGAATAGCTTTTTCAATAGTAACCGACTCTCTTTGTTTTTTGTCCAAAAGAACTTTTTGTTCCCATACTTCTTTTTCACATTGTTCCGAAATAATTTTGAGTTCGGCGTCAGTTTTGCCTTCAATATTTGTAATAATACATTCGCTTGAAACAGCGGTGATTATGAACGGCAAAAAAAAGAAAAACAGCAAAGCCGTTATTTTGATTTTGCGGAATATTGGCATAGGATTAATTATACCATTAAAAATCATTAAAATATAAAAAGGCCGGGCATTACAATAAAACAAGAGGCGGGCGCTGCGCGCCTGCCTCTTGTTGTTTGTTTAATTATTTTTTCTTTTCTTCGGCGCTTTCAGTTTCGGTTTCAGTTTCTGTCCCGGCTTTGCCCTTCTTTTCTATTTCCACATCCGCGATGTCCGGAGTTTCCGCCGGTTCTTCCTCGGCTTCTTCCACGGCGGGAGTGACCAGAGCGACAACTTCTTCCTCGTCATCCAATGACCTGGCCGACTCGGGCAATTTCAAATCCTTGACCAAAATCTTGCTGTCAAAATCCTTCAAAACGGAAATGTCCACCTTAATCTGTTTCGGCAAATCCTTTGGCAGGACCTCAATTTTTAATTCGCGCAAGGTCTTGACCAAGATACCTCCCAATTCTTTGACCGCCGCCGACGCGCCTATGAATTCCAAAGGAATTTCCACTTCCATCTTTTTGCCTCGCTCTATAACATAAAAATCAACATGGCGGATAAAATCCGCAATCGGATCAAAATCAATATCTTGGACAACGGCCTCTTTGTCAGCGCCCACTCCTTTAAGAGTGATGATGGACGAGGCGCCGGCTTCTTTCCAAATTTTTTTGAATTCGCCGTAAAAAATAGTGATAGCGGTTGATTTTTCTTTCGGACCGTAAAAAACTCCTCGGAGCAATTCTGTCTGATTTTCAATCGGACGCGGTTCGGGAAATTTTTTTGAAGAATCCCGATTTGTAATATTAAGCGTTAACATACAATGATATTATAACAAAAAACATTAGAATACAAGGAGTGGTAAAGAGGGTGTGGCGCTACAAGAGGTTCGACCTCGGCAACAATTAAATAATGAATAGTGGCTAAACGATTATACTCTAATGAAAATTCAGAGGTCGAACCTCGTATTAACTGAACAAATTAAGTTTTTTGGCGACCGCTTTTTGGACGGCGGTTATGACAGGTTCCATAATTTTATAAGGGGCAAATTCGTCAGGATTATTTTGGAAAAAATTACCGGACAACTCTTGAAGAGCCGAGCGATACGCCACTCGCAAGTCCGTGCTAATATGAACAACCGCCATTCCCGCCGCCACGGCTTCTTTGATATCATCATCCGAAATACCCGAACCGCCGTGCAAGACAAGCGGAGTTGCCACAACAGCGGCAAGTTCTTTAATTCTTGAGATATTGAGACACGGGTTTGGCGAACTTTTTAAAACTCCGTGAAGATTGCCGACCGCCGGCGCGAGCAAATCTACGCCTGTCTCCCGGACAAATTTCGCGGCCTCTTCGGGAGTGGTCATTTGTTCATCTGTTATCTTTGCGTTGGCGGGAATTTCATCTAATAATTTTGACGAGCCGCCAATAAAACCAATTTCCCCTTCCGTCAATATATCGGGATAATTTTCTTTGATTTGAGAAACGGTTTTTTTGGTCGCCGCAATATTTTCAGCGAGAGAAAATTTGGAATTGTCAATTACAAGCGCGTCAAAACCGGCTTCCGCCGCTTCCAAAGCGCTGGCGTGGCTGTGACAATGATCCGCATTTATAAAAATAGGATAATCAGTTTCGGTACGCAGATTTTTGATAAAAGCGACCGCTTGCTTGGCGCCAATATATTTTCGCTCGCTTTCGGAAAGCCCAATGATGACGGGAATGGACGCGCCGGTTGATTTTGATTTTTCTTGAACGGCCAGAAAAACTCCTTTCAACATTTCAAGATTGGCGATATTAAAATGCCCGAGGGCGGTCTTGTTTTCTTGAGCTTGTTGAATTGTTTGTTTAAGTGTTTGCATTGAATTTATTATAGCAAAAATTGTTTGACATTCAAACAAAAAAAAATGAAAATTATTTCATCAACAAAAACTCCCTATATGTTATGCGAGTACAAAAACTTGACTTTTTTGGAGATTGTGCTATCCTGCTATTAGATTGTTCATCAATAAAATAGAAAGGAGGTATCGTTATGACATCAAGATCTTCGCCTGTCAGTGATCAAATTAGATTATTGAGATAATGATTGCCGGTGCCCAGGCCCGAAAGGTGAGTTTCAATTTAATTGGAATTCACCTTTATTTTTTTGCCTCTTAAAACTAATATGGTATAATTTTGCTATGAATCCCGTTAGAGATTTTTAATGTTAAAGACGGGAATAAAAAATTATCAATTTAAATTAAAAAGATAAAAGATTTTCGATAGATTTTTTCTTTGAGGGGATGAATCCCGTTAGAGATATTAAATCTATTCAAAATTTAATATCTCTAACGGGATGAACAATAATTTTGACTTCATCGCCATCGGCGATATTGTGGTGGACGCTTTTATAAATCTAAAATCGGCCCGAGTGCGCGAAGAAAACGGACACCCGGAATTATGTTTTCCTTTCGCCGACAAAATTCCTTACGACCGGCTTGAAATAGTGCCGGCGGTCGGCAATAGCGCCAATGCCTCTGTCGCGGCCAGCCGTTTGGGATTAAAAACCGCTTTAGTAACCAATTTGGGCGCCGACGACAACGGCCGAACTTGCCAGAGAGTTTTAGAAAATGAAAAAGTCGCGACTGATTTTATTAAAATTCATCCTGGTAAAAAAACCAATTATCATTTTGTTTTACTCTATAAAGCCGACCGGACAATTTTAGTCAAGCACACCGAATTTGATTATCGCTTGCCTGCTCTCGGCCGGCCGAAGTGGATATATTTAAGTTCCTTGGCTGAGAATTCTCTGCCTTACCACGGCGAAATCGTGAAATATCTGAAAAATAATCCGGAAATTAATTTGGCTTTTCAGCCGGGGACTTTTCAAATGGAATTGGGTTATGAAAAATTGAAAGAGATTTATCAAACGAGCAAAGTGTTTTTTTGCAATGTTCAAGAAGCCAAAAGAATTTTGAGCGCGGTTCAACCCGCCTTGATAGCCGGTTTTGTCGGCCAGGAAAAACAAGCGGTTATTATTAAACTTTTGCGAGAAATGAAAAAATTGGGGCCTGAAATTGTAGTCATTACCGACGGGCCGGACGGCGCTTACGCGGACGGCGGTAACAAAATACTTTTTGTTCCGATGTATCCTGACTTAAAAAAACCGCTGGATCGCACCGGGGCAGGCGACGCTTTCGCGTCCGCTTTCACAAGCGCTCTGGCCTGCGGGAAAAGTTTGGAAGAAGCATTAATGTGGGGACCGATCAATTCAATGTCAGTAGTTCAATATGTCGGCGCGCAAAAAGGACTTTTGACCGGAGCAAAATTGAAAGAATATCTAAAAAACGCCCCTGCGGAATATAAAGTAAGTTTTATTAAAGTGTAAATTTTAATAAGAAAGTCCAAAATCCAAATTATTTCAAATTACTCAAATCAAATCCAAAATCCAAATGTCAAAAAAGTTTTAGTTTTTGTCATTTGGATTTCATTTGGAATACTTTGGATTTTGGACTTTGAAATTTAATTCATCTGCAAAAAATGAACCTCTGCAGATTTCAATTTATAAACAGCTTTTTTAATAGCTTCCGCATCTAATTCATAATGCCGCAACAATTCCTCCGGAGTTCCCGATTGTCCAAATTGGTCTTTGACAGCGACAAATTCAATTCTAACAGGACAATTTTGCGCTAAAAATTCAGCCACCGCCGAACCCATTCCGCCGGCAAGTTGATGGTCCTCCGCAGTAACGAGAGCTTTTGAATTTTGAGCGAAATCTAAAATTGTTTTTTCATCCAATGGCTTGATAACTGACAAATTGAGAATCTTAGTCATAACTCCTTCTTTTTCCAATTCTTGAGATGCTTGAATTGCTTGCTGAACAAGATGCCCGGTGGCGATAATCCCAACCTGACACTTGGATATAATAGTATGTCTAAGTGATTTACTTGGACATACTATGTCCAAGTTTAAGTTCGGGATAGGTATCCGCGATAGCCGAATATAAACCGGTCCTTTTATTTTCGCGGCTTCCAGAGTTTGCCGTTTTGCTTCCTCAAAATCAGCCGGCGAAAAAACCGTTATTCGCGGGAGAGCGCGCATCAACGCGATATCCTCCAGCATCTGATGGCTCCCCCCATCCGCGCCGGTTACCACGCCGGCGTGCGAGCCGATTATTTTCACATTGGAATTATTATAGGCGATGGTGGTTCTGATTTGCTCCCAATTCCGCCCCGGCGAAAAAATAGCAAAGGAGGTAATGAAAGGTATCTTCCCCAGCGCCGCCATTCCCGCGGCGACGCTGGCGAGATTTTGCTCCGCCACTCCGACTTGAAAAAAACGCTCCGGAAATTTTTCCGCGAAAAAATTCGTGCGAGTGGACTCGGTCAAATCAGCCGACAAAGCGACCACATTTTCGTTTTCCATTCCCGCCTGTAATAAACCTTCCCCAAAACCATCCCGAGTTGATTTTAATTTTTTTCCACTTGACATAATATTACGACTTGTTATACTTTGGTTAATCACGCCCCCCCTATATGCTCGCATATAGGGGGGGACATTTTTATATATCTAATAATTTATTTATTTCCGTCCTATAAATTCCTTTTTTAATAACCAATACTTCCTTGCCTAAATGGCCACTTGTATAAATCACAATTACTTGTTTATTTTTTTCTATCAAATATTCATAAACCGGAGCAAAATCTCCATCTCCACTTAAAAAAACAAAAGAATCAAAATCTTTATCTAAACAATCGTATACCGACATACAAATTTCTATATCAAAATCGCATTTTCTTTGGAAAATATCAGTTTTTTCAATATGAATATATTTTACATCTTTTGTGTATAATTTATATCCAATTTTTTCTATCCTTTTTAAAAATTTTTGGGATTTTGGGTGTTTATCTTTTCCAAAATAGAAATTTTTTGTTTTTATCTTTTTGTATCGCTTCAAAAAATCAAAAAGTCCTTGCGGGTCAACTTCATTTTTTAAAGATTTTCTCCAATTATATACATTGGCCCAATCTATAAAAACCGCCGTTTTGCCTTTTAATTTTAGAATTTGTTTTTTGGACACCGTTGCAATTATATTATATTTAATTTAATTTATCCAATTTTTTCAAAAATAAAAGAGAGCGGTTAAGCTCCCTTTGACCTCAAAAAATTATTCAAAATAATTAAACAATATCTACCCCTTGCGGTAAAAACGGTAAAAAGCGACTAATTCCTTTACACTTCTTATTTCAGTCAAAGTTAATTTATAGTCGCGTTTCATTGCCATGGTTGTTAAAGAACGAATTACCAAACTAAATACTGGCCCATTGTCCACAATAACGCGGACAGGAACACGGTAATCTTGACGATACATATTCCGTCCACTTGTAATAACCAAAGCTTCATCAATGTCTTTCACTTCAACTTGTGCCCTTTTGTATGTCGCCATCATCTTCTCCTTTCAATAATTTAAGGTTTACATTTTCAAAAATTTTAAGAACTGTTCTATTGAAATCCTAACATATATTTTTTAAATTTCAATACTGACGGGGCAATGGTCGGAGCCAAAAATATCATCGTGGATTTGGGCCGATTTGACGCGGGAAAGAAAATTGTCGGGCACGCAAAAATAATCAAGCCGCCAGCCAATATCTTTGTCTCGGCAAAACGCGCGATAAGACCACCATGAATATTGGATTTTGTTGGGATGAAGCGCACGATATGTGTCCGTAAATCCGGAGTTGAGAAATTTTGTCATCCAGTCGCGTTCTTCATCCGTGAAGCCGGGATTGCCGACATTATCTTTTGGCCGGGCAAGATCAATTTTCTGATGAGCGACATTAAAATCGCCGCCCACAATGACAGGTTTTTGTTTGTTAAGTTTTTTTATATATTCGCGCAATTCACGGTCAAATTCCATTTTATAATCAAGCCGAGAAAGTTCGTGAGTTGAATGGGGAAAATAAGTATTGACGAGAAAAAAATCGGGAAATTCCAACGTTTGAACCCGCCCCTCGCTGTCAAATTTTTCAACTCCCACTCCATTCTCCTGACTTGGAAGCTTAGCTTCCAAGTTGTTTTTAATGAGAGTTAAGGTGCCGCTATAACCGGGGCGGTCGGCTGAATTCCAATACGCCGCGTAGCCAAATTTTTTGAAATCAATATTTTCTTTTTGGCGCGCTTCTTCTGATATTTTTATTTCTTGCAAACACAAAATATCCGGCTTTTCTTGCTTGAGAAAATTCGCAAAATCCGGTTTTTTGAGAATGGCGCGCAGACCGTTAATGTTCCAGGAGTAAATTTTCATTGGAAACAGTATATAACATTTAGTATCTTGACGATAGAGAGGTTCGACCTAAGTAGTGGCAGTGCTAAATTATTGTGGGTAGAGATTGTGTTTATCTTAATCAATAGGTCGAACCTCAAACTGCGAAAATCGCGTATTCACATAAAATGGCGGCGATTTTATGTGAATAGGAGGATATTTCAATAAAAAAACGGCTCAACAAGTTGAGCCGTTTTTGTCTTTGAGTTTTCAAATTACTCAAAAACAATTCCATCTTGGATTGCCCGGTCTTTGTCGGGACAATCCTCTAAAATGGCGTTCAAAATTACTTCAGCGTGACGCAAAGCAATTTCAAAATTAGGTTCCTCTGTCTGCATTTCGTCAACAAAACACGTAAAATGTGTTTTAAAACGCAGTTTGTCAAAACAAACAAGACAGCTTTCAACCCTTTTTAAAAAAAGAGAACACGAGTCACATGTCGCAAATTCTTCACAATAGCCACAAGATGTTACAACCAATAACTCTTTAAACCCTCGATCTGAGGCAAATTTTTCTTCCCATTGAACTTTTATCACAATTTTCACCCATTTTCGGGCAGACGACAGCCAATTTTTGTAACCTATTTTTTCGGCCATTTTAACCTCCCTTTCTTTCTTTTTTTTATTATTGTTTTTTTGGTAAGAACAAAACTGCCTGATAGCATATCATATTTATTTGGGGTTGTCCATGATTAGAAAAGGCGGATTTTGCGAAGCAAAATCCGCCTCCTAAATCTTAAATCATAAATCATAAA
>JAGMBS010000020.1 GCA_023129575.1 Minisyncoccota bacterium
GCCCTCGCTCAATACCGAGCACCTTACACTTTTGAAGAAGTGTAAGGTGCTCGGCTCTATCTTCGCTCGGGCTCCGAAAGTCTGTTTGACGAAACTTGTTTCGGGTTTTTGTAAAAATATTTAGCGATAAGAAATTGTGTCTTGAAATTTGTTTAAAATTTATTGATTATGTCGGATAAAAAAACCAACAACATAATAGAGCGGTCGCCGGTCATTGTCGTGATGGGCCATATTGACCATGGCAAATCAACCCTGCTTGATTTCATCCGCCATTCAAATGTCGTGGAAAAAGAGGCCGGTAGCATCACTCAGCACATGTCCGCCTACGAAGTTGTCCATAAAAATAGAGAGGGCCTTGATAAAAAAATCACTTTTATAGATACGCCCGGGCATGCCGCTTTTTCCGCGATGCGAGCGAGGGGCGCTTGTGTTGCCGATATTGCCGTTCTGATAATTTCCGCCGAGGATGGAGTCAAACCCCAAACTTTGGAGGCGTTCCAAAGCATTCAAGAGGCCAAAATACCTTTTATTGTCGCCATTAACAAAATTGACAAGCCGGGCGCGAATGTGGAAAAAGTTAAACAGGAATTAATGGAGAATAAAATTTTTCTGGAGGGTTCAGGCGGCGATATTCCTTTTGCCGCGATTTCCGCCAAAACGGGCGAAGGTGTGCCGGAACTTTTGGACACAATGCTTTTGGTGGCTGAAATGGAGGAGTTAAAAGGCGAAACGCGCAAACCGGCCACCGGTATTATTTTGGAATCAAAAAGGGACGCTCAAACGGGCGTGGAAACGGTCGCGATTATAAAAAACGGGACATTGCGGGAAGGAGATTTTTTGGTTGTTAAAAATAAAGTGAGTGTCGCGCGCAGGTTGGAAGATTTTCTTGGAAACCAAATAGAAACGGCGTCATTTTCAAGCCCGGTAAAAATAATTGGTTGCCGCGAGATGCCTGAGGCGGGTTTGCCTTTGGACGCTTTTCCGACCAAAAAAGAAGCGGAGCAAAATTTGGAGAAAAAAGATAAAACAGCGTTTTTTGCGGACAGCGGCCGAGCAAGCGCGGACGGCGAAGATGATAAAATTAAAATTTTCATAATTATCAAAGCCGATGTCTTCGGGACCATTGACGCCATCCAACAGGAAATCGCCAAGATAAAAAACGAGCGGGCGATTATTGATATTATTTCAACCGGAGTGGGAGATATTTCAGAAAATGATGTCAAACTTGCCGGGCGCGGGGAGAGAACGCTTGTGGTCGGTTTTAATGTTGGAACAAGCCGACAAGTTGAAGATTTGGCGAACAGGCGAAATATTAAAATAGCTTCGTTTGATGTAATTTATAAACTTACTGAATGGCTGGAAGAAAATATCAAAATTCTTATCCCAAAAATAAAAACAGAAGAAAAGACGGGGCGGGCTAAAATCATTAAAATTTTTAGCAAAACAAAAACCAATCAGATAATCGGGGGCAAAGTTCAAGAAGGTAAATTGGCGTTATCATCCGAAGTGAAAATTTTGAGAAGAGATTATGAAATAGGTCGAGGGATAATCGCGAACCTCCAAAAACAAAAGACGCAAGTTAAAGAATTAGAAGAGGGCGATGAATTTGGAATGGATCTGAAATCCAAAACAGATATCGCACCCGGAGATATTTTGGAAGCGTTTGTGATAATAGAGCGTTAAATTTTTTCTAAATCACCAACACTCTAAATAACTAATTACCTAAATAACTAAAAAATGACTTTACGGCAAGAAAAAGTTCGAGAAAATATCAAGCATTTGGCGGCGGAATTTTTGCAAAGAGAATCAACCGGCAATTCTCTTATTACCGTTACGGACGCGAATATCTCCAAAGATTTAAAAAAAGCGACAATTTTTATTACGGTTTTACCGGAAGCAGGCGAGGACTCAGCGTTGAATTTCGCCAAACGCAAACGGAGCGCCATCAGAAATTTTATTAAAACAAAATTACAAATGAGAATGCTTCCTTATCTTGATTTTGAGATAGACCAAGGCGAGAAAAACCGCCAAAAAATTGACGAATTGTCTTTAAAATTGTAGAATAAAATAACGAAATAAGAAACAAAAACGGTCTAGTGGCGAAGTGGGAACGCTGTGGTTTGCAAAACCACCATGAGCCGGTTCGATTCCGGCCTAGGCCTCAGGTTAGAAAGTGGAGAGTAGAGGGTAGAAAGTAGGAGGCGGATTTTGCTTCGCAAAATCCGCCATTGTTTGAAAATTTAGTCATTGCCCGTCCTCCGCAGTAGCAGATCACTGCTACGGAGGATGGAAAAATTGATTGAAAATTGGAAATTGAGAATTGAAAATTTCAATTTGCCCGGGTGGTGGAATTGGTATACACGCGCGACTTAAAATCGCGTCCCTCTGGGATGCGGGTTCGATTCCCGCCCCGGGCACAATAAGCAAATAAAGTGTTTTTTCTACACTTCATTTGCTTATTCATATTTCGGCGGGAATTGAACGGAACTTTCGCAAAAATAAAAATTAAAACCGAAACCTGCCCGCCGGCAGGCAGGAATTAAAAATATCCACCCGTAGCTCAGTTTGGTAGAGCAGCAGCCTCTTAAGCTGACGGTCACAGGTTCGAGCCCTGTCGGGTGGACACGAACGAAGTGAGTGGTCGCCCGAAGAAAGCCAACTGCTTGGCTTTAATCAGAGAGCGAACGGTGGAGTATGTCGCGACTGAAAAGAGCGACAGCGAGCCGCGTCCAGCGATACTTAATAGATTTTTGAGCCATAGGCGAAAAAATATATTTAGTAATCGTGGGACGAGCCCCGTCGGGTGGACAATCAAGTTTTACTGCAAATATTTGTCGCTCACAAAAAAACTTTAAATTTATTTTTTTGTGTTTTTGAACATCTTATGGTATTTTTAAGTTAATTAACAATTGTATAAATTATATTTTATGAAAACAGAAAAATATAAAGTAGAATATGCAGGTTTTTGGGTTAGATGTATGGCTCAAATTTTTGATATTTTTATACTGGGTATTCCAATAATATTTGTTGTTTCAATATTTTTTGGTTTTGACTGGCTGTTTAGCAAATCAACAAATTGGAGTGCTGATATCTCAAATTTAATATTATGGACTATAATTATTACAAGTTTGTGGACAAATTGGAGAGGAATGACTCCAGGTAAAAAATTAATGGGTATCAGAATAGTTTCTTTTCCAGATTATCAGAAACTCTCTTATACAAAATCAATAATTAGATATTTGATTGGTTATACAATAAGCGGATTGATTTTAGGTCTTGGATTTATAATGATAGCTTTTAGAAAAGATAAAAGAGGGTTGCACGACTTAATAGCAAAAACTTGTGTAATTTACAATAAGTAAATAAAATGTTTCTTCATTTCAAAAGTTGGGGTGTTTTATTTTTTCTTGCTTATAATCCCAAAATCATATATAATGCGTTTATGTCACAAGATAATCTAATAAAAATGGTTTGTCAGGATTGTAAAAGAATCAATTACTGGACAAGGAAAAATAAAAAAGGAGTTGAGCGAAAATTAGAGCTTAAGAAATTTTGTAAATGGTGCCGCAAGCATATTCTCCATAAAGAAGTCAAGAAATAAAATTGCGGAGCAGTTTTATTTCGGTATTAAGTATCAAGTATTAAGTATTAAGCAAAAAAGTCGCTCCGCGACTTTTTTCTTTCGACTTTATGGACTTTATGGACTTTTGACTTTATACTTGTCGTTAGGGGTCTATCGGTTAATTGGTAAACCACTGGTTTCCAAAACCAGGACTGCAGGTTCGAGTCCTGCTAGACCCGCAGCGAAGCGGAGGGTTTAGAGAAAGCGTCAGCTTTCGTCAGGACTCGAACGGCGCAGGTATATTGCGAGCAATACCGAGCCGCGTCCAGCGATACTTAGTAGATTTCGAGCGAAGCGAAGAAATATACTTAGTAATCGTGGGACGAATCCTGCTAGACCCGCAACTAGACCCGCAACATCGTGCTATCATGAGATTGTTTGTTGCCAATTTACTATACAAATTTATTGGTTGCATTATAATAAGAATATGAAACGAGAAATAATTACATTATCAGGAAGTACTAAGTTTAGAGACCAATTCAGAGAAGTAGAAAGAATGCTAACAATGGATGGAAAAATTGTTTTACCTCCCGCAATATATGGCAAAGCAGAAGGGATAAAACACTCCGTTGAAGTAAGTAAACATTTGCTGAGTTTACATCTTGATAAAATAAATATCTCTGATGGTATTTTTGTGATTGATGTCGGAGGATATATAGGTGATTCCACTAAAAAAGAAATAGATTATGCAAAAGACAAAGGAAAATTCATAAAATATTATTCAAAAAAATTTAAAGAAATAAATTAGGATAAAAGTGCACGAGGACCTTCAAAAGGTTAAAATAAAATAGTTAAAAATAATCTTGTGGTGTTTGACCAACCACGGTTCCAGCACGAGGTTGTCCGCAAAATTTTTAAAAATTATGCAAATGTTTCTTCAGTCAATTTTACACCCCGAATTTTTTGATATCTTTGGTGTTTTTGTTTTTCTTTTCATCTCAATTATGTCCGGCTGGTCTTTAAAAACTAAACAGTCATTACCTCGTTGGGCAATAATAATATTTTTAATTATTGGAATTTTGGGTTTAATTGTTGATGGAATTATTGTTTCGACGATCTATGTTTTTTAGTGTTTACAAAAGCAATTTCACTACTCTAATATCCTCAAACGAGATATTGTCCGGCAATATTTTTTTAACGGGAGTTAATTTGTCGCCTTTTGTTTTTGCCCAGGCCTTTTTAATTTTTTCAAAATCTTTAATATCTTGTTTCAGATATTTCAAATCCACTCGCCCGCTTCCCTTATCTTCCGCCAGTTTTTCCAGATGATTGATTATTGTCGCGACTGTCATTTTTCGTTCGCGCGCCATATCCCCGATTGTCATTTCTTGGACCGCTAATTTTTTTGTCAATTCATAAGTTGAAATTTTTTCTTCTTTTGAAATTTTAACAATCGCCCGGCTCAAAAATTCTTTTTGCAAGTCCTCTTTTCTTTTTTGAGGAGTTATTTTAAGTTGCCGAACGGTTTTTGCGGATTTTTTTCGCGCCGCTTGGTCAAAGCTAAAAATACTTTCATTTACTTTTAGCGCCATTTCATTTATTCCCTTTAAATATAGCCCTTCTAATGACCGAACTCGCGAAAGGGCGACATAACCCATCCCTTCCACAAATGATTTGGAGAGGTCAATTTCAGCCGCGTCCAAACTCATCCCCTGGCTTTTGTGAACCGTAATCGCCCAAGCCAATCGCAACGGTATTTGGGTGATTTTGGCTTTTATCGCGCCGTCTTCTTCTATATGCCAGGACTCGTAATTAACAATTATTTTTTTGCCCCCGTATGTTTTAATTATTGGCAGACCTTTTTCAAAGCCGATGACGATGCCTAATGTTCCGTTGACATAACCGATTTCAAAATTGTTTTTTACAAACATTACCACCGCGTCTTTTTTTAGGCGCAGTTCCTCCATCGCCAAACAAGATTTTTTTAAAGATTCCACCAATTTTTTTCGGCCGGTTGCGCGCGCCTGATATATTTTCGGAGAAGCGCCTATTTTTTCCAATTCCCGCAAATTAAGCGCGTCCACTTCCCTATTGTGCGTGTATAATTTTGTAGGGATGATTTTGTCCGGTTTGGGCGCCCGGCATTTTTCCAAAAATCGCCGCGTTTTTGCGCTGATTTTATTTTGCCGAATATCGTTCAAAATACTTAACAAATCATTCTCTAAATTTTGGCGGTATTGCTCGTCTAAATAACAAATTTGCAAATCCATTTTTGTCCAAATATCGGATTGGTAGGCGAAACTTATTTCCTTTTGCCCGTTCGCCTCGGGCGGATTAAGGCCGCGATTTTTGTTGATGGGCGGTAATTGGAAAAAATCGCCGCATAAAACAATTTGCAATCCTCCAAAGGATTTTTCTGTCTGTTTGAAAGCGCGGCAAATTTTATCCACCGCGTCCAATTGAAAAGAATTCAGCATTGAAATTTCGTCAATTACTAAAACTCGGGCGGATTTGAATTGTTTTTTTAGATATGTTTTTTTTAGCAGTTTCTCAATGTCATAATCAGACAAATTGTTTTTAACGCCCAAGCCCGACCAGGAATGGATTGTTAGGCCGTTTAGATGGGTGGCGGCAATGCCGGTGGATGCCGTTACGCCTACCGGAACTTCTTTTGATTTTAAAAAGCCGATATATTGATTAAGCAAATAGGTTTTGCCGCTCCCGGCCGGACCGGTTAAAAAAACATTTTTCCCCATTTTTAAAATTTCTAAGGCCTCTTTTTGTAACATAGCGATATTATAGCATAGAATAATATCCAAGCAGAAAGTTTATAAAGTCCATAAAGTCAAAAGTGAAACCAAATTTTTGTTTGGAATTTCCAATTTCCAATTTCCAGTTTCTAATCAATGATATAATTTCCAATTTTCAAATTAAACAACGGATTTTGAGAAACAAAATTCGTCCAAACAAAAAATACTCCAATCAATTGGAGTATTTTATTGCAAAGAAAGATAGTCCAGTTAACTGGACTATTTTGATTTTGAGCCAAACATAAAAAAGAGCCATTTTGTTAAACTAACAAAATGACTCCTTGAACCTTAAGGAATTTGCACCTCCGAGCAAATTTCTCGAATAATACAGATTGAGTTAGGGGTAATAAAGCAAGGAAGATTTTATAGCTTGCTCATCTATTGGCGAGTTCCATCGACGAATATGACATTTTTTCATCAGTTCTTGCTCTGTTAACGATCTCCAAAACAGGAGATCGTCAGGAATAAGTGTTTCCTTCTCCTCTTCCTCCTTATATTTAATTTCCGTGGTATTTATTATTACCGAATTTCTCATAATTGAATTTACCACAGAAGCGACATCATAATCCATTCTAGGAACGTGTTTTTGGCACCCCTTTCTTACCCAAAGGGACGCCCTTCCGTCCCAAGACACAAATGCCATGATTGATACAACAGGATAAGCATATTTCGCTACTTTTTGGTTTCCTTTTTTCAAAAAAAAGGACTCTTTGTGCTTTTCCAATGTCCTTTCATACCCCGTTTCTGTCTGGAACCAATCTGTGTGTAAAAAACGGTTACCCGTTCCAAATCCCTCCACAGCGAGATACTTTGTTGCGACGCGTGTCATCACAGTATTCAAGATTCGCATTTGTTTTCGTGCCGTCATATTCTCAGCCGACACGACTGAGACCACACATAATGTGCCTACCACCACTGCTAATACCAAAGCTATGACAAATAATTTTTTCATTTTTCTTTTTCTCCTTATTATTAATTTTTATCGCTAATCAAATCACCAAATTTTTAGAAACTTGATTAGCGACAAAATTTGAAACAATAAAGTGGAAAAAAGAAATTTTCAACCTTTTGATCTGTATTATTTATCCTGTTAGATTTATTTCCAACAGGATTTATTTTTGAAAGAACAACTCAAATTCTGCCGTTATGATATAACATAGATTTAGAGTTGTCAAGGGCTGGGAGCGGAAAATGGATTTTCTTTTTTTGAGTGCTAAAATATGGCTTAAATAAAGGGTTAAATGATAGGTGAAAGAAAAAGAGGCCCGACCTCAATCGTGGTTAAATAACGAATAGTGAATAGAATTTACACTTTAATAAAAATTCAGAGGTCGGACCTCGTTAACTACTTACATTTTCTCAACAGTTTCTATTCCCAATAAGCCCAAAGCGTTTTTGAGGACTTGGGCGGCGCCGGCGGTTAGCGCTAAACGGGCATTTTTGTCTGTTTCGGAAGCGGTTAAAACGGGGCAAGTGGCGTAAAATTGATTGAAGCGTTGCGACAATTCATAAAGATAATTACAGACCAAATGAGGCGACACTTCCACGCAAGCCCGCCGGGCAATTTGGGGATATCTCGCCAGCCATTTCAAAAGTTTTAATTCATATTCTGATTTTAAGCCACTTGATAAACTTGGAAGCTTAGCTTCCAAGTTCTTTGTGTGGGATTTTTGGAGGATTGAGCGCGCGCGGACATAAGAATACAAAATGAACGGCCCTGAAAAACCTTCAAAATTAATGAATTTTTGCGGATTATAATTTATATTCTTGTGAAATTCGTGGGACAAAATCAGGAACTTTAATCCCGCCAAAGCGACTTTCTTGGAGATTTCCCCTTTTTCATCTTTGTTATAATCTTTCAATTCCTTGATTTTTGTCTTGGCTATCTTATAAGCTTCTTGCAAAATGTCCGTCCCTTTGACACTTCCGCCCATTCGGGAAGCGGTTTTTTTGCCTGCCCGCAAAACCCAGCCAAAAGGAATATGCAGATATTTTCCCTTAAATTTGCCGTCTAATGTTTCCAAAATTTTAATCACGGCTTTGAAATAATCTGTTTGCTCCACGGAGGTTAAGGTAATATTCAAATCCAAATCATAGTCCTCAAATTTTTGGAAAGCCAAAGCCAAATCTTTTGCCGAATAAGTCGGGTTGCCTTCGCTTGTTCTGAATACCCAAGTTGCCAAGCCGTCTTTTTCGCCATTATAAATAATCGCCCCTTCGCTTTTCTCAAAAATTCCGCCAATATTTTCTTCAACAATTTTTATGGCCTTCTCAGAAACCTCGCTTTCCGGATATTGCTTGTCATACACTATTCCCAAATCGGCAAAAACCGCGCTTAGATGTTCCAAGCTCCACTTTTTTATTTTTTGATGCAAGCGAGTCGCCGCCGTGTCTTTTTGATTGTAAATATCGCGATTAATTTTTCTTATCTCAATTTCAATTTTTTTGTCCGCGAATTTCTCGGAAGCCAAAACATAAGCGTCATCAATATATTTCATCCGTTTGTGTTTGTCCCAATTATCAAAATCTTCGGGCAGGGCTTTTTGCGCCATTCCCCAAGTGGTTTTGGAGGTTTGCATTCCGATATCGCCATAATAATTGGTTTTTATTACGGCATAACCGGAATTTTTAAATAATTTCGCCAGCGCCAAGCCGGAGAGGGCGCTTCTTAAATGGCCGATATGAAAGGCCTTGTGGGTGTTCGGCTGACCAAATTCAACCATTATTTTTTTAGGTTCATTCAATTCAAAAGAACCGTATTTTTCTTTTTGCGCTAAAATTTCCGCTAACTCTTTTTTATAATAGGCCTGTTTTAGATGAAAATTAATAAAACCGGGCGCCCGCACTTCTATTTTTTCAATCAGTGTCGGGCTTGAAACTTTGTCCGCAATGGCGTTGGCAATTTCCAGCGGATTTTTTTTTAGTTGCCTCGCTAAAACCATTGCCACGTTGGCGGCGTAATCGCCGCGCGTTTCTTCAGCCGGATGTTCCAGCATAAAATCAAGGGCGGAAGCGATTCCCAATTTTTTGATCGCTTCCGCCACCAAACCGCGCAAGTGTTTCTCGGCAAAATCAACCGTCGTATTTTCTTGAAAAAAATCTTTAATTTCCATAATTTAAAATTAACATAATTGCAATTGCCCCAAATAATATTTGAGAGTATAAATCCAATCTTCGTCAGTCCCCTCCTCCAATTTGGTTTTTAAAAACCATTCTAAATATCTTTTGTCCTCTTTCGCTATTTCTTCAACAAAACAACCTATATGTTTTCCAAAAGTAAATTTTTTAATCAAAGACGGCCGGCTTGAAACTTTTAGCATTCCTTTTATAATTTCATCGTGATTATCTGTTTTGGATTTTTCTTGAGCCAATTTGTATAAATGTTGAAAGACCTCTTCCAAGACCAAAACATCCCCTTCCGCGCTGTGGGCAATCACTTCTAAATCAACTCCGTAATAATATCTTAGAAATTGTAAATTGTATTCGGGAATTTCTTGTTGTTCATCCAAATAACGCGCCAAGCGCAAGGTGCAAATATAATTTGGCGTTTTCAAGCCCTCGGATTCAAGCATCGCGATATCAAATTTGGCGTTGTGGGCCACCAAGATATTGTTTTTTAGCAATTTTCCCAAATCTTTGCAGGTTTGGCTGCCGGCAAAAAATTCCTCGTTTTCAACCATTTTATTGGTGATATTGGTAACACTCATCGCTTTGATTGAAATAGGGACGGTCGGTTTAAAATTTTTGGTTACAATTTTGTCTTTAATTTTATAACAAATTTGGCACAAACGATCTTTTTCCAAATCGTTGCCGGTTGTTTCCGTGTCTAAAAAAATTAATTCCATACGCGGATATTATAGCATATTTGGAAGAGAAAAGAACAAAAAAAGAGATTTTGGCTCCGCCAAAATCTCTTTTTTTTCATCTTTTTTCCTTGCTTGTTTTCGAATTGTTCCAATTATAGAGTTTGGTGATAATTTATTCTCATTTTCTGACCCCGTTTATTATCTTTATTTATAAAACTTATCGTAAACCTGTTTTATTAAAAATATTGGCATAGTTTTGTTAAATTAATAATAAATTGATAAATTTATTTACGACGATAAGTTGTAGTTGTCTTTCTGCGAATATCAAAAACAGCGACAAATTTCTCATTGGGGAAAATTTCGTATAAAATCCGATAATTGCCAACTCGCCGTCGCCAAACATGCTGTTCACCTTCTATTTTTTTAATATCTCCCCAATATGGATTCCTCGCCATATTATCCATAACACCCAAAATGTTTGGGACTTCTTTTTTTGAAATCCGTTTCATTTGCTTAGATACTCTTTTTGCGATTCTAACATCCCAACTCATTTTTTAATTGTTTTAATGTTAAAAACCGCTCTGTTTTAATTTCCTTTCTGCCGGCGCGAAGCGCTTTTTTTTCTGACAAACCGGCTTTAATTATCGGAATAATCTTTTTTAAATTAAGATATTCTTCATATTCAAAACGAGGCATAACAACTAAGTCGCCCTTGTTGGATAATCGTTTTGGAATTGTAATAACATTTGCCATAATTATTTTATA
>JAGMBS010000021.1 GCA_023129575.1 Minisyncoccota bacterium
CGATGCAGGATTCGAACCTGCGACCGGCTGATTAAGAGTCAGCTGCTCTACCAACTGAGCTAATCGCCCCTTCATTTATCTATATTTTTGAATTATATAAAAAATATCTTTCAAAATCAATCTATAAAGCCACCACCAAAATTACAATTATCAAAACTGCCAGTGTGAGCCAATTGAAATAGCGGAAGGCGTAGCGCGCCATTTGTTTGCCGAAAACTTTGACGATATAGCCGACCGCGAAAAATCTCATTCCCCGGCCCAGCAGGGACGCCAAAAGAAAAACTAAAATATCTATTTTGAAAAAGCCAGCCGAAATTGTGAAAACTTTGAACGGAATGGGAGTAAAAGCGGACAAAAACATCGCCCAGAAAGCGTTGTCGGCGAACATTCTGGAAACCAATGCCATTTGTTCCTGCAAATTATAAGCGTTAATAATCAATTCCCCGGCCCAATCAAAAAACAAAAAACCAAAAGAGTAGCCCAACAGCGCGCCCGCCACGGACGCGACCGTCGTCAAGGCGGAATAATAAATCCATTTGGCTCCGTTATTTATCAAAATCGCCAAAAGAAAAATATCCGGCGGAATTACAAAAAACGACGCTTCCGTGAATGAAAAAATCGCCAGCCAGATTTTGGCGTTTGTGCCGTGGGATTTGTTGATTGTCCAATCTTTAATCCTCTTTTTTGTTTTGTATAAAAAATCTAAAATCATAAATCTTCTTTATTTTTATCTAAATAACTTTTCAAAATGAGCGCGGCGGCGGACGCGTCCAATTTATTCGTTTTGCCCTGCAGGCGTTCCGCTTCGGCGCTCGTTAAAAATTCCGGTTCTAAATAGATGGGAATTTTGGGAGCATTTTCGCTATGCGAAAATGCTCCGACTAATTTGCCTTTGAAATTCAAAATATCTTTCATAATCGGGTTAGGTTTGCCCGCAAAATCCAAAGATTCTCCCAGCACAATCGCTTCAATTTTTTCTTCTTCGCAAATCCGCAAAACATTTTCAGGCAAATTTTTATCATTTTTCAAAACCGTCTTGGCGAATGCCAAATTTCCGCCGTCGTCCGAAACGGCGATGCCCACATTTTTTTCTCCATAATCAATTCCTAGATATTTCATCTTATTTAAACAAACCTGAATGAGTATTAATATCAATCGTCAATAAAATAAGTTCTTTTTTATTTAATTCGTAAACCAATAACAAATCATTTTTGATATGACATTCTCGTTGCTCTGACATTCCACCTTTAAGTTTATGGTCTTGATATTTTTCTTCTAACTTTTCGCCAGTGGCGATTTTTAATATAATATTTCGAATTTCCTCAATTGGAAACCTTCCTGATCTTTCAATCTTTTGTAGAGCTTTTTTAAATTTTTTAGAGTGAAATACAATATACATACTATTTCAAAATATCTTTAAACATTTCATCCACAGATGTATATCTTTTAGCATATTTCTTGGCCCATTTAGCTTCTTTAATAAGTTCTTTTTCATATTCCTCAGTATAACCGTTGGCTGTCAAAGGTTTAAAAGAAATTGATTTGGCTTTGGTCATTTGTTTTAATAAAAGTTTAATGCCAGTAGACATATTTAAACCCAAATCACCAAAAATTTTTTTGGTTTCGTTTTTTGTTTTTTTGTCAATGCGAATTTGCAAAGTTGTTGTGTTCATGATTTTCTCGCCCACCTCGGGCAAATTAAAACTAAAATATTAATATCCCCATATTATCACTTGTAATGACATTGTCAATACATTAAAAAATTAAAAGGTTGGGGGCGAAGATGAGGAGCGTACCAAGAATTAGCATCAGGACGCCGCCGATGAGCGAAGAAAGGTTGGAATATTTTTGTCCGACCGCGTAAAATTTGTTGAAACCGTAAAGCGCCAAGCCGAAAATAAGAAAATCATCCACCATATAAAAAAGTGTGTAAAGGGCGATATAAAATTGTTTGGCAAGCGCGCCTAAGGCGTTAATTTCCAAAATTTTTGTGTAGGCCTGCGCGATGCCGACCGAACAAGCGAACTCCACCACATTGACGGAAAACGCCACGCCGATAATCCCCAGCGCGGTCAAAATTGTCAGCGGACCGTCCACTAATTTTTTAATTTTACCCTCCGTTTTGGATTGCCGGCCACTGTCCGTGTCGCAGACCAATTTGCCTCTGTTTTTGAAATATCTAATCAAAAAATACGCTCCTCCCCCCACCGCCACTAAACCGATAAGAGGCGTAATAATTTTATCCAAAGCAATAAAATCCCAGGCCTGGTACCAAACATTCAAAATCAGCCAATACATTATCGCTTCCGCCACGATAAAAATACCCACCACTTGAAACATTTTTTTTCTGTCTTTTATTTGCCACAAGATAAGAAGAAAAGACATCAAGACCCACATCGCGCAAGGGTTGAAACCATCCACCAAGCCCAAAATCGCCGAGAGCGAAAACAGCGAAAAATCTTTAAAATCAATCACGCCTAAAAACGGGATTTTGAATTCAAAATTTTGAGCGGGGACGATAATTGTACTGTTCGTTGTTGTGGTACTGACAATAACGGCATTATTTTTGTTTGACGCGAGTTCTTTGGATTGTTCTATGAAAGAAATAATTTGCGCGCCGGTTGTTTCCGAACCGCCAAATCCCTGCAAAAGAAATCTGCCGACAATCGTGGTGGGAGTAACTTTTGGCAAATTATGTTGTTCCGTCAATAAATCAAATTGTTGCCGGTTGCCCTTTTGCCCGATATCCACAATAATTATATTGAAATCGTCCCGTTTTGTCAGCAGGTTTTCCAAAAAAATCTTTTCTTTGGCGCAAAAACCGCAGCCATTATGCTCAAAAAGATAAATATCCACTTTGGTTTTGTCCGCAACCTCCGGTTCGTCTTGATCATTGGAAAAAACGGCGTTTGAAATAAACGGGCAAATTAGGAAAAACGCCATCAAAAAAATCAGAAAATTTTTCTTCAAAATGTTATTCACAACTTTGTATAATAACATCATTGAATAAAAATCCAAAATTGGGTAAAATTAATGTATTAGCAATTTAATCGTAAATTTTTAATATGGAATTAAATACAAGTGTGGCATTTTTAGATAATATTTGGCTCTTGGCTCTCATTATGGTTTGGGTCTTGCCGTGGAAGGGTTACGCTCTCTGGTTGGCCGCTCGCAATTCGCACAAAAAGTGGTTTATTGTTTTGCTTATAATAAACACTTTGGCGATTTTGGATATTATTTATATCTTTTTTGTGGGGAGGAAGAAGAGGAGATAAAAGTAGATTTTTGGGCGTTATTTTGATAGGATAAAATCACGGGTAAATGCTCGTGATTTTTGTTTTTCCAAATTAAATAAAGATTTATATGGAGGGGTGGCAGAGAGGTCGAATGCACCGGTCTTGAAAACCGGAGTGCCTTAACGGTACCGTGGGTTCGAATCCCACCCCCTCCGCATCTTAGAGCTAGCACGAGAAAGCTTCGTGTTAGTTTGGGAAAAAAAGAAGAAACACTTATGATAAGAAATGCATCAAAAGATGATAAAAAACTTACTGATTATGAACTCTTCGTAATCACAATTTTTCAAAATGCAACTCAAAAACTACTCTCTGCTGTCGATTTATATTCCACCAAATACTCCTACAACGAAGCATACTTCCTGTCCATTATTGCACAAGAAGAGTTAGCCAAACTGATCATTTTACCTATTGCAAGGGAATTGGGAGAAATTGATGAAATTATAAATAACCGTTCAAGTGTTTACTATAAACATTCAGTTAAACAAAAAATATTCACGAATTTTGGATTACAAAACAGAACACATGATGACATTGAAAGAATCAAACAGTCTTGCTTGTATGTTGGGATAGACACTAAGCACAAATCTGTCTTTAGTGTAATAAAGCCGGATATAGTTCTTAAGGAAATTAAAAATACCGCTTTGTTTTTTGTTAATAACTATAGAACTATTTTACTTGAAGAAACATTTTCTAAAAAAACTAAAAAAGGAGTTAATTTTTTTATAAAAATAGTACACGGATGTATTGCGGATAGATTACCAGAGATAAATAAAGAAATAGAAAAGGATGCTGATGAATTAAGTAAAAAGACCAAAGAAGAATTGGAAAGTGAAATACATAAAGCATTAATCACGAATCCTTATGAATTAATAAAAATGTTCAAGGCCGTCTTTAAAAAAGACTACAAAAAACATCTTAAAAAAGTTGGTTACTTTAGTATTTCTGAATTTGAAAAATATATTGAGAACATAAAATTAGATTAAATTATCTTTACTACTTGTATTTTGATGATATATTTTCCAATACACCCTCTTTAATGGCCTTGTAAACATCATATGCATTGTACCCATAAACTGGCCACATTTGACCCATTTTTAAGTACCAATGACCTGTTTTATCAGTATTTGTATCAATAAAGAAAATTGTTTCAAACGGAAAATCTTTTAATTTTTTGCTATGACAAACTTTTTCTGGATTAATCCCTTTATGTCCATCAAAGAAAATTACAAGTGCAGAATTAGTTTTTGCATACTTTCTTTTAAAAACAAAAAGGTATTCGATTAGACCATTAGTGTCTTTTTTATCTTGAAATCTACCAAACCTTTTTGCCTGAAATGTCCATGCATATATTTTATTTCTTTTTTTAGAGTAAGAATGAATCGGAGATATAGAAAAATCTATAAGGGTATCTTTGTCCTCAATATTTTTAAAAAAGTTCTTACATTGCTTAGTACTTGTTATTAAATTATGTTTATTTCGATCGTATGTTTGCTTAGTCTTAAAACCAATCAAACATTCTGTTTTGTATATTTCTTCTAAAAGAAGTTTCATCAATAATGCACAAACTACCTCATACCCTGATCCAAGAAGAAGACTTTCTTTCTTATATGTTTCTGATATGTACTTTCTTAGTACAAAATCGTTTATGTAACAACATTTAGTATTCATGTTTATATTATATGGTAAATTTTTGACTTTTGTAATTTTTAAAAAATTAAAGATGCACGAGGAACCTTCAATTTAATTTCAAAAAAGAGTTGAAATAATCTTACAGGGCTCGATTACCCACAGTTCCAGCCCGAAGTTGCCCGCAAAACAAAATAAAATGCCCCGCGGGGCATTTTATTTTGTTTTGGTTTCGGAATTATAGTCAGTATGGAATGCTTGGAAATGCTGTCTGCTCACCCAACGGCTCAACGAGTTGAGCCGTTGGGGATTTAGTATGTTATAATAAATTGATTAAGTCACTAACTTATTTATGGATGAAAAATATCTAAACAAAATAATCAAAGGCGATTGCATAAAAGAATTAAAAAAAATGTCTGAAAATTCTGTTGATTTAATTTTTGCTGACCCTCCTTATAATTTGCAACTACAAGGAGATTTATATCGCCCAAATCAAACAAAAGTTTCTGCCGTTAATGATAAATGGGATAAATTTGATTCTTTTGCAGAATACGATAATTTTACAGAAAATTGGCTAAAAGAGTGTAGGAGGGTATTAAAAAAAGACGGAGCGATTTGGGTTATTGGGAGTTATCACAATATTTTTCGTGTGGGAAGAATTATTCAAGATTTGGGTTTTTGGATGCTTAATGATATCCAATGGATTAAAACGAATCCAATGCCAAATTTCAAGGGAACAAGATTTAATAATGCGCAAGAAACTTTGATTTGGGCATCTAAATCTCCAAAATCAAAATTTACTTTTAATTATAAATCAATGAAAGTTTTTAATGACGATAAACAAATGAGAAGTGATTGGTATATTCCTATTTGTAACGGGGGAGAAAGGATAAAAGTAAACGGAGAAAAAGCACATTCTACACAAAAACCGGAGGCTTTATTACATAGAGTTATTATATCAACGACAAAAGTAGGAGATACTATTTTGGATCCGTTTATTGGAAGTGGAACAACCGGGGCTGTAGCAAAAAAATTAGGGCGAAATTTTGTAGGGATAGAAAAAGAAGATTTTTATATAAAAATAGCTAAAAATAGGATAAAAAAGATTAAACAAGTTGAAAAAAATTTACTTTCTTGTGCAATAGAAAACAAGAAACCCAAAGTTCCTTTTGGTAGTTTGATTGAAACCAAACTTATTAATGTTGGCGATTATTTATATTCAAAAAACAAAAAATATAAAGCAAAAATTTTAGCTAATGCGACTATTCAGTGCGATAACGAAAATGGATCAATTCATAAAACAAGTGCTGGAATTTTAGATAAATTATCAAATAATGGATGGGCATTTTGGTATTTTAAAGATAAAAGAAAAAATTTAATATCCATTGATAATTTAAGAGATAATTATATTAAAAAATATTTAACATAATTTTATGAAAAACAATATAAAAAAATTTATAAAAAAAGCAGTTATAGAACTTATAGATAATACTACATCTGTAAAAAAGATAAAAAAATTAATAAGTACACACACTAAAAAAATTCATTTTGTTCCAATAAGGTATAGAATATTTGGCGGTTTATTACAGTCAATGAATATTCAATTTGGAAATTTTATTGAAAAACTTTTACATATCATTGTTGAAAACGAGAAAGGTTTAAAAATAGTAAAAGATATTTCTGGAAAAAGAAATTTAAAATTATCAATTACCGCTAAAAGTGAATCTTTAATAGATGAGTATATCACAGATTGTCAAAATAATAATTTTAATGATAACGAAACATTGCTTAATTTTAATAAATTAATTGATGAATGTTTAAAAAATGAAAAAAATTATGCTACAAAAGAAATAAATATTAGGCATGATATAGATGTATTATTTAAAAATAAAGATAATAAATTTTATTATTTGGAAGTAAAATATGATGATAATCACGATACTGGAAAATATACTGATATTAATAGAAAATTTATAAAAACTTATATTGGTGTTGCTAATTTTATAAAAATATATGACAAAATGTTTTTTAAACCAATTTTATATTATTTGACACAGAAAAAGTTAAAAGGAAATATTTATATACCAGAAAAACAATTTATCTATAGGGGAGAAAAACTTTTTGACGAGTTTTTTGAAATAGAATATTCTGCTTTAGATAAAGTTATGGGAAATATTGGAAAGGATAAAGATATAATAGAAATATTTGATAATCTATATAACGATATTAGAATCAATCTAGAATTAAAATAATATCGTAAAAATGCAAGATTATATAAACAAAATTATCCACGGTGATTCTTTGGAAATTTTAAAAACATTTCCTGATAATAGTTTTGATTTAATTTTTGCCGATCCGCCATATAATTTACAATTACCAAAAAACAAAAAATTAATTCGCGCTAATGGTTCGGAGGTAACCCCTGTTAGTGATAGTTGGGATAAATTTGATAGTTATGAAGATTATGATTCTTTTGTTTTTGCTTGGCTAAAAGAATGTCAAAGGGTACTAAAACCAACGGGGACAATTTGGGTAATGGGAATGTATCACAATATTTTTCGTGTTGGTAAAATTATGCAAGATTTGGGTTTGTGGTTTTTGAATGATGTAATTTGGGTAAAAATTGATGCCATGCCTAATTTTAATGGCAGAAGATTTACAAATAATCACGAGACTTTAATTTGGGCGACAAAAAATAAGAATTGTAAAAGCTATACTTTCAATAATGAATTTATGAAAAAGATGAACGGCGGAAAACAAATGAAAGATACGGATTGGAATTTTGGATTGTGCCGAGGTAAAGAAAGAATAAGAGATGAAAATGGTATAAAATCACACCCAACACAAAAACCTTTAAAACTAATTCAGCAAGTTTTGCTCACAGCCAGCAGCGAGGGAGATTTAATTCTTGACCCGTTTATGGGTAGCGGAACTACCGCAATTGTGGCGGAAGCACTTGGCAGAAAATGGATTGGGATTGAAAAAGAAGAAAAATATGTTAAATTGATAAATGAAAGAATTAAATTAAAATAATTTTTAATTTTTAAAAAATATGAAAAACACAAAAGATTTACAAAAAAATATTGTTGGGATAACTATAGGAATTAAATTTGCTCGATCTTTTCGTGTCCCAGATATTTCAGGTGATATTATAGATAATATTCTTTATAGTAAAGAAACTCCTTTTGGAGCAAAATTCTTTCCAAAAGTTCAAGAGAATTCAAATAGAGAAAAAACAATATTTAATCCAGAAACATCAGATTACTTAAGAATTAATACAGATGATTTGATTCTTGGTATAAATATAGACGATGATTTTCAGAAACGTTTTGACTGGTTAAAAAATGATGTCTTAAATTATCTGAGGAATGTTTTATTTCATAAATATCAAATCAAAAATGTTCGTAGAATTGGTATAATTTTTTCTCACAAAATTTCTAAAAATAAAAAACTTAACGAGGCCATTTCTCTTCTTACTAATAATAAATTAACAGGTGTCAATAATATTGATATCTCTTTTTCGAAAAAAAATCCAGTAAGAGAATCGCTATATAGAAAAGGTGTAAATGATTACAAAAATACTATTTATAATTTTAACGAAATGAAAGAAACTTTACTTACTACTCTTGATTACCAATATTATTTTGAGCCGATAATTGAAGATTTGAGAGAGTGTTTTGTTGAAAAAATTTTGAATGATGCTAAAAATTTTTTAGAAAATGATTACTATTTATGGTTATCTCAATATGAAGATAAATAAAATAAATAGATTTAGTCATACTGGTAAAAGTATGAAAGAAAAAGAGGCTTATAAGCAATTTTTATCTGCTAGTTTTAATTTAGACAAAACTGAAGATGATCCAATAAATATAAATAAAACGGATGAATCTTCTTTCGATGAAGAAGAAATACCAAAAATACCAAAAATTCAAAGAAAATCTAACTTATTGAAAGTGAGGGATTTTATGAAAGAAAGTTGGGTTATTACAATTATTGGAGGTCTTATAGTTGCTGTTATTGTTTCGTCAGTAGGGAGTTTCAATAAATTGTATATTACACAAAATGTTCATGATGAAAAAATAAGTAATCTTGAAGAAAATGTAAAAAATATAAATAAAGAAAATGGACTTAATCAATCTGAATTTAACACACTAAAACAAAATTTTGAGATATTTAAAGTGGAATTGTCTAAAGATTTAGAATTTATAAAAAAAATATTTAAAATAAATCTATGAACTACATAATTTTAATTATAGTGGGAATAACGGGGATTATAATTGGTTCTTATTTTGGTTCCAAAAATCAAAAGTGTTTGATTTTTGGACAAAGAAAAAGGAAACAAGAAAATAAGGAAAAGATTTTGGAGTTTTTGCAGAATAATCAAAAAATCACAAATAATGATGTAGAAAAATTGTGCGGGGTGTCAGACAGTACGGCGGAGCGGTATTTGAATGAGTTGGAAAAAGAAGGAAAAATCAGACAAATTGGCACAGTCGGTCATACTGTATATTATCATTTAATATAAAAACATTTCGTCTTATATAATTCTATCACTCAATAGTGAAAATAAATTTTTAATATATGAACTCTCAAGAATTTACAAATTTATATACAAAACAAAATTTAGACGAAACCATTACTTCATTTGAGAATGAAGTTGGTTTTTCTTTGATTCGCCTATACCCAAAAGACACACCATACCACAAAGATAGCAAGCGGATGTTTATAAAGATAGCCATACTCAACCGAGGTTTTTTCTATGGAGTAGATATGACAAAACCTGAAAAAAGAGGAGAAACAACAAGTTATGTTATCATCGATGGCGAGAAATATCAGAAAAAAGTCACAAACTTTTTCTCTGATAATGATGGTAACGAATTTATCTTTGATGAAGCATTAAAAAAGATAAAACACGGTAAAACAAACAAGAGTTTTACCTTGAACGAATTTATTGAAATTTTAGTTAATAATCATCTTTCAGACATGCTTTTTTGGAAAAGAAAAGTAAATGCATTAATTAATATAATTCTTAAAATATTGTTTTGGTTTTCAGATAAACATTACGAAAAAGTGCAAGTTTCAATTGATAAGTATAATTTTAGTCGTGAGAATAAATCCATAATGGAAGAACAAAATAATGCTGAACCATTCTTTAAATATTTTTTTATTTCGAAAAATTTTATTTTTTCTATTTTGCTCGTAACCTTTTTAATTGCAAGTTTATCTGCGGTTTTTCCTGACAAAATCCCTCTAAAATATATTTGGAATTCCTTATTCGGAGAATTTTCACTGTCAAATCCATTAGTAATTCTACTCTTTTTCTTAGCTTTATTTTCTTCAGAAAAACTCTCAATTTGGTTAAATAAAAATATCAAGGATTTTCTAATGCCAGAAAAAGATTATTTTTCCAAACAAAAAGAAACTTTTATAGAGAAATTGCATAACTACCAGTATCACAATAAGTTTAAACTAAAACTTAATACACAAGTTAACAAAAAGAATTAATATAAATAAGAAAAGAGTTGAGAGAATAATATTGTTTATAAATATGTTGATTAGAATAAACGCGAAAAAACAAATCGGTAAGATCGGTCATGCTGTATATTATCGCTTAATATAACACTGAAAGGGCTGAACGGCTCAACGAGTTGAGCCGTTGAAAAATATAAATTATGTTGGAAATAACTATAGCACCACAAGAAAATAGCAGTATAAAAAAAGAGATATCTCTTAATTTAAAAGGTTATACAGTATTTGCTGGAGAAAATAATTCGGGAAAAACTAATTTAATTAAAGGAATAATATCTGAAATAGGAAAAGATAAAATTATTTATATACCGGCAGAAAATATTAATGCTCCAGAAGTAGTCAAAACAGGAGCTGCAAATGACCCAATGAGAGATATTGTGTCAAAATTGTTGAATATTGTAATTGGCGACATACCTAAAATTGGAGGGGGATTTGATGTTTTGTTTAAAAAAATTGAAACATCGTTTGAATCTTTCGAAATACCTAATACCAATCTTAAATTATCTCCAAAACCTTACACAAAGAGCGATTTTAAAAAAATACTGGAAGATGAAATTGCAAAGAAAATACTTAATTATAAAATACTAGACAATCATTACGATTCAGAAATACCCTTAACTTTTGATTCAGTAGGACAAGGAATTCAAAGAATCATCATAGCGACTATTATTCAGGAAATTGGCAAAACAAGAATAAACGAGGACGAATTGATTATTTTATTTGAAGAACCAGAAATTTATTTACATCCTAAGTTAAAGAAAAAACTTTTTGAATCTTTGGTTAAAATAGCTGAGAACCCTAATGTTAATATAATTGTTACAACACACGACCCATATTTTATCCAACTCTCAAGAGATAAGGATATATATCATATATTGAGAGGTTCTGATGGTGCTACTCAAATAAATCCCGTGGAAAGCAAAACATTGCCAGAAGTTTGGAGATCTTTCGCTGAAATAAATTACAAAGTTTTTGGTGTTAACGGAGAAGATTATTTGAATGAATTATATGGATATCTTGAATCTAAACTTAATAATAATTGGAAGAATGTCGAAAATGAATTAAAAAATAAAGAAGACCAAAATAAAAATAGACACTATTTAGAAAGTGCTACATCAATGACAACAACTTCCTACATAAGACACGAAATCCATCACAGGACGGGAGAAAATGAATATAACAAAAATGATATTGAGACAGGAATACAAAATTTACAAACAATAATCAGTGAAAAGAATTTTTAGAAAAATGGCAATAAAAGAAAAACAAAATACAAAAAATACAACAAAAGAAAAATCTGTTTTGGCAGAGGCGAAAGAGGAAATTTCTGAATCTGAAAAAATTGAAAATGAACAGGTTGAAGAAATTCCGCAAACTGAAATTGAAACTGAAGCGATGAAATCGGCTGAATCGGTTGGGCAAGAGCAAAATCAAAAAGTTGAGGAAATACCGCAGGCGGAAAATTTGTCGCCCGTTGAAATTCAAGAAGTTGAATCTGCTTCCGCTGAAATTTCAAAAATTGAGCCCTCCTTTGTTAAAACTATGGAGGATGAACAAATTAAAACGGTTGAAAAAATTATTTATAAAACTGATCCTAATTTTGTTCAAAAATTGTTGATTAAAGCGCGGGCGAAAATTCAGGAGAGGAAAAGGAAAAAATTAGATAAGATAATGACGCTTTTTGAGACAAAAACACAAATTAGAAATAAGGATGTCCGAAAATCGCTGTTTGTAAAAAAGAGAACGGCTACAAATTATCTTAATCAATTAGAGAAAGAACAAAGGATAATTCAGATGGGAAAGAAAGGAAATGAGGTTTTTTATGTCAAAAAGCCGTAATTTCGTTTTGAATTAAAATTTAGGCGCCGATTAGGGCAAAATGGTGTATTTTGCCCTAATCGGCGAGACAAAAATCAGGCAAAAAGCTTCGCTTTTTGCCTGATTTTCGTCTGTTAGGGAGTTTTTTTGTACGCGATTTGGATGAAGTGAAACAAATACAAATTAAACCGCAGTTATTTTATGATTTTTATCGCTTTGCCTTGCAGGAGGGCGAGGGAGATTTTTTGGTGGGCGGAGGATAAAATTCTTTGAAAGGTGCTTTGCGAGGTTTTCATTTTTTTGGCGCATTCTATTTGATCTAAATTTTCAACATTTTTGAGCCGCAAGGTTTCCAATTCTTCCACGGTCAATTCAACCGCGTCTAAAAATCTCAACGGAATGCCTTGAGGTTTGAAATATATTATATTGGGATTTATTTTAATCCTTCTGCGAAGGCGAGGGCGGGGCATAAGTTTAAAATATCAAAATAATTTTTAATTTTTAATTTTATAATGCAGAATAAATTTTGAATTTAAAATTCATAATTCGAAATTGTTCTTGGTTAAAAAGGGACGGCGGGTCGCGAAGCGACCCGCCGCCTATTTTTACCTTTAGCCCTTCAATTCATTCAAGTGTTCTTTAATCGCTTTCAATTCATCCTCCAACATTTCAATTTCTTCTTCTAAAATTTCCGTTTCTTCCTTTTTGGTATAAAATCGTCTTCCCCAACCGGCTCCGTCTCCCCGTCCGTATCCGCCGCCCCAACCCATTCCGTATCCGTGTCCGCAGGGACCCATTCCCCGGCCTGTTCTCGGACCCTGGCCCATTGGGCCTGTTCTATCAAATCTTGGCATAATTTTATTTATATTAAATTACTGCTAATTAAACAGCCCGACTTTTTTATGAAACACCGCTGACTGTTTGTGTTATGAATATATACCCATTATTATTTTTTGTCAAGTGTCAAGAGGACAACTATTTGCCATTTATTGCTATTTCTCATTTTTCATTTATCATAGAGAAAGTTTTATGTTTAAACAAATTAAAAAAAGGAACGGCCGGCTTGTAAAATTCAGGATAGAAAGAATTTCGGAAGCAATCAGAAAAGCCGGGGAAGCCACCGGCGAGTTTGAACAAAAAATAGCCCAAAGATTATCTCTCAGGGTTCTCAATGTGGCGCAGCAAGCCCTTACGCGAAAAAATCCGACCGTGGAAGAAATTCAAGACGTGGTGGAAGAAATTTTATTGTCTTCTCCTTATCGCACAACCGCCAAAGCGTATATTATTTACCGAGAACAACGGGCCCGGGCGCGCGAAATCGCTTCGGCGACAAAAGTTGATTTAGTCCATCAATATCTGGAAAAATTGGACTGGCAGGTCAGCGAAAACAGCAATATGGCCTTCTCGTTGCAGGGATTAAACAACTATATTTCTTCCGAAGTCAGCAAATCCTATTGGCTGAATAAAATTTATCCTATAGAAATTAGAAAAAGCAACCAGAGCGGAAATATCCACATCCACGATTTGAGTATTCTGTCCATTTATTGCGTCGGCTGGGATTTGTTTGATTTGCTCAGGCAAGGTTTTACGGGAGTAACCGGGAAAATAGAAAGCAAGCCCGCCAAACATTTTCGGAGCGCTTTGGGGCAAATCGTGAATTTTTTCTACACGCTGCAGGGCGAAGCCGCGGGCGCGCAGGCCTTTTCAAATTTTGACACGCTTTTGGCGCCCTTCATCCGCTACGACAAATTAACTTACAAAGAAGTTCGGCAGGCCTTGCAAGAATTTATCTTTAATATGAATGTTCCGACCCGAGTCGGTTTCCAGACCCCCTTCACCAATATCACTTTGGATTTGCTGGTCTCGCCCAATTTCGCCAAACTGCCGGCCATTATCGGAGGCGCGCCGCAAAAAGAAAGCTACGACAAATTTCAAAAAGAAATGGATATTTTCAATAAGGCGTTTCTGGAGATCTTATTGGAGGGAGACGCCAAAGGCCGGGTCTTCACCTTCCCCATCCCGACTTATAACATAACCAAAGATTTTGACTGGGATAATCCCAATTTGAAACTTTTGTGGGAGATAACCGCCCGCTACGGCATTCCCTATTTTTCCAATTTTATTAATTCCGATATGAAACCCGAGGATTCGCGGTCAATGTGCTGCCGCCTTCGTTTAGACACCAAAAAATTGGAAAAAAGAGGCGGGGGGCTTTTTGGCGCCAGCCCGCTCACCGGATCTATCGGCGTGGTGACAATCAATATGGTTCGCCTCGGTTATTTGGCGGCGGACGAAGCGGAATTTATAAAAAATCTGGAAACACAAATGAACCTCGCCAAGCAAAGTTTGGAAATAAAACGGAAAACATTGGAAAAATTTACGGACGGCAATTTGTATCCTTACACGAAATATTATTTGAGAAATGTTAAAAAGCAGCTCGGCGAATATTGGAAAAATCACTTCTCCACCGTCGGTTTGGTGGGAATGAACGAGGCCTGCCTCAATTTATTGGGAGAAAATATCGCCACGCCGGCGGGAAAAGAATTCACCGTCCGAATTTTGAACTTTATGAGGGAAAAATTGGTGGAATTCCAAAAAGAAACCGGCAACAATTACAACCTGGAAGCCACGCCCGCGGAGGGAACTTCCTATCGTATGGCAAAAAAAGACAAAGAAAAATATCCCCAGATAATTTGCGCCAACGAAGACGCCTATCAAACGAATAATGTCCCTTATTATACAAATTCTTCGCAATTGCCGGTAAATTTGACCGACGACCTGTTTGAAGTTTTGGATTTGCAGGACGAAATTCAAACGAGATACACCGGGGGCACAACTTTGCATTTGTTCGCGGGCGAGCAAATTAAAAACAGCGCGGTGGTCAAAAATTTGGTTCGCAAAATTTGCGAAAATTATCGTTTGCCGTATTTCACCATCACGCCGACTTTCAGCATTTGCCCCGCGCACGGCTACTTATCCGGCGAACAATATAAATGTCCAAAATGCGGCGCGGACTGTGAGGTCTATTCCCGAATTGTGGGTTATCTGCGGCCGGTTAATCAATGGAACGACGGGAAAAAAGAAGAATATAAACAGAGAAAAGTTTTCAAAGTGAATTAGTTAATATGTTAATCGGCGGTTTCCAAAAATCTTCCTTGGTTGATTATCCGGGCAAAATATGCGCGATTGTTTTTACGCAAGGTTGCGGTTTTAGATGCGGCTATTGCCATAATCCGGAATTGGTTGACCCAAAAAAATTCACCGAACCAATCCCCGCGGAAGAAATCCTGTCCTTTTTGAAAACGCGGAAAGGCAAATTGGACGCGGTTGAAATAACGGGCGGCGAGCCCACCCGCCAAGCGGACTTGATAGAATTTCTCCAAAAAATTAAAGAGTTGGGGTTTTTGGTCAAATTGGATTCAAACGGGAGCCGTCCGGAAATAATTCAAAAAGTTTTGGACTTGAAGTTGGCGGATTATTTGGCGATGGATGTAAAAGCTCCGCTGGAAAGATACCAAGAAATTACCAATTCCAAAATTGATCCCGGCAAAATAAAACAGAGCGTAAAAATAATTATGAATTCCGGAGCGGATTATGAATTTCGGACCACGGTCGTGAAAGGCCAACTCGGTCCGGCTGATTTTGCCAAAATAGGAGAATTGATAAAGGGAGCCAAACTGCATATTTTTCAAAAATTCGCGCCAAGCAAAACCAACGACCCGAAATTTCTAAAAAGAGAGACCTATAGCGACGAGGAATTTGAAGAATTTCGGCAATTGATGGAACAATATGTCCAAAAATGTTTTGTCCGTTAAAAAACCCGTTTCTAAATTACTTCGCTCGCTAAACACTCACGGAGATGGACGGCGGCTCCGCCGCCGTCCATTTTCTGACTTTATGGACTTTACGGACTTTTTTAGCCCGTTAAATAAACTTTACATTTAACCGGGCTGACTTTACACTTATGTATATGGTCTCCGAAATAAAATGGAAAGCGTTTGAATATAAATACCGCCATAAAGGCGCCGATTGGTATTGGTGCCTTTGGATTTTGGCGCTGGGCGCTTTTATAACCTCTTATATTTTCAATAATATTCTCTTTGGCATTTTTATACTTTTGAGCGCTTTTAGTTTATCTCTCTACGCCAGCAAACGACCGTCTTTAATAAATTTTACTCTTTCGGAAAAAGGAATTTTGATAAATGATAAATTAATCCCCTATTCCGATTTGGAATCTTTTTGGGTAGCGGATAGCCCTAATCCGCCTGGGGTGGACGGGTCCTCCTTCGCTAAATCTATGGAGGACAAGCAAGGCAAGATACTTTTCAAAGCGAAAAAGAAAACAAGCCCCTATATTATTATTCCTTTGCCAAAAGACACGGTTGACGCGGAGGAAATAAAAGAGTATTTATTGAAGCGTCTAAAAGAAGTGGAACACCGCGAGCCATTTTTGCAAACGGTCATTGAAAAATTAGGGTTTTAACAAAACTTAGGCATCCAATGCCTAAGTTTTAATGTCCTCGTAGTTCAACGGATAGAACGCGAGTTTGCGGAATCTGCGATGTAGGTTCGCCCTGTTAAATCTTTTTGTTTTTTGTATTATAATTTCCACACTCCTCGTAGTTCAATGGATAGAATGTGACTTTGCGGAAGTCATGATGCAGGTTCGATTCCTGCCGAGGGGGCAAATTATCTAAACAAAAAGAAATTTAACAGGGTAAAATTCCTGCCGAGGGCGCGAATTATTTAAACAAAACTTTGACATCCAGAATGCGCGCTAGGGATTCTATTTCTCCCGTTGTGGCGAAAGTGGGCGTGCCGAGATAACAATTATTTTTGAGCGAGACGGCCGCTCCGCCGGAATTGCCTTTTTCCACTTTGGCGGAAGTGATGAAATAATTGTCGTCAAAACCGGAAATAATCCCGTCGGTTACCGTAACATTTGTCTCGTCGCCGATATTCGGATAGCCCAAAATCGCGACTTCATCTCCCAAAACCGGGCCGGCGACGCATAAATACGGCGGGGTCTGCATAAGTTCGCCGATATATTCATTTTGAAAATCTATCGTTATCAAGCCCCAGTCAAACTCGTCCGTCAAAACGGAGATATTGTCGGATGTGACAAAAATATCCTTTTGGGGAAATTTGATAAGGCAGCGGTCGGCGATATTACCCAGATTGAGCGACAGCGGCGTAACAATATGTTTATTGGTTAAAATCGCCGCGGAAGTGTTTTTCCATTTGGTTAAAAGCCCCGAGCCGCTTGTTTGAATAAACAGTTCGCCGGTTTCGGGAGAATAAAAATCGCATTCCACCGCCACAATATACGGTTCCCATTGTTGAACAATTGCCGTCAAATCGCTTTTTTCGGTCTCCGCCATTTTTTCCTCCAAATTCGCCAGTTGTTTTTGGGCAATCTCTGTTTCTTTCCGGCGCGCTTCTTCAGCGTCTGCCCTTTTTTCTTTTTCTTGAGACAATTCTATTTTTAGATTATCCAATTCTGTTTTATTTACCTCTTCCAATTGTTTTATTTTCCCCTGTATATTTTCCAACTCAATTTGCTGGCTTGCAATTAAATTATTTGTTCGCGCTATCGCGGCGCGCGTTTTTTGGAATTGTTTATCGCCAAAATGGAAAATACCAAACAAAATTAAAACCGCTCCCAGAATTCCCAAAATAATTTGGTCTTTGTTGAAAAAAATTTTGTTCATAAAATGAATTATAGCACAAAAAGGGCGGGCGCTCCGCGCCCGCCCCTTCAATCTTAAATTTAGATATTTTTAATCGCCCGAGACAAAGCGGATTTTTTGCGCGCCGCCGTATTCTTTTTAAGCACTCCCCGTTTGACGGCCTTATCAATCGCTTTATAAGCCAAAGAAAGCTGCGGCTTCGCTTCATCCTTCTTTTTATCCGCCGCCAAAATATGAACGGCTTTAATCGCTTCTTTCATCGCTTTTTTGCGGCGCAAATTAAAAACTCTCTTTCTTTGAGAACCCCTCAGCGCTTTTTTGGCCGATTTAATTATTGGCATAACAACTATCATATTAACTGACTTTCTCTTGAAAATCAACTGTTATCCAGTATACTGTAATTAATGATTTCACAACTCACAGGGCAAATCAGCCAGCAAGGAGACGGTTTTGTCATTTTAAATGTTTCGGGAGTGGGATATAAGATATTCATAACGGCGGAAACAAGAGAAAAATTGAAAAAACAAGCGGGAGAAACAAAAATTTGGACTCATTTGGCGGCGCGGGAAAATTCTTTGGATTTATACGGCTTTTTGGAACAAGCCGATTTGGATTTTTTTGAAAAATTAATCGGCATTTCCGGCATCGGCCCGAAAACCGCGCTGGGGGTCTTGAATGTCGCCAGCGTGGATACTTTAATTTCCGCCATCTCGTCCGGCGACACAAGTTATTTAACCAAGGTTTCCGGTATCGGACAAAAAAACGCCCAGCGAATTATTTTGGAATTGAAAAATAAAATCGCGAATGGGGGCGTCGGCGGAAGTGATATGAAAGATGAACTGGACGCGATTGACGCTTTGAAAGCCCTCGGTTATTCCACCCGCGAAGCCGCCGACGCCCTGCGTCAAATTGACAAATCTGTTACCGACATCGGCGAAAAAATAAAAGCCGCCATCAAATTTTTAGGGAAATAAAAAAACCGAGTTTGCGTTCGCAAACTCGGCTCCGAAACAAGAACAACTTGGTCAGCAATCTCTTCGGTGCGCAACCTCTCTCCTTCGCAAAAGGCCCTTGAGATATTTTTGTCTTCTCTTGCGACTCATTTCCATCATTGCAAGTATGTCCATATTCAAAGATTTGTGAAACTCATCCTCACGCACCCATAAGCGGTGCCATCCAAGTAAGATACATCCGTTCCACATAATCCTTTTAATTTTGCCTGGAAATGATTTTATTTTAAACCGCCAAATTTGCAAAAAATATTTGATTTCGGATCGTGTCATTTCTTACCTCCTTTCTTTTTTTGTTGTCAATAAAATAAATTGTGATTTATCTTAACTGTTCTGCTTTTATCGTATAACATAATCTGATTATTGTCCAGCGCTTTATACTTTCAACTTTTTACTTTATACTTGTCAGTGTGTTAGATAAAATCCTATTTCAAATTAAAAAAATAATTCCTAAGGGCGTTTTTGGGAAACTGCAGCCGCTTTATCATTATTCGCTCTCATTTTTGGGCGCTTTTATTTATCGCTTCCCCTCCCGAAAAATTTTCGTGGTGGGAATTACCGGCACCAAAGGGAAAACCAGCACGGCTGAATTGGTCAGCACGATTTTAGAAGAAGCCGGCTATAAAACCGCTTTGGCGGGAACGCTGCGATTCAAAATTGGCCAAAAATCCGAAAATAATAATTTCAAAATGACAATGCCGGGCCGATTTTTTATGCAAAAATTTTTACGCAAGGCCGTTCGGGAAAAATGCGATTTTGTAATTTTAGAGATGACATCGGAGGGAACCAAACAATTTCGGCATAAATTTATTCAACTCAATTCGCTGATTTTTACCAACCTCGCCCCGGAACATATTGAAGCGCACGGCTCTTACGAAAATTATTTAGAAGCCAAATTAAAAATCGCCAAAACTTTGGAAAAATCGCCTAAAAAAAGAAAAAATATTATCGTCAATAAAGACGATAAAAAAAGCCATAAATTTTTACAAATTGACATTAAAGAAAAACACCAATACGCGCTCAAGGACGCCGAGCCCTTTGAGTTGAAAAAAACCGGACTGTCATTAACGATAGACGAACAAAAAATAAATTCATTCTTGTCTGGCCGGTTTAATGTTTATAATATCTTGGCGGCGGTTAAATTCGCCCAAAGCCAAAATATCGGAACAGACACTATCAAAAAAGCCCTGGAAAAATTTCGCGGCATCCGCGGGCGGGTGGAACGGATAAATGAGGGGCAGGACTTCACCGTGATTGTGGATTACGCCCACACGCCCGACTCTCTGGAAAAATTATACGAGGTCTTCCCTAACTCCAAGAGAATTTGCGTCTTGGGCAATACGGGCGGGGGCCGCGACAAATGGAAAAGAAAAACAATGGGCGCGATCGCCGACAAATACTGCTCGCAAATTATTTTAACCAACGAGGACCCCTACGACGAAGATCCGAGAAAAATCGTAAAAGAGATGGCCACAGGAATAAACAGGCCGATTTATGAAATTATTATGGACCGAGGCGAAGCGATTGAAAAAGCGCTGGCAGCGGCCCGAACCGGAGATACTGTCTTGATTACGGGCAAAGGAAGCGACCCGTATATTATGGGTCCTAATAATTCCAAACTGGACTGGGATGACGCCACAATTGTCAGAGAAAAACTCGCTAAATTAAAAAACAACGTTTAATCTGCCTATTTAATTTTACTTAGGAATAGCATTCCTAAGTAAAAATTCGCCCTTAATTTTTAACTTTATGGACTTTATGGGCTTTTGACTTTATACTTGCTTATATGGATAAAGAAGTAATATATATATTTTTAATTTTGGCCGGATTGGGTTTGGTGTGGGTTTTTTTCGGCGGTCCGGAAAGAATGGCTTACCGCAGCGGAATTTTTATTGAACCCCCCGCGCCGCTTGATTCAGGCAGAACTTACGACGGCAAATCATTAGCCGACGTGCTGGGAATTAAAAAAGAATCTCCTCCCAAAACTCTTAGTTCTGAAGAAAAAATCGCTTTGGAAATAAAACAAGCCGAAAAAGAAGCCCGGGAAATTAAAATAATTTTGGAAGAGATAGAAAAAAGAGAAAGAACTTCCCCCTTCAGCGAAAAAATAAAAATCAATCGCTGCCGCGGTTCCCGCGCGGATGTCCGCGAGGAATATATAGAATTAAAAGCGGGGACTTCCGTTGCCGAAAAAATACAAATCTCCGATTGGAGTTTAAAAAGCGCGATGACGGGCGTTCAAATTCAAATCGGCGAAGCGTCCAAACTCCCTTATTCTTCCCGAGTAAATCCGGAAACCGCCATTTTCGCGTCTGGCGGAGACAAAATAATCATTTCAAGCGGGCGGTCGCCTATCGGGGTTTCTTTTCAAGTAAATAAGTGTTCGGGTTATTTGGAACAATTTCAAGATTTTGAACCGAATTTGAAAAAAGAATGTCCGCTTGTGGAAGATGAAAATTTGCCTTTCTCGGGACCGAACGCGTTTGACGACGACTGTTGGAATTACATAGAGCGACTGCCCCGTTGCGAGATTCCTCTGAATCTGCCTTTGGATATGCAATCTGAATGCCGAACTTATTTGACAACCGAAGTAAATTATAACGCCTGTTTGGACGCGCATAAAAATGACGATGATTTTTACAAACAGGAATGGCGGGTCTTTTTAGGTCGCGAACAGGAATTGTGGAAAAACAAGAGAGAGATTATAGAATTGCTTGATGGCGAAGGAAAACTCGTGGATGTTTATACTTATTAAGTATAATAAGTATCGGGTAAAAAAGCAAAAAATTCAAAAACTAACTTTCTTAGGGAGAGATAAACACTTATACTCCCACAAAAGTTGTTTTTGAATTTTTTGCTTTTTTTTGAAATGTTATATATCCAAAATGCTAAATAAAGCGATACCCGCGGCAACGGAGACATTAAGCGATTCTTTTTTGCCGCGCATCGGAATTTCCGCCGTAAGATCGCATTGCTTGAGAAGCGATTTTGAAAGACCGCGAACTTCGTTGCCAAAGACAAAAGCGACCGGTTTTTTAATTTTAATTTTTTTATAATCAACCGAATTTTGGGCTTGTTCCACTCCGATAATTTGAATATTTTGTTTTTTTAATTTTTTAATCAGAGGGGCGGGCTGAGAAAAATATTCCCAAGGAATATTTTTCTCAGCCCCTAACGCGGTTTTAGAAATACCGCCCGTTTCTCTGCCAAATTTATCAGTCGGCACGGGAGTATAACCGGTCAGAAAAATTCTGGAGATACCGCCGGCGTCCGCGGTTCTGAAAATAGAACCGACATTGTAAGCGCTGCGGATATTATGCAGGATTAAAAAATATTTTATTTTTTTCACAATATGATATAATATCATTATGCTGAATCCACTGCCAGAATTGCTTTCTTTTGGTTTTATCGCGCCTTTAATTTTGCGAGCGGTTGCCGGCGCTTATTTTTTGAAACAGGCCTATTTTGAACTGAAAAAAAGAAAGAAAAAGAAAACTGAGACGCTTCTCGCGTTGCTTGGCGCGCTGGCGGGACTTTCGCTCATTGTCGGTTTTTTTGCCCAAATTGCAAGTTTTGTTTTATTGGCGGTAATAATTGCAGAAATAATATTAAAGACGAAAAAAAGAAAATTAAAAGAAACAGAAATAGATTTTTACATCCTTATAACCGCGATATTGATTTCAATTCTTTTGAGCGGCGCCGGATTTTTAGCGATAGATCTGCCTCTTTAATCAAAAATCTGAAAGAAAAAATGGACTTTTCCCATTTTTTTGGTATATTTTAGGAGTGATTTTTTATATCCGTTAAAAATTCAATAAACAAAAATATCCGCCCATAGCTCAGGTGGTGGAGATGAAAGCGATGTCTAAGAGCTTTCATGGCTTTTAAGTTTCTTAAAAGGCTGCCGTCTGATAACATAGCATGCGATTGAAAATTCAATAAACAAAAATATCCGCCCATAGCTCAGTTTGGTAGAGCAGCAGCCTTTTAAGCTGACGGTCGTAGGTTCGAATCCTACTGGGCGGACAAGTGAGTGAAACGAGGTCCTCCGCAGTGATTTGCGTGCGAATTCTACCGGGCGGACAAACAAAAATGTCTAAATTAATTGTAATTCTCGGTCCGATGAAAGGCGGCAAATCATTTGAAACAATAGGCCGTTTTATGCCACTTAAATATACAGACATTTCCTTTGGGCTGTTTCAACCCAAAAGAAATGTTCGTGACGAACAAATACAATCTAAAAACGGAAACATTATCCCCTCACAAAAAATATCCAATTTAAACGAATTGCTCAATAAAAATTTAGATATTATAGGAATAGACGAAATTCATATGTTTGAAGAAAATGAAATTCAAGCGATTGAAACTTTATTAAAAAGAAAAAACCAACAAATTATAATGTCCGGATTAGACACAGATTATATTGGTAAAATGTTTCCCGTTATCCGAAAAATTTTAGAATTGGGACCAAATAAAATTATTTACAAACGAGCAGTCTGTGAAGTTTGCAAAAAAATGGAAGCCGTTTATACTCAAATTTTTGATAAAACTGGCAAGCCCGTTTTGGACAAGTTGCCTCCTGTTGTGCCGGACGACGGTTCTTATATTTATAAACCCGTTTGCCGAAATTGTTTTATCAGAAAATCAAATTTTTAAAACTTTTTTCTCTATTTTCCTTAAATCAAAACTTTGTATATTTTACATTACTAAATTTGCTTGACAAATTTTGTCCTCTTGATATTCTTATATTAAGAATTACTTACCGCTCGGTAAGTAAATAAAAAATAATAAAAAAATGGGGACAATCACAAAACAACCTGAATACGCTATTCGAGACACCAAAAAATATATTCTTGATGTCGCTCGCCAACTTTTCTCCGAATACAGTTATTTGGGTGTTTCAATGAATGATATTGCCAAAAAACTCAAGATTACCAAAGCGGCTCTTTATTATCATTTTACCGGCAAAGCGGAGGTCTATGGAAAAGTGCTTGACGCCGTGTCTGATGATTTAAGTTTGTCTATCGCAAAAGCGTTAAAAGAAACAACCACTGATAAAAAATTGCGCCGGATAGTCACGAATTATCTGGATTTTGGTTTTGAAGAAAAAAATCTCATCAAAGCGTTAATACTGAAGTTATCGCCAAATAACCCCCAAATAACAAAACACATTACCCGACTGAGAGAGCGGGTTGCTAATTTAATTCATCCGGTAATTAAGGAAGTGTTTGCAAACAAAAAAATAATTCAAAAAGTTGACAGCCGATTATTAACATTTTTACTTATCAGTATGATGGACGGATTGCTTTTGGAATATTCATTCCTTAATAAAAAAATAAATTCAGCAAAAGTATCAGATCAAATGATTGCTGTTTTATTTTAAAGGTCGAGATTTAATCCACTTAACGGATTATCAGATTATTATCAACCTTAATATAACACAAAATCTATGCCAACTTTTTTAACAAATATTGACTGGTCAAGCCCGTTAACAATCGGAATTATAATTGGAATAGCGGTAATTTTAGGTGTAGGGGGCTATCTTTACTGGAATTGGTCGGAAAATAAATGATTGTTTGGGCAAGTCAAAAGCAATACAAAAGCATTGAAAAAGCGTTTAATTTTCGTAATTCTAAGTTTGATAATTAAACGCTTTTGCTTTTGCAATTAAAATTATAATTTATCATTTAAAAAATATGTTTTTTAGTTTTCTTTTAATTATCATCGGGGTTGTATTTTTACTCAAAAATTTGGGTATTATTGTCGGGGATGTCGGAGGAATTATTTGGCCATTAACTCTAATCGCTTTGGGGCTTTATCTTATCTTAAAAACTCACCGTTATCGGGTATTTTGGGATAGGATTTGGAAAAAACTTGAGTAATAAAATGGACAAACAACCAAAAATCGGTTTAGCGTTGGGCAGCGGCGGTCCAAAGGGGCTGGCCCATATTGGAGTAATTAAAGTTTTAGAGGAAAACAATATCCCTATTGATTTTATCGCCGGCTCAAGTATTGGAGCAATGGTAGGCGGTTTTTATGCCGGGACAAAAGATATTAAACAGGTAGAAAAAATAGCAAATGATGTTGACTGGAAATTAATCTTTTCTCTTTTAGATCCCTCTTTTCAACAAGGATTGCTTGGCGGTGAAAAAGTAAAAAATTTTATTGAGAATTATCTCAATGGAATAAATTTTGAAAATTTAAAAATTCCTCTTTCGGTTATAACAACTGACATAAAAACAGGCGAAAGTGTTTCTATAAACAAAGGAGGTGTCGCATCGGCAATCAGGACAAGTATTTCATTTCCTTTGGTTTTCAAACCTGTAAAACGAGCCGGCAGATTATTAGCTGACGGGGGTTTGTCATTGCCAATACCGGTTGAAATTGTGAGAAAAATGGGGGCGGAATTAACAATAGCGGTTAATTTAGACGCTGATTATTTTATTAACGGCAATAACGGCAATGCCAATTTTGGTTTTTATAAAATTGCCAACAATTCAATTAATCTTTTACGCCATCATCTTGCTTCTTATAATATTCAAAATGCTGATGTGGTAATTGCTCCACAATCCGGCAACTTACACTGGAATAATTTTTTAGGCGGCAAGAATATAATTTCAGCCGGCGAAAAAGCGGCAAAACAAGTATTGCCGCAATTAAAAAAATTGATGTCTCAAAAAAGTAAGGGGGAATAAAAAATTCGACAAAAAAACCGAACGGCTCAACTTGTTGAGCCGTTCGTCTAAATCTCCAAGATGAACTTTTCCAAAGCTAAATCAAGGGCTAAACCGCTTCGGCGCGCTTCGTGATAAATGGAAACCAAATCGGAACTCATTTTTAATAATTCGTCTCGCGAATAATTTTGAGAAAATCTTTTCGCTTTATTGAACACAAAAGGTTTCAGCCCCGCCTCTTTGGCGTTACGCGCGTCCCGCGCTTGAAATAAACATTTCAATTGCCAAAATAAAATCCCGCTCACCTCCTCGGGCAGAATATTTTTCATTCGCGCTTTTTGGTATAAAACCCATAATTTTTTTTTATCTCCCTGGCCGAAAGCATCCGCCAAACCGAAGATATTGAAATCGGCGGCGGCGGAGCCGCCGCCCGCCGCGCCAAATTTTCCCGCCGTTTTATCTAAAGAAAATTCTTGGGTTTGGTCGGCCGCTTTTTCTATCTTTTTCAAAATCGGCCGGCTAATTTTGCCCTCAATAAAAATAAAAATATTTTCAGATTCTTTTAGGTCAGTTATTTTTTGGAGTAATAATTCAGATATGTCTTTATCCTCAAACAAGCCGTCCAGTTGGACAATGTATTTCCTCTCAAATAATCCCTGACCGCCCAATAATTCCTCCAATTTTCCCGCGCTGAAATTATCCGCTTCCAATTTGAAAAAACCCGCGTTTGGTTTCTTGGCAAATAACGAATCCAAAAGGGATTTTAATTTTTTCCTTGAATTTGAAATATCATCCCCGTGTAAAAAATAAAGCATAATTTTATTATATAAAAACAATTCTAAACTATATAATTTTTCAAATCGCCCCAATTATTCCCTTTCTTTATATTCACTTCAAAAACAAGGCCGGCGGTTTCTTTCGGCGAGATTACGGACTCCATTATTTGTTTAATATCCGCGTAAATTTTTTTATCCAAACCTTTTTCCGTTTCAAAAAGCAGTTCGTCATGAACTTGCAAAAGCATTTTTACTCTGCCGCTCAAATTTTCGGCGGTTAAATAATCATCAATTTGGACCATCGCCAATTTTATAATATCGGCGCTGGTTCCCTGAATAGGCGCGTTAATCGCCATTCTTTCCGCCAGCGCGCGAATATACGAGAGATTGGATCGCAGGCCCTCAAAATATCTAATTCGTCCAAAATATGTTTTTGTATAACCCAAGTCGCGCGCTTGTTTTTTTGATTTTTCAATATAGTCCGCCAAAGTTTTGAATTTGTCAAAATAATTATTATAGAATTTCTGCGCGTCCGCCCGAGTTATTTTCTCTCCCCCGTTGGAAGCGTCCTCCAGATTTTGCCGCAAGGCGTTAATGCCCATCCCGTACAAAATTCCAAAATTCACTATTTTTGCTTTCCTTCTCATCCCGCTATTTACTTTTTCCAAAGAAACCCCAAAAATTTCAGACGCCACGGCGCTATGAACATCTTTTCCGCTCTTGAAAATCCCGAGCATCTTTTCATCGCCGGACAAAAAGGCGGCGACCCGCAATTCTATTTGAGAATAATCAAACGCCGCCAATTCAAAACCGTCTCGGGGAACAAAAGCTTTTCTAATTCTCCTCCCTTGTTCGGTCCGAATGGGAATATTTTGCAAATTAGGATTATTGGAGGACATCCTCCCCGTCGTGGTCCCCGTTTGCAAAAACGAAGTATGAATCCGGCCGTCTCTGCCCGCCAATTTGGGCAAATTATCTATGTAAGTGGAAAGCAATTTCTGCAATTCCCGATATTTCAAAATGTCTTCTATAATAGGATGAATTTCCAACATTTTTTTCAATTCGGATTCTTTTGTGGAACGCATTCCGGTGGAAGTTTTTTTATGATTTTTTAATTTCAATTCCATTTTTTCAAAAAGAATTTCCGCCAATTGTTTGGGAGAATTAATATTAAATTCCGTCTCGGCGTCCTTCCAAATTTTTTTCTCCAATTTGTCCAACGCTTTGTGATATTCCGCCGATAATTTTTTCAAAAATTTCAGATTTACTCCGATACCGTTTTTTTCCATTTTTTTCACCACGGGAATCAGCGGAATTTCTATTTTTGCGTAAACGGTTTCCAATTTTTTCCGTTTTATTTCTTCCAAAATAAATTTCCGGGCGGCGGCAAAAGTTTTTTGGCCGCTGAAACTTAACAAATCGGCCAAAGTCGGTTCCGTGATATTGGAATCCAAAAGCCATAAGGCGATTGCCGTTTTTTGCAAATCATTTTCATCAATTTTTTCTTCAATATTTTTTGGCAATTCGGTTTCCGCGCGTTCTTCTTTAAAATCGGACATTTTTTCCAAAAACAAATTTTTAACTCTTTGAATTAAAGACCTGAAACCGAATTCTTGAAATAAAGAAATTATTTCGCTCATTTTCACCGCTTCTCGCCATTCTCTTTTTGGCAAAGAAAATCTGATGGGCGCGTCCCGTCTGATTGTCGCCAATTCCTTTGAAAAACAGGCCTCCTCCTCGCCCGCCTTCAACAACCCGATTGCTCTGGCTGTAATCCCCTTATTTAAAAAAACCGTCTCGTCTTTTTTCAGGCGCCGGTAGATATTTTCAATCGTTCCGAAATTTTGAATTAAAATAGTCGCTGTTTTTTCTCCGATGCCCGCGATACCGATGATATTGTCGGAGGGATCGCCCCGCAACCCTTTATAATCCGGCAATAATTCGGGGCCAAAACCAAATCTGTCCCTGACGGCGTCCTCGTCGTATAAAATAGTGTCGTTAATTCCTTTCTTGAGAGTATAAACCCGCGTTTTTTTATTATCCACAAGTTGAAGAGTATCCATATCGCCGGAAGCGATGATAATATCAATCTCGGCGCCTTTTAATTCTTCAACAATTGTCCCCAAAATATCATCCGCCTCAAAACTCTCTTTTTCATAAATGGGAATATGGAAGGCCTTAAAAATATCCCGGGACCGCTCTATTTGCCTGATGAGATTCTCTTCCTTTTCTTGGCGGCCGGCTTTATAATCGCCGTAAATTTCGTGCCGATAGGTCGGTCCGGGCAAATCATAGCAGGCGATAATATAATCCGGTTTCAGGTCCTTGATTATTTTTAACAGCATCGCCGACACGCCGTAAAGCGCCCCTGTCGGTTCGCCTTTGCTTGAAGTGAAATCAGGTAACGCGTGATAGGCGCGATGCAAAATCGCGTAAGCATCTAATAAAACCAACCGTTTATTACTTGTGTGTTTATTTTTCACACAAACATTTTAGCATATTTTGAATTATAAAATACTCCCGAAGGTTAATTTTGAAGTATGAATTTTGAATTTCAATTCAATTTTGAATTACCGAATATTGAATGTTTAAACATCCAATCATCAAGAAATTAATCATTCAAAACCCCCTATTCACATAAAATAGGGCTAATTTTACGCGAATACGCAAAATTAGCGCTATTTTTTCCACTCAGGCCTTCTTGAATTCTTCCGCAATGTCTTGACAAATTATATTTTAATGTTATCATTGTGGGCAGTTCAGTTCTTAATAAAAAAACAAAAACGGACGATTCCACAAATTAAACCATTCAAAAAAATTCCAAGGAGGTGCTTAAAATGTTATTGCTCGCGCAACAAATGGAACAAATAGGTTCGACATTATTAAAGTTAGCAGGATATTTTTTGGTGTGTATGGTATATGTTTTAATCGGTTGTATATTTTCGGCGCCATACACTTTTCTTGCCGGGGGAAATAGTTTTAATTTTTTCCTTGGCACTGCATTTATGCCGATGATTTTTTTGTTTCTTCTCGTTTTTTGGAAAGTTATGAGAAGAGGACAACACAAGTGGGGCAGATCCGCATTCTGGATAATTGTAACTTATTTTTGTCTTCCAATTATCCTAAACGGAAGTTCTATTCTCCTAAAGTCGGTCGGGTATAAAACTATAAGCCATTATGTTTTTGCCGGACGCTATGTCAGTTTGTGGGCAATTCCAACATTTCTTGTTGTTTGCGGAGTTATTCTCGCAGGAATCACTGACTTGCGACAGCGATTCAGTAAAAATGGTTCCGCCGTTTGATTTATACCAACCCCACCCAAGATGAAAAATTTTTATTTTGGGCGGGGTTTTTTGAAGAAATTTTTTGTTGTGCAGGAATTGTTTTACAGAAAATGAATTTCAATAATTTTGGAAAATTGAACCTGCCTACCGGCGGGTTAGAAATTTATGTATTTACTATCTTTTCTCATTGACACTTTATATTTTTTTGATATTATTTAATTATGCGTAAAAAATTAAAATATAAAAAAATTTTTGAATATCCGGTAATTTTTGAGCCGGCGATTGAAGGCGGGTATAATGTATCTTTCCCCAGTTTCCCCGGGTGTGTCACTTTTGGCGATACATTTGAAGAAGCTAAAAAATATGCTCGGGAAGTATTGGAGTTGTGGCTTGAAGAAATGGTTTCTCAAGGTAAAAAAATTCCCATTTTCAATTCCCGTCCGATTATTGATGATGTTTCAGCGGCTATTCCTTCTAAAGCAAAAATATCTTATGCGGCCAATAACTGCTAAAAAAATAATTAAAATCCTTGAGGACAACGATTTTGTTTTATCCCGACAAAAGGGCAGCCATAAGATATTTGTTCACTCTCTATCCGGAATTACAGTCCCTGTGCCGATACACGGAAAAAACAAGCCGATTCATATTGGTACTTTGTTTGCTCTTATTAAGCAATCAAAAATTCCAAAAAATAAATTTAAGTGAAATTATTAATCTCACTTATAAGAAATTTTTCTTGTTTGCTCATCAATAAATTCAAAATGCAGTTTTATCGCGTCCGACGGTAAAATTTCCTCCACTCTTTTCGGCCATTCTATGAAAATAATATTTTTGGGATTAGCCGCAATTTCCCGCCAGCCGAGCCGCGCTAATTCCTCCCCGGAATTTAAGCGATAGGCGTCAATATGAATTAAATTTACAAAATTAATACCCGGTTTATTTACTTTATATTTTTTTTGAATAACAAAAGTGGGGCTGGTTATATATTGTTCTATCTCCAAAATCTTTGCCACACACTGAACAAAAGTTGTCTTCCCCGAACCCAAATTACCCTGCAGACCAATTACGGCCGCCCTCTGGTTATTCAGACGCAATTTTTTAACAAAAGCCCCGGCAAATTTATTCATTGCGCTTAAATTGTTGATAATTTTTGTTCGCATAAGACTATTTTAACACATACAAGGAAAATCGCGGAGCGATTTTCCGCCTTGCTCCTTAATTCTCGCCACTTGCTTTTTTTGTCGCTTTTTCTATTGAATCGCGATAAAAAAAAAGATATAATTCAGGTATGGTTCAATTCAATGAAGAAAAACAAAAGGAACGGCT
>JAGMBS010000022.1 GCA_023129575.1 Minisyncoccota bacterium
ATAGTTGATGACCATCCCTCCGGACAACTATAACTCATAGCAGTTTCAACATTAAATTCTGAAGGCACTGTTATTTTAATTGATATAAGAGAATTCGCACCACTATTCGTAACCGTAAATGTATAGTTATCAGCGCCCCCCCCCGCGACGTATTGAGGAAGAACCTCCACCCCGGCCGTATGTTCCGCCAACGCCAATCCGACGACAAAAAAACCGCTCATAAATAAAGCGGCGGCTAACAAAATCGGCATTTTTTTAATAATATCTTGCCCAAACATATTTAAAGTTTGCATAATATTTTGGCGGGTAGAATGTTGAATGTAGAATATTGATTAACAATTTGCGAAGCAAATGTTTTCTACTTTCCACCTTCTACTTTCCACCTTCCAATAATTAATAATAAATATCAAACAAAAAAACCAACTAAAAAAGACGGTTTTGCCATTCGCTCCCTATGATTTAAGGCAACCAGATAATAATCACAGTTCATCCTTTCGTCCTTTTATTAAATTGTCTCAACCCCTATTTGTCCTTTCTTCAACTCTTCACTTGCGTTCAGTATATTATTTCTAAAAATAAAGTCAAGAAAATTTTTATCGCAAAATAAATCAGAGGCCAAAACCAAAATAAAGTCAAATTATTTTTCTTTAGATTTTTTTATTGAGTACTCCGACTACTCAATAATTTTTAACCATCTAAAAAACACTACAAACCACCCCAAACCCGCGCAGATTTAGGGTAATACTAAATAGGTTGGCTATCGTATAGCCAACCTATTGCTAATTTACTTTATTACTCTATGTCTTTACACGCAAAAAATATTTTAAATCTTTCTATCGCTTCTTGCTGAAAAAGTGTTTCTTTTTTTGCTATTTCTTTTTTGTGTTTTATTGTTGAAAAAACAATATGACTGCCGTTTACAGAATAAATAATTCTTAATCCGTAACGGGCTCCCCTATTATCAACTGCCCATCTCATTTTCCACAAAATCCAATCTGAAGACAAAAATGGCTGTTGCCCATTTCTGTTATTATTAGGTATTTCATTTAATGCTCTAAATTTATTTTTAATAGCATTACTAATTTGTCTTAAGATAGGAACTGCAAAAATTTTTTCAGAAGTAGAAAGTTTTTTAAATTCTTCCCGAGATATATTACATTCCAAAAAAGAAGATTTTATATTGAGTTTTTTTATATCTTTCCAAAAATCAACACAAGCAAAAATTGAATAATCTTCCATAAAATTTTAGTTTAAACAGTTTGATAGTCAGCATATTCATCAACTAAATTATAGGCAGTATCATATTCTATAATACCCCCCTCCATTGCTGATAAATAGGGAATCTGTTTATGGGAAATCTCTACAAGAACATGAAAAGGATATTTTATATACTTATTTAAAACATATTTAATGGTTTTTTCTTCCTCTTTGCTTAGAGAAACATCAATATCTTTCTTAATGGAATAATTATATTCACCCTCTTGTTGAATTAACTTTTTTGATATCAAAATTTCAAGATCTTTATTAAAGTTACGGGCCAATGGTCCAAATTTTTGTTTTTGATAGAGATTTGATAAATCTGATATTGGTTGATTATGAAATGCATAATGAATAAAATCAGAAAAGTACTGAAACTTAGCTAATTTGACCTTATCATCAGAAGTATCAACTTCTTGAATTATTCTATATAAAAGTTTTTGGGATTTAGTTAAATCCATACAATATATGTTATCCTTTTGTGTTAATTATAACTTATGTAAGAAATCAAATATATTAAATAATCAAACATTAGTGTGGATAACTATCCTACAATAAACAAAGAATATAAGTCAAGTAATCGTTATTTCTCAATCACTTCCTAAGTACTAATTCCATCAAAATTGGGCGAGTTTTAATAGAATTGAGGTAAAAAGGGGTTAAAATTGGAAGTTTTGAAAAACTTAAAATAAAGAAAAAACCTGTCCCGTTAAATCTTTTATTTTGACAAATTTAATATGTATGATAATGTCATATTACATTATCATATAATATAAAAAAATTATGACCACATTATCAGTCCCATTGCCGGCTCATTTGGAAGAGATTGTGAATTCTTTTGTTAAAAGCGGATTTGCGTCCAACAAAGCGGAAGTTATGCGCAAGGCCTTGACGCGTCTGGCAGAAGAAGAAGCGATTAAAGATGTCCTGGAGGCGCAACAGGAAGTCAGGGAGGGTAAAATTTTTTATGGAGATTTAGATGAATTAGCTAAAACAATATGATTATCGGTTATTCCCCTAAATTTGTAAAACAATATAAAAGATTAAATTTTGAATTGCGGCAAGAGATAAAAGAAAAAATTAAATTATTAGATCAGTCCGTTAATCATAAATATCTTAAAGTTCACAAACTTCACGGTCTTTGGAAAAAATGTTACAGTTTTTCCGTTAATTATAAAACTAGAATAATTTTTGAATACAAATCCAAAGAAACAATTGTCTTGTTGTCAGTCGGAGATCATAATGTCTATAAATAAATTTTTTTTGTGTTCTAATATGTTTTAATTTTTGCTTTTTTGTTTTGTTTGGAGTAAACTATAAACAAGATGAGTGAAAATAAAGAAAACTTTATTATTGAAACGCTTAAATTCTCCTTAATCGCCATTCTCATAGTATTGCCTTTCAGAATTTTTATCGCCCAACCCTTTTTGGTGAGCGGCGCTTCAATGAGTCCCAATTTTGAAACGGGACATTATCTGATTGTGGATCAATTGTCTTATAATTTTACCGAACCCGCTCGCGGAGAAGTTATTATCTTCCGATACCCGAACAATCACAAAAAATTTTTTATAAAAAGAATAATCGGCCTGCCCAACGAAACAATTGAGCTAAAAGGGCAAAAAGTTATTGTTAAAAACGACGACCACCCGAAAGGATTTGAATTAAAGGAACCATATATCAAAAAACACTCTTCGGAAAAATTGACTGCCGTATTAAAAGACGGCGAGTATTTCGTTTTGGGAGACAATCGCCCCGCCAGTTCAGATTCCAGGGTCTGGGGAGTTTTGCCTGAAGATTTAATAATGGGCCGCGCTTTTTTGCGTCTGTTTCCTTTCAACCACATTGGCGTCTTTCCGGAATTCGCAAACAATTTTTTTTAAAATTCAATTTTGATTTTAAGTTTATTAATTGTAGCGGTTAATTTTACAACTATCTATATATGTCTCAAACAATTGATAAAATAGACGAGGTAGCCAAGCATTATGGATTTAAAATAACGCGCGAGCGCGCCACCCATTTGGACGGCGATATATTTTTGCGTCCTGAAGAAAAAATGTCCATTTTAAGAAATTATTCGCGCGCGGACAAACGCAAAGAAGCTGAGGTTGCGATGCTTTATCATAATCAAGCCCTTTTAACCAATAATCGGTTGCGTAAAAAAACCTTTTCCCGTTTTAAAAATTTTAATTTTGATATTTTCGGCGTTTCTAACGGCATAGCGGAGGCCACAATTATTCATACCGCCGTGGCGGCCTTAAACGAGGAGGGTTTTGAAAATGTTTGCGTGGATATTAATAGCGCCGGGGACAAAGAATCATTTTTAAATTTCAAAAACGGGTTGTTTGAATATTATAAAAACCATACCGCTGAATTACACCCAAACTGCAGAACTTTTCACAAAAAAAATGTTTTTGATTTGCTTTTTTGCCCCCATAAAGAATGCCGCGCCGTGAGAGAAGATGCTCCGAAGCCAATTTATTTTTTATCCAACGAGAGCCAAAAGCATCTCAGGGAAATACTGGAATATCTTGAATCTATGCGGATCGCTTACCGCATTAACAATTTTTTGCTGAGCCGCCATAATTATTTTTCCAAAATTATTTTTGAAATAAAAACCGAACAGCAAACCGGCGGCGGACAAAGAGAAGAGATATTATTGGGGCGGGGCGGCCGTTATGATGAATTGGCAAAAAAAATTATCAGAAAAAGAAACGCGTTGGCGGTGGGTATTTCGTTGGGATTTAAACAAATTAAAAATAACCAAACGCCCTCAATTCCTTCGCGCAAGCCCAAATTTTACTTCATTCAATTTGGACAAGAAGCGAAATTAAGAAGTTTGCCAATTATAGAATTGCTTCGCGGCGCGCAAATATCAATCCGACAGGATCTGCATATCAATAAATTCTCTGAACAAATAGAGATTGCCAAAAAATTAAAAATGCCCTACGCGATTATTTTAGGCCAAAAAGAGGCCGTGGAAAATACAATCATTGTAAAAGACCTGCGGGAAGTCACGCAAAAAGTGGTCAAAATTAATGACCTTCTGCCATATTTGAAACAATTGAGATAAATTCTATTTGCTTCTAATCATAAAAAATGGTAGTTTAAAGCAATGATAAATGTGGAAATCACAAAAAATAACGGCGCTGAAAATGATATGAACCTCATCCGCCGTTTTACTAAAAAAATTCGCAACTCGGGTATTCTTCCGCGAGTTCGCTCTATTCGTTATCACAACCGCAAAACATCAAAATATGTAAAAAAACAGGAGACACTCAAAAGCATTTCTAAAAAAGCGGAAATCCAGCGGCTCATAAAACTCGGCAAGATGCCGGAAAATAAATTAAGATAATTAAAAAAGGGCGGACGCGAAGCGTCCGCCCTTTTCTTGTTTTATGTTCAGTATCAAAAACACCACCCGCAAAAAAACTCCCCGCGTCCCCTTCAAAAAAATCAAGGAGGCCGTTTTGGGCAAAAATTATGAATTAAGTTTGGCGCTGATTGGCGACAAATTGTCCCGCAAATTAAACAAAAAATACAGAAAAATTGACAAACCGGCGGCCGTTTTGAGTTTTTCGTTTTCAAAGCAAGAAGGGGAAATTTTTATAAACCTAAATTTGGCGCAAAAACAGTGTTTCAAATTTGACAGGAATTTTGAAAAATTCACGGGGTTTTTACTTATCCACGGTTTAATGCATTTGAAAGGATGCGAACATAGTAGTAAAATGGAGAGAGCAGAAGAAAGAATAAGAAGAAGATTTGAAATTTGATTTGATTTAATCTTTTTTGTTTGTTTTTTTTATGAATTCAAAAAATAATTTTGAAGTATGAGTTTTGAATTTTGATTCAATTTTAAATTTTGAATGTTTAAACATTCAAAATTCAGTCATTAAGATTTCAATCAAAATTCAAAATTTTAAATTTAAAATTCATTTTTTTAAATTTTGGATTTGTAATTTAATTTTTAATTCTTAATACTTATTTATTATTGTGCTTAAAAAAATCGCGGTTGGAATAGACATCGGAACATACCAAGTAAAAGTGGTTGTGGTTGAATTGGTTAAAAGTGATAATAAATATGTTCCCAAAATTATTGGCCGGGGGCTTTATCGCTCCAAAGGTTTGCGGCGCGGCTATATCATTAACAAGAGCGAGGTAACCCGCAGCGTTATTCAAGCCGTCCGGCAAGCGGAAAAAAATTCCGGCTTTAAAATCAAAAAATCCTTCGTGTCCATTGGAGGCACCGGTTTGGAAGGGCTTCATTCTAAAAGCGCGACGATAATTACTCGCGCCGATACGGAAATAACGGACATTGACATAAAAAACACGCTGACTGAAAGCGAGAACAACGCTTCCCTTTTAAATAAAAAAATAATTCATACAATTCCCCTTGAATATAAAATAGACAACAAAAGGGTCTTGGGCGACCCGTTGGGAATGAGGGGCGAGAAATTGAAATTGGAAATACTTTTCATCACTTGCCTGGAACAGCATCTGCGCGATCTTGTCCAAGCGGTTGAAGAAGCCGGCATTGAAATTGAAGATGTTACCGCTTCCCCGATTGCCGGCTCTTTTGTCACACTCACAAAATCCCAAAAAATCGCCGGCTGCGTCTTGGCCAATCTCGGCGCCGAAACCGTTTCTATTGTCGTGTTTGAAAACAACATTCCCATTTCATTGGAGGTTTTTCCGATTGGTTCTTCCGATGTAACCAATGACATCGCTTTGGGGCTGCAAATCAGTTTGGAAGAAGCCGAAAAAATTAAACACGGCGTTATGACCTCCACGGTTTATTCGCAAAAAGAATTGGAAGAAATTGTGACAATTCGTTTGGAAAGTATTTTTAAATTAATTGACGCCCATTTGAAAAAGCTGGGACGCAACGAGCTGCTGCCGGCCGGAATTGTTATTTCCGGAGGAGGGTCTGGCATCGCCACAATCAATGACCTCGCCAAGGCGTCGCTTAAATTGCCCGCTCGCGTCGCCTATTTGCAATTCTTAAACGGTTCAAACAATCAAATTCAGGATTCAACTTGGGCGGTGGCTTACGGTTTATGTTTAATGGGTTTAACGACCGCTGAAAACCAAAATATAATACAATCCGCCCGGGCTCTAAAAAACCAATTCAAAAAATGGGTTAAACAATTCTTTGTGTAATTTCAATTTTTCTGATAGAATATATCGCAAATAGATAGTAACGATTAGGCGATAAAATTATTAATTCACTAAAACATTATGCCAAAAATAAACACCGATGTAGAGGCCTTTGCGAGAATAAAAATTATTGGGGTCGGAGGCGCGGGGAAAAACGCCACGAACTTTATGATAAAATCAAAAGTTCAAGGAGTTGAATTTATCGCGGTAAACGCGGATGCTCAGGACTTGCATTATTCCTCGGCTAAAAAGAAAATTCACATCGGCAAAAATCTTACCAACGGTTTGGGTACGGGGATGGATCCTGATTTAGGCAAACGGGCGGCCGAAGAAACAGCCGAGGAAATCCAAGATGTTTTGAAAGGAGCCAATATGGTTTTCATTACCGCCGGATTTGGAGGAGGCACCGGAACAGGCGCCGCGCCCGTTATCGCCAAATCCGCCAAAGATTTGGGAATACTAACCGTAGCTGTTGTCACCAGACCTTTTTCATTTGAAGGCGCCAAAAGAATGTCAACCGCTGAACAGGGGCTGGAACGGCTTCGCCAAGAAGTGGACGCGTTAATTACCATTCCGAACGACCGCATTTTGAGCGTCGCGCCGGAAGGCACCACCGTGGATGACGCTTTTGCTATGAGCGACCGGGTTTTGAAAGAAGCGGTGGAAGGTATTTCCGATTTGATTACCGTCCCGGGACGAATTAACGTGGATTTTGCCGATATTTTAGCGATTATGAGCGACGCGGGTTCAGCTCTGATGGGTATTGGGCGAGCGGTTGGAGAGAAACGAGCCGAAGAAGCGGCTAAAAACGCCATCAATTCTCCCCTGCTTGATATTTCAATCGCGGGCGCTAAAGGGGTTTTGCTTTCTGTCGCGGGCGGAGATGATCTGACAATTAACGAAATCCAAGACGCCGCTAAAATTGTTACGGAGTCAATTGATTCAAACGCAAAAGTTATTTTCGGAACATCAAAAACCGACAAATTAAAGAAAAATGAAATTAAAGTGACCGTTATCGCCACCGGTTTTAAAAATACAGTCGGCGATGAGGACAGAAAATTATTTCACAGAACGCCCAAAACAGAAGAAGTTGAAAAAAAGGAAAAAGACAATAAAAGCGGACTTTTCGGAAATTCGGGCGCGAAAAAAGAAAAAGCGAAAAAAAGCGTTTCCAAACCAAAAACCGCGACTATTATTGAAGAAGATGCCGACGACACTTGGGACGCCATTCCGTCATTTTTGAGAAGATCAAAACTTAAATAAAAAAGCGGGCGACTTCGTCGCCCGCTTTTTTATTTAAGCAATTTCCAATTTCTAATTTCTAATTTTCCCTAGGCCGACCGTCGGTCAGACGGGCTAGGCATTGAATTTTCAATGACTAAATTTTCAATAGCGGATTTTGCGAAGCAAAATCCGCCTCTTTATTTTTTTTGTTGAGGTCTGACCTCTGAACTGTCACCAAAATATAATCGTTTAGCAACCATACATTCTTTAGCCACTTATGAGGTCGGACCTCTTTTTTTCTATTCTCCACTTTTAACTTTTAACTTTCTCCTATATACTATTATTTATGTATGACCTTGCAATCATCGGCGGAGGGCCGGCCGGCGTCGCCGCCGGAATTTACGCCGCGCGAAAAAAAATAAAAACGATTTTGATCGCGGAAACTTTCGCGGGGCAGAGCGCAGTTTCCCCTGAAATTCAAAATTGGATTGGAACTGTAAAAATTTCCGGGGCAGAATTGGCGAAAAATATGGAAAATCATTTGCGCGCCTACGCCACCGACATTGTTGATATCCGCGCCGCCCAAGTTGAAAGCATCAAAAACTTAGGCACCCGATGCCTAAGTTTTGAAATTAAAACTGCCGACCAAACCTATCAAGCCAAAACCGTCTTAATCGCCACCGGCAACCGCGCCAGAAAATTGCAAGCAAACGGAGCGGAAAAATTTGAGGGTAAAGGCATCGCCTATTGCGTCACTTGCGACGGACCGCTTTTCACAGACAAAAATGTAATTATAGTCGGCGGCGGCAATTCCGCTTTTGACGGCGCGGAACAACTTCTCAGCTACGCCAAAACTATAACTTTGCTTCACCGCTCGGAAACGCTTAAAGCCGACCCTCTTATCGTTAAAAAAGTTTCTACCCTGCCAAAAATAAAAATTATTCTAAACGCTCAAATTACGGAAATAAAAGGAGACGATTTTGTTAAATCCATAATTTACGAAAACACCCAAACCGGCAAAAAAACAGAACTCCCAACCGAAGGCGTTTTTGTGGAAATTGGCTCAAACCCGACCACCGAATTTATAAAAAACTTGGTAAATTTAGACGAATTCGGGGCAATTATCGTGGACGCCAAAACCCAACAAACTTCACTGGAGGGCGTCTGGGCGGCCGGCGACTGCTCCGACGGCCTCTACCACCAAAACAACATCGCCGTCGGCGACGGCATCAAGGCCCTGAAAAATATCTATCAATATCTCCAAATTTAGCAGGAACGAGGTCCGACCTTTTCACCCTGTTAAATACTAATTTTAATAGGGTGAACTATCACTAACATAATTTCCAGTCACGAGGTCCGACTTCTTAACTTATACAAAAATATAACTTTTTACTGCTAATCATTATTTTACCGTTACCGAAGTCGGACCTCTTAATTTAAGACCTCTTTTAGAACCACTTATGAGGTCGGACATCTTAATAACACCATTATTAAAATTCACGCTTGACAAATGTAAAGGTGTTGGTAGTATATAAATATAAATGGTTTCCTATTGGAAACAGCCGACCCCCCGCTCTCACGAGCGGGGGGGCTTTTTATAATCTTTCAATTATTTTTAATTGTTTCTTAATTTGTCTAAACAATTCAGATTTAATTATTTCTATCTCTCTGAGAAGTCTCTTAGAACTAAATAATCTGATTTGAGATAAAACCGCAATAGATTCAACCTTAGCTCCTTCCAACTTAAAATAAAAAGGTAAATCTAAATTTTTTTGTTTAGTTGTTAATGGAATTCCTAAAAATACATGTTTATTAAATTTTCGTAAAATTAAAACAGGTCTTTCAAAATTTTTTCCTTTTCCGTCTTGTTCATATCCAATATTAGTACCAACCGAACACCACCAAATGGCTTTTTCACAAAACATTATTTTAGGATTATCAATATCTCTATTTTCAACTTTTTTCTTTTCTTTATTCCAACTATCAAAATTTTTGTTAGAATTCATTACTATAATTATATCACAAACCCTAACGATACCCGCCCTCTTTTGCAGAACCGAGGCCCGACCTCTTCACCCTGTTAAATCTTTTACGAAGTAAAAGAACAAAATCTTTAATTTTGTATTTAATAGGGTAAACTGTCACCAAAATATAATCGTTTAGCAACTTGAGGTCCGACCTATTAATTAAGACTATAATAATTTCTTATACACTAAACTTTATTGAACCACCATTTAGGTCGGACCTCTTGTAGCGCCCCTCCCGAGGTTGAACCTCTAACAATCTCTATAAACTTGTGGGCGATAGAATAGGAAGGATTTGGTCACAGGTTTCTTAATATTTTTTTCGTGCTTCGCACTCAAAAATATTAAGAACCTTCGACCCCGACTCGGCTACGACTTTTTCACAAGCTCAAAAGTCGGCTTCGCGCCTCCGTCTTTCAAATCCTGTATCGCCTCGCAAAATTTAAAGCCCCAAAGCTATCGCTTTGGAACTTTGATTTTGTGGGCGATACAGGATTTGAACCTGTGACCTCTTCAACGTCAATGAAGCGCTCTACCAACTGAGCTAACCGCCCAAACATAAAATATATCTGAAATATTATTAAATTTTTAAATTACTATTTGATTAAACCAATCCCGACGTTTTAGTCGGAACCCCGACCTTGCGTCGGGGCTGAGCTAACCGCCCCTGTCTATTATTTCGTATATTCCAAAAATATTTTTTTATCAAAACCACCCCTTGCTTGTTTTCTTTCTTTTTTGACATTCTCAATTTCTTTTTTCTCCAAATCAAACACTTTTATTAAATAATTAACAATTTCCAAAACATCTCCGATTTCTTTTACTAATTCTTTTTTGTCCCCTTTTGTTTCTTGAACCTCTTTAGATTCCTCAGCAATTTTGCTTAATAATTCTTTTTTGTATTCAACCTCATTCAAAATTCTCGTTTTGCAAACATCTCCATTATTTTTTATTATTTCCGGAATTTTATCCCGGATTAATTTATTGTGAACTGTTTTCATAAAAATATTTATTGATTATTTTGCAAATAATTTTCTATAAACAAAATATCCTTTTTATCTTTTTCTCTGTCGCTTATTTTTTTCCATTTTAACACTTCGGCCAATTTTACA
>JAGMBS010000023.1 GCA_023129575.1 Minisyncoccota bacterium
TTTTCTCGGTCGCTTGGCGATTTGCAGAATTTATGACGGTGTCTTAAAAGATGGCGATACTGTTTTTGTCCGAAAACCAACCGGTGAAACAAGAAGCGGAAAAATAACCAAACTTTTTACATTCAAGGGTGTGTCTCGCAATGAAACAAAGGAAGCAATTGCGGGCGATATCATAATGCTTGCCGGACTTCCAAATGTTTTTATCGGCGAGACAATTACAAATGACGAACAGGCAGAACCGATGACCGCCATTAAAATTGATGAACCGACGATTACGCTGGATTTTTTGGTAAACAATTCGCCTTTTGCCGGCAGGGAAGGCAAATTTGTGACAGGACGGCAAATTCGCGAACGCTTGGAGCGAGAGCTTGAAATCAATGTCGGTTTGGAAATTGATTTTTCAGATACGATTTTTAAAGTTTCAGGACGAGGCGAATTGCATATCGCGGTTTTGCTTGAAAATATGCGTCGGGAAGGATATGAAATGCAGGTCTCACAGCCCCGCATTATTATAAAAGAAAAAGACGGCACTAAACTTGAGCCGTATGAAGAAGTGACAATTGATATTCCAAATGAATTTCAAGGAACCATAATAGAAAAATTGGGGAAAAGAAAAGGAACACTTTCAAATATGAAGCAATATGAAAATACAGCGCGTTTGATATTTGAAATACCGACAAGGGGTCTGTTAGGTTATAGAGGACAATTTATTGTGGACACGAAAGGCGAAGGAATTCTCTCCAGCCGAGTGATTGGATTTAAAGAATATGCCGGAGAGATATTCAAAAAAGCGACTGGTTCAATGATATCAATGGCGGCCGGTAAGACCCTCGGTTTTTCTTTGTATAATTTACAAGACAGAGGGGAATTATATATCGGCGCCAACACAGAAGTTTATGTCGGAATGGTAATTGGCAATACCTCAAAAGGTGAGGAGATGACTGTAAATCCGACCAAAGGAAAACAATTGACGAATATGCGCTCGTCCAGCTCTGATGAAAATATTGTTTTAACTCCGCCAAAAAAACTCTCCATTGAAACGGGACTTGAAATAATGGCGGGGGATGAGTATCTGGAAATCACACCAAACAATGTTCGCTTGCGAAAACAACACCTCACCGAAATAGAACGCTCCAAAGCAAAACGAAAATAAGAAAAAAACGGATTTTGGCTCCGCCAAAATCCGTCCCATACAAACAACTCAAACAAAATTTATCCGTGTCTTTTAGACATTCTTTTTACCAACATTTCGCGTTTTATCGCAAGCCGTTTTTTTGTCTTTTTTGAACGGGAAGTTTTACCCTTTTCTATCCCGGTTTTTCTTTTTGCCATATCGCGTAATTATACACTATTTACCCTGTTAAACCTAATTATTGTTTTTTTTGGTCTAATTGTTATAATTTCTACAAATAACTTATAATTGTTTTATCGCTTTTTCGTGTCATTTATGTCAAAAAAATTCTTAAAAAACAGAAAAATCATTATTATCTTAGTGATTATTGCCGCGCTAATCGTTGCCGCGTCCCTTTTTCTTACCCGCGAAGACAAACCTATTTATAATTTTATAATCGCCGAAAAAGCAAATCTTGTCCAGGAAATCAGCGCTACCGGTAGGGTTAGAGCGGTTGACGATATTAACCTATCTTTTGAAAAAAGCGGCCGAGTCCGCAAAATCTATGTAGACATCGGCGATAAAGTGAAAAAAGGCGCCTTGTTGATAAACTTGGAAAGCGCTGACCTTTTCGCCGAATTGTCCCAATCTAAAGCTTCTGTTGAAAACGCCGAAGCCAAACTGCGGCAATGCGACGCTGTTTTGGAAAGCGCGCAGGCCGAGTTAGAAGAATTAAAACAGGGAACCCGGCCGGAAGAAATTTTGATTTACGAGTCCAAAGTTAAAAACGCTCATACTGTTTATGATTCAGCTTTGGAAAATATCATAGATAAATTAAAAGATTCCTACACAAAATCAGATGATGCCGTCCGAAATAAAATTGACACTGTTTTTGACAATCCCAGAACTTCCAACCCGCAAATCATTTTTCCCATACATGAGTCCCAATTGGAAATTGATATAGAGTGGCAAAGAATGTTGGCAGAAACTGTCCTCATCTCTTGGAAAAATTCTTTGCTGGGGATTGAAAATTTAGAAAATTCAAATAATCTCGCGGACCAAATTGATATCGCGGAAAATAATTTGGATAAAATAAAATCTTTTCTTGGAGATATGGCCTTGGCGGTTAACAGTTTGAAAGTAAGCGCTGATTTTTCCGCGACCGTTATAGACGGTTATAGAAGTGATGTTTGTACCGCTCGCGCAAATATAAGCGCCGCCACAACAAATTTAGCGACAACCAAAGAAAAACTGAATACCGCCAATACCGCTTTATTGGTGGCTAAAAATGAATTGGCTTTCAAAGAAGCCGGCAGCGCGCCCGAACAAATAGCTGCCCAAGAAGCAAAAATTAAACAAGCGGAGGCGAATATAATCGCGCAGAAAGCTGAAATTAAATTAAAACAAGCAACCGTTTTAGCTTCAAAAGCGAAACTTCATAAAAATTCTTTAATTTCTCCAATCAATGGAGTAATTACCAGACAAGACGCGCGAGTGGGAGAAATTGTTTCCGCCAACAATATTATTGTGTCCGTCATCTCGGAGGGGGATTTTGAAATTGAGGCCGATATTGTTGAAGCCGATATCGCTTATCTAAGAGTCGGCAACCAAGCAAAACTCACATTAGACGCTTACGGCGATGGCATAATTTTTGAAGCGAAGGTGATTAAAATTGACCCGGCGGCGATCTTGATTGAGGGAGTGGCGAATTACAGGACCACCCTGCGCTTCGCGGAAATTGACGGCAGAATAAAAGCGGGGATGACCGCGGACTTAGACATTATCACCGCTCAAAAAAACGAGGTTGTTTGCATCCCCCAACGGGCAATAATCTATAAAAGCGGCGGTGGAAAAATTGTTCGTATTTTGACTGAAAATAATGAAATGGAAGAAAAAGAAGTGCAGACGGGTATTCGCGGAGACGGCGGAAAAATTGAAATTTTAACGGGTGTTGAAGCCGGTGATAAGATAATTACCTCAATTATAAAATAAGATTTATGGCTAAAACAACAAATCTAATTGAAGTCAAAAATTTAAGGAGAACTTTTGGAGACGGTGTCCAAACTCAGGCCTTGAGAGATGTTTCTTTTAGCGTCAAACCGGGCGAGTTTGTCGCGATTATGGGCCCCTCCGGCTCCGGCAAATCCACCCTAATGCATATTTTGGGCCTCCTGGACCGAGCAAGCGGGGGAGAATATAAATTTGAAGGGAAAAATGTTAATTCTTTAGGCGATAATGAGCTGGCTCTTTTGCGGAATGAAAAAATCGGCTTTATTTTTCAGTCATTTAATTTGCTCCAACGCGCCACTGTTTTGAAAAATGTCGCTCTGCCTTTGATTTATTCAAAAAATAAATCCAATCGTGACGCGAGAGCTAAAAAAGTTTTGGAAAGTGTCGGCCTGTCGCATCGCCTGAATTATTTTACAAACCAAATTTCCGGGGGCGAAAGACAAAGAGTCGCTATTGCCCGCGCTCTGGTGAACAACGCATCTGTTATTTTCGCGGACGAACCCACCGGAAATCTTGACTCAAAATCAGGCCTGCAAATTATGAAAATACTCAATCGCCTGAATACCGAAGGCCATACCATTATTTTGGTAACTCACGAAACATACACCGCCGAATGCGCCCAAAGAATTATTCAAATGAAAGACGGAGAAATAATCAGCGACGAAAAAGTGGAGAAAAGAAGAGGAATTCACTCCAAAGATGTTATAAAATAATATTTTTAATGCTTCTGACCTTATTTCAAATCCGATGGTAAGGTTTCAAACCAACTTTATATAAACAAATTTCAAAGCCCAAAATTCAAAGTACTCCAAATGAAATCCAAAAATCAAATGTCAAAAAAGTTTTGGATTTTGTCATTTAGATTTGATTTGAGCAATTTGGAATAATTTGGATTTTGGAATAATTATTTAAGAAAAATCTAAGTTTTTAAGATGGTTTTCTTTAATCACAAGACCGTAATCAAAATAAATTAAATTAATACCATGTTCCAAGCAATTTTACAATCTTTCACAACATCAATAAATGCTCTTTGGTCAAACAAGGTCAGAAGTTTTTTAACTATGCTCGGTATCATTATCGGCGTTGGCTCAGTCATTGTAATTATGTCCATCGGCGCGGGAGCGCAAAATTTAATCTTGTCGCAAATTGAAAGTTTGGGAACAAACTTGATCGCCGTTATTCCCGGACATTCTGAAGAAGAGGGTTTTGCGTCCGTAATGAGCGGCTTCGCGGTCACCACGCTTAAATATGATGATGTCCAATCTCTGCGGGACAATAGAGATATTCCAAATATTATAGAAGTCGCGGGCTATAATAAGGGCTTTGGTTCCGTCAAATGGAGATCGGAATCTTATAATACTTCGCTCACGGGAACGACGGCCAGTTATTTAGAAGTGGAAAGCGGCAAAATTGAAAAAGGGCGTTTCTTTACGAAAGAAGAGGAAAAAAATCTCGCTCGGGTAGCCGTTTTGGGCAACGATGTTAAAGACGAACTTTTTGGCCAATCGGACGCAGTCGGACAACGAATAAAGATAAGCAATTACACTTTTGAAGTTATTGGTGTTCTGAAAGAACGGGGCGTAGTGGCTTTTGAGGATTATGACGACCAAATTTTCTTGCCTATCAAAACCGCCCAAAGAATGATGGGGATAAATCACATCGGATTAATCCGCGCCAAAATTGATTCGGAAGAAAATTTTGAAAAAGCCATCGCGGATATCAAAATCGCGCTCCGCGGCCAACACAATATAAAAGACCAAAGCGGCCAAAGCGACGACTTTAGCGTGAGAAGCTCGGCGCAAGCCCTGGGTCTGCTAACAATGATTACCGACGCTTTAAAATATTTTTTAACGGCCATGGCAGCTTTGTCTTTGCTGGTGGGGGGAATTGGCATAATGAATATTATGCTTATCTCGGTAACCGAACGAACTCGAGAAATCGGTCTCAGAAAAGCCCTGGGAGCCAATAATTTTCATATTTTGGGACAATTTTTAATGGAAGCGGTTTTTATAACCGTTTTAGGAGGTCTTATTGGCATTGCGGGAGGAATTCTGATTTCGTTTTTGGTTTCTGTCGGAGCGCAAATCCTCGGATATGATTGGGCCTTCTTAATTCTTCCTTCGTCCATTTTGTTCGCGTTAATTGTTTCCATTGGAATTGGTTTATTTTTCGGATTTTATCCCGCCAGAAAAGCCGGTAAATTAAATCCGATTAAAGCTCTCCGATATGAATAAAAAACCCGACTTTTACAAAGTTCGTAAATTTCAAAACCCAAAGCCCAAATTACTCCAAATGAAATCCAAAAATTAAATGTCAAAAAATTTTAGATTTTGTTATTTGGATTTGATTTGAATAATTTGAAATAATTTGAATTTTGGAATAATTATTTGAGATATGTTACTTTCATCTTTAGAATTAGCTCTGCAATCATTAAAAACTCACAAAATGAGAACTTTTTTGTCTGTCTTAGGTATGGCGATCGGCATTGCCAGTATCATTGTTGTTTTTTCCGCCGGCGCGGGAGTGAAAGGGCTTTTGTTTGACCAAATTGAATCTTTCGGAATGGACTCAATTCAAGTGGAAATTAAAGTTCCCAGCGGCAAGAAAGGGATTGCCAGTGAACAGCAAAGCGCCATAAGTTTATTGCAAGGCGCTCAAGTGACCACTCTCAAACTTGACGACTTGGAAGATATTTTAAAACTTTCAAACGTAGAAGACGGTTACGGGCTTCTTATGACGCAAGAAGCGGTTACTTACCGAAATAAAGTTTACAGAACATTTATTTGGTCCACCGGCGACACTTTCATAAATATAGACCAAACAAAAGTTGGCTCTGGCCGGTTTTTCTCCAAATCGGAAAATCGTTCTTTGGCGCGGGTGGTTGTTTTGGGCTCTCAGGTAAAAGAAAGATTATTTGGCGACAATGACCCCATCGGCAAAACAATAAAAATTAGAAAAGCCAGATTCAAGGTCATCGGAGTTATGGAAGAGCGGGGCAGTGTAATGACATTTAATTTTGACGATTTTATTTATGTTCCGATTAGAACAATGCATAAAAAAATTATGGGGGTTGATTTTCTCCACAACATAATTTTGAAAGTCGCGGATATGGAAATAGTTGACGAAACCGCCGAAAAAATTAAAATGGTTTTAAGAGATAATCATAATATTGCTCCTCCCAAAGAAATTCAAGAGGGCTGGATGGATACGGGCAACGACGATTTTCGAGTAATGTCCATGACCGAAATTCTCGATTTATGGAATGAAATGTCTTCTATCCTGACCTTATTATTGGTGGCAATCGTCGCGATCTCTCTGGTTGTGGGGGGAGTGGGAGTGATGAATGTTATGTTCGTGATAGTCAATGAAAGAACTCCGGAAATCGGCCTGAGAAAAGCCGTGGGGGCCAAATACTCGGACATTATGAAGCAATTTTTAGTTGAATCTATTTTAATAACCTTCACGGGTGGCGTGGTCGGAACGATTTTGGGAATTTTAATTTCCTTCTTGGTTTTCATTGGAGCCAATCAATTTGGAATTGATTGGAATTTTGTTTTGCCGATTAAATCTTTTGTCGTGGCAATATTATTTTCCATTATTTTTGGAGTTTTTTTCGGAATTTATCCGGCCAGAAAAGCTGCCCGCCTGAACCCCATTGAAGCCATCTGGCGCGAGGATTAAACTTATTATCACTTGGACATACTATGTCCAAGTGATAGAGTATAATGCACATTTTTGCCGGCGGTCCCAACCTGTTCAATTTTCCCTTCGTCCTCCAATTCATCCAAATATCGGCCGGCTGTTTGGTCGGACACGCCCAATAATTTTTCCACCTCGTTGCGAGTGATGCCTTTTTTGGTTTCGTCCAAATTACAGCCCGCCAATTCTTTTTGGTGCGCCGTTTCCCGCCGCAATAATTCCAAAATTTTTTCTTTTCGTTCTTCCGTTCTTTCCGCTAACGAGATATTAGCTTTTTTTCTTACACGCTCAAGTTTCTCTTTAGACAGAAATTTAAAATTTCTAATACTTTTTTCCAAAATGCGACCACTCGCCATCCTTTTCCCCAAAACAAACCCCGCCACCCCCGCCAAAATTAAAATTATATAATTCATCCCGTTAGAAATAGTCTATTTTTAATAGACGATTTTAATTAAGTTGATAATTCTTTTTTCCCGTTTTTTTGTATAACAAATAAATCCATGTTATTTTACACCAAATTTCTAACGGGATTCATAATTTTCCCTATTAAAAAATTAACCTTTAATAAAGTTCATTATACCATATTTAAATTTATCGCATATTATATCGTAATTGCCCCCCCAACCTCCTCTTCACACAAAACCAACCTTCATTCTATGCGAATAGGGGATCTCCCCCAAAAAAACGCGCCATTTTACACCCCCACCGCGCGCGTTTTAAATGCGAGTTCAGCGATTTTCCTTGACTTTAATTTAGTTATATAGTATAAACATGGGCAGTTCTGTTCATTAATTTTTCAATCTTTGAATTACGAAATAGAATTCGTTGCGAGAATTGGATAAACGGAAAATTTTGCTTGAAATCGAGATTTTTCGTAGCTTTGCTACCAAAATTGAGATTTCAAGATGAAATTTTTTGTTTATACAGTTCGCAGTAGAATTCTATTTCGTAATTCAAAGTCAATATAAAAAAGGGGAGGAGACAAAATGAGAAAACCAAGTTTTGTGTTTTTAATCGTTATCGGCATTGTGTTGGTCGGACAATGTATTTTTGCTAAAAACAATGAGAGCAAAATACATATTGTCCAAGCGGGCGATTCCATAAACAGAATTGCTTCACTGTATCAAATATTGCCTTGGCAATTACGGCAGGCGAACGGAATGGGAGCTAATGAAACATTACTCCAGCCGCAACAGGAACTGATTATTCCGACAATTGTCTGGGAATCCTACGAAGGCCGCGCTTCTTGGTACGGTCCCGGATTTCACGGTGAGAAAATGGCAAACGGGCAAATTTATGACCAAAATAAAATTTTGGTCGCCCACAGAATTTTGCCTTTGGGTCTGAAAGTTCGCGTGACCAATTTGAAAAATTCCAAAAGCATCGTGGCCTATGTCTTGGATCGCGGACCCTACACCAAAAAGAACGGCAAATACGACAGGGAGATTGACCTGTCTTATGCTGCGGCCAAAGCCCTCCACGCCATCCAACCGGGAGTGATTTCAGTCAGAATTACTCCTCTGCAGGGTTGAAAAAAGTTGAAAAAACAATTGAAAAGTATTTAAAGCAAAAAGCGTATAAATTATCCCAATAATTTATACGCTTTTTTATTTAATATCCACCTCCATTTGTCGTGAATGGGGGGTAAAATTTAGGAACGCAACTTCTAAATTTTAGCGTTTAGAGCCAGAATAAATAAAATGCCCGATACTATCGCATCGAGCATTTTATTTATTCCGGCTCCGTTTAATACACAGGTTTAGAACGGCAAATTGGAAGAAAATCAAAACAGAATTAAAATTTAGCGGTATTTTGACTTAATAAAGCTGCTTTTTATCAAATTTATGTTTGTGAGGGGTTGTTTTTTGGGGTAGAATAAAGACACAAGTTTTGGTTAATTTAAAAAAGAAAAAGTAATTATATGAAGCGAGCATGTAATTCCTGCGTTCGGATTATGTAAAAACAAATATTAATATAATCGTTTTTACAAATCCTTACTTGAAATTATGGAAAGAACACAAGTAAATTCTTCAAATATTCGGTCAATTGGCTATGATGAGCAATCAAGTATTTTGGAGGTGGAATTTATTTCAGGGAGTATTTATCAATATTTGAATTTTCCGGAATATTTATATCAACAATTTATAAATGCTTCTTCCTACGGAGGTTTTTTAAATGATCATATTAGATATAACTATCAATATCAGAAAATAAGATAATATGTTTAAACCAAAAACTGAAAAAATTGAAAATATAGCAAAATCTAAACAGAAAGTTTTAAAACAGCTTGAGAGTATTTTTGACGAGGAAACTAGAATTTATATTGATTACGCGAATGTTCGCCCTTGGAGTGTAAAATTAGGATGGCATATAGATTTAAAAAGATTAAAACAATTTTTAGATTCTTTTGACAATATAACATCTGTAAATTTTTATAATGGATATCTTGAAGGGAATGAAAGGTCTGAAAAAGAGAAAAAAGAGGTTGAAAATAGTAAATATGTTTTGAGAACAAAACCTGTAAAAATTATGAATTTTTCAATCAATACTTCCAGTATTGCAAAAGATTCCACAGTTCTTCTCGATCAATTTATAAGAAGGTCTCTTCTTCGTAAATATGAAATTAGCGCTGTTGAATATCTTAATGATAGATTTAAAGATATGAATAAAAAGGGAGAATTTTTTATTGAAGACAGAAAATGTAATTTTGATGTAGAAATAGGAGTTGATATGTTGTTGGATTGTGAAAGAAATAATGCAAAAACTTTTATTTTATGGAGCGGAGATAGCGATTTTGCCGATTCAGTTGAAAAATTAATGAGTGCGGGGAAAAAGGTGATTTTATTTGCTACGGCAAGAAAAGTTTCAAAAGAATTGTCGGCTTTGCGAGATAGGGGGCTTTTGATTTTTGATATTCAAAAGATAAGAAATTTTATTTGTTGGAATCGTGAAATAGAATGCAAAAGGGACCCCAATAAAGAGGCCCCCAAGCTCTAGATTTAGTGATCTTACGATCAGCATGAATATAACAAAAAAATAATAAAAAGTCAAAGTTATCCACAGGTTGCTGAAAATAACTAATTTTGCGGCAAAACAAAAAAATGAAATTTAAATTTGATAAAAATGTATATTAAAAAACTAACATTTAAAAAAACTTTTATTTTTTCGGGTGCTATTTTTATATTAATTTTATTTTTCTTTCTTTTTGACAATTCTCAGCCCCAAGATACCCAGTTAGCTTTGGTTGTTAAAACACAGAAAATTATTCCAGAGGGAATAGAACAGTTAGAAAAAATAGAAGTTGATTTTCAACCAGATGAACCTGTGGAAATCATACTTTCGCAAATTGAGGAAAATAACACTGAACAAATAACAGGAATCTTTTATCCTGTAATAAAAGTTGTTGATGGCGATACTCTTTATATAGATATGGACGGACAGAAACAAATTCTTCGTCTAATTGGAATAGATACTCCTGAGACAGTTCATCCGAGTAAACCGGTTGAATGTTTTGGTAGAGAAGCTTCAGCAAAAGCCAAAGAAGTTTTGACTGGGCAAAGCATAAGAATAGAAAAAGATACAACTCAAGGTGAATTGGATAAATATGATAGATTACTTGTGTATGTATTTTTAAAAGATGGGACTAATTTTAATAAAATGATGATAGAACAAGGTTTTGCTTATGAATACACATATAACTTGCCGTATAAATATCAAAGTGAATTTAAATTGGCGGAAGATACGGCGATAACGGAAAAAAGGGGACTGTGGGCTGATGGAGTTTGTGAAGAGATTGTAATAGAGCCAGTTATTAAATCAACTAAAACACCTTCTAAAAGTGATTGTAGTAGTAATGTCTATAATTGCTCAGATTTCAAAACTCATGATGAAGCACAAACTACTTATGATTATTGTGGAGGAGTGAATAATGATATTCACAGATTAGATCGAGACAAGGACGGAGAAGCTTGTGAAAGTTTACCTTGATTTAAACAAAATGTTTTTTCAGTAAATTTTCAAAATTCATAGATTAACCTTATTAAGGTTAAATGGAAGAAAGAAATTTATTTAATTTTTTTATAGATTTGCCACGCCAGTTTATCTAATGCTGTGTACAAAAATCCCATTTGTATCCTACAATTGTTTAGACCATTTATTATATCTTTCTTTCGTTTTTTCCTTAATTCATGCAAAAGGATTTTCGCTGATTTCTTAAAAATTTTTCTAAACTCTGAGTTGAATATGGGTTGGTTAGTTTAGCTTGTATTAGAATTATTTTCTTTTTCTATGTGTTCTTTCAACTTCTTGATTTCTTCAGAACTATCTTTTAATTTTTGTATTTCTTCTCTTACAAGTTTTTCGGTGGTACTAACAGGGGTCGTATCTTTAGTGGCACGATCCGTTAGTTTTTTATCTTTTTTTAAAAAATTGAAATTCATTTTATATAAATTTTATTACCTTACCTGATGATCCAATTGTTTTTTTGTATTCTTTCCATAGTTCATCCCAGTAATCAACCTTCTCGGCATCTTCAATTATAAAAAACCAATCTCTTAATTCTTTTCTTCTTATGGCAAATGCATGATCTGGATAAAGCCAAACAAGTTGCCTAATTGTCATGTGGGATATTTTGTCTCTAAGTTTATCATTCTTAATATACTTTAACATATTGTCTTTTAAAAATTCTGAGCCATAGGTTTCCGCTATTGCAAGAAGTCTTTTTGCTTGGTTGTATATTTTTACATCTTCTCTACATAACATAGGTGAGATTAATTGTGACACTGAGTTTCCAGCAATTTCCAATGATTTTTGTGGAGTAAGAGAGTTTTCACTTTTAAGGTCTTTGGCAAATTCTTTTTGTTTGTTCATTGCCATATTAATCATTCCGTCAATTGATTTAACTATGTCCAGTGCTGAAATTTGTGCTGTTTCATCATCTGGGTGTGCCATGGGTTTATCCAAAGGTCCTAGTTCAGAAATCGAACTCATAATTAATTTATCGGCACCACAACACATCATTGTACCAGAACTTTTTGCCTCTTGCGGAATAGCTATTGTAATATTGTCATAGAAGCATCTTAATGTATCCATGATTTTTGTTGCTGAATAGACGTTTCCTCCACTTGTATCTAGTAATATTAAAAGAGATTTCTTTTCCGTTTTATTTTCTTTAAGTAATTCGTAAACAGTAATCTCGTCTTCAGGTTCAATACTATAATAAAAGTAACCTTTTTTATTTTTTGAATAAAGCATTAATAAAACATCACTTTTTTGTAAAAGTTTTTCTAAAGGAGCTACCTCTTTTATTTTGGAAGGTTTAGGAATTATTTCTCCTGTGGATTTTTTAACTTTTTTTGTTTTTTTGATAACCATAAGTTTTAGGTAAACAGGTCGGTTTCACCAAAATTGTCTGCTCCGGCGGCAGGGCTCGAACCTGCGACAAAGCGATTAACAGTCGCTTGCTCTACCAACTGAGCTACGCCGGAATGTTTATGTTTTATTTTTAACTACAATATTTTTTATTAACAACGACTTTTTTAGTTGCTCTACCAGTCCCGACGTTTTAGTCGGGACCCCGACCTTGCGTCGGGGCTGAGCCCTGCCTGCCGGCAGGCAGGTACGCCGGAATATTATTTTGTTCTTAATGAACTGTTGATATTTTACACAAAATTAGGGCAGAAGTAAATCCCGTTAGTGGTAAACGGGGTCAGCCACCTTTTATTCACACCGCCCAACTCAAAATCCTCAAACCCCCTCCCAAAAAACAATTTCTTCAAAAAAATTCAGAAACCCAGCCCCAAATTTTTCAACCCCACCCCCCCCAACAAAAATTCGGCTATGCGATAGCCGAATTTTTTCACACCCCAACGGCTCAACCTGTTGAGCCGTTGAAAATCCAACCCGCAGGTGTCTCACATCTATGGAACAAAAAATTAGTAGTCCGACTACTAATTTTTTACAGAAAACGAAGCTTTTTGAACGAGAATAAAAAATTTACCCCCCGCTCGCAAGAGCGGGGGGTGAGGCCGAAGCCGTTAGTATTCACAAGTATATAGTAAAGAATAAATTTTGCAACTTGTATCGGGGATAACTTGCTATTTTCTATTTATCTCGTTGGATTCAAATTTTACTCCAAAACTCTCGCCAAAACAAAAACAGAAATCTGTGAAGGTTGAACCTCCACAGATTGAAATTTTAGAAAACAAAAAACAAATTAGAGATTACAAAAATCTCCGATTTTTATCTCCCACAGGATAAATGCCGATGTCCGGCTCTTGCTCTTGCAAAATTTTGTTTTATGATATAATTGCGGAATGAGGAAAAAACATATTTTTTTGTTTTTGATTATAGTAATTTTATTATTCATAACGTTTATTGTTTTTAAGGAGAGAGAACACACAAATGGGACGGGTAGCGCTGTTGTTGAAACGGCGGAAAAAGTTTCAGAAAATTATAAAATAACGGGTGATTCCGTTGAAATTAACATCTCTCCGGCCGGAGAGAACGAGCTCTCCTTCGCCAAAAACGCGGAGAACGGGCGCGATAATATTATGAATAACACGCAAAAATTAAGTTTAATAAGTTCCGTTTTTGCAAATCAGGCGGATATTCCTTCCAAATACACCTGCGATGGCGAGAACGTCAATCCGCCTCTTGAGATTTTTGGCGTTAGCGAAAACGCAAAATCTTTGGTTTTAATTATGGATGATCCGGACGCGCCGATGGGAACTTGGGACCATTGGATAAAATTTAATATGCCGGTTGCCACTGAAAGGATTGAAGAGGGAAAGGAACCGGAGGGAATTTCCGGCCAAGGAACGGGCGGGGGACTGGATTACGCCGGGCCTTGTCCGCCGGACAAACAGCATCGCTATTTTTTCAAATTATACGCGCTTGATACGGAACTCACTTTGCCGGAAGGGAGCGCGAAAGCGAAAATAGAAAAAGCGATGGAAGGGCATATTTTGCAGGAAGCGGAGTTGATGGGGAAGTATGAAAGAGAATAAGTCAAAAGTCTGTAATGTCAAAAGTAAAAAATTTGTTGAACGAATTTTTTTATTTTGGAAATTTAAACATTGAAAATTGTTTGAAAATTGAAAATTGGTAATTGTTTCTAATTTATGTATATTAAAGTCAAAGTTTTTCCGAAATCAAAAAAGGAAATGTTAAAACAAACCGGCCCAAACAGATTTGAGATTAAAGTGAAAGAAAAAGCGGAAAGGAATTTGGCGAATAATAAAGTTTTGGAAATAATGGCCGAATATCTCAACGTCAACAAAAAAGAGGTCAAAATTATCAGCGGACATCATCATTCAAGCAAATTGTTAAAGATAGATGATGTTCTAAAAAACTAAAGGAGTATGGAAAATATTCAAATCACTATTATCAATATCAAGCGCTCCGAGGCCGCCAAGGAATACGCTAAAAATAAAATGGCGAGATTGGATAAATTTATCAATCCGGAAGATGAGGGAGTAAGTATGGATGTGAGGATAAGTAAAACGACTGACCATCATCGCGCCGGCAAAATTTATAAGGCGGAAGGGAGCATAATGACATCCGGTAAAAAATTCGGCGCGGAAGTTGAGGCGAACGATTTATTCGTCGCTATAGACGAACTGAAAGATATTTTGTCCAGGAAGATGTCTTCCTACAAAGGCAAAAAAAGAGGGCTGTTCAAAAAAGGCGCGGCGCAAATTAAAAGATTATTAAAACGGGATTTTAAATAAATTATGTCCCAAAATCAAATCTAACAAATACGCATACTCTCCGCAAACAGCTTCTCCCCAAAACCCTGACCCAAGCCCAAACCATTTTGGGAAGAACTGTTTGCTCCGAGTTTGCTGTTAATAATTAAATTGTTATATGCAAAATTTAAATACAATTGGAGGAAGGATAGTTGTTTTTTTAATCATAGTTTTAATTATTGGCGGGGTAATATTTTTTTGTGTTATGAATAATAAAGACGAAGCGGAAACTGCCACCGCGGTTATTGGCGAGAGCGTGGCTGTTTTGCAAACCAATTTGGGAGAGATTGAAATTAAATTATTTGGCGTTGAGGCGCCAAAGACAGTTGAGAATTTCAAAAAACTCGCGGGCGAAGGTTTTTATAACGGCGTGAAATTTCACAGGGTAATAAAAGGTTTTATGGTTCAAGGCGGCGACCCTTTGACCAAAGACGATTCCCTGCGGGCAAGTTGGGGGACCGGCGGACCGGGTTATATGTTTGAGGATGAAATTTACGCCGGCAACGCGAATATAATCGGAACAATCGCGATGGCGAATTCCGGTCCGAATACGAACGGCAGCCAGTTTTTTATCAATTTGGCGGACAATAATTTTTTAGACCAAAAACATACCGTGTTTGGAAAAGTGGTCGCGGGAATGGAAACGGTTAAACGAATCGGAAATGTCGAAACAACTGAAAAGGGAGTCAGAGATATTCCGGCCGAGGCGGTTGTGATTGAAAAGATTATTTTGAAATAGAAAAAAAATAAAAAAAGGCGTCCGCGAAGCGGACGCCTTTTTTATTTATTTTTTTCCTCCGCCAATATCAAATCAATCATCGTTTTGACCAAGTCATAAGGTTGAGCTCCATTAATTGGAAAAACCTTTCCTGATTTTGTAATAGCGAGTGTATAAGGAGTTCCGCCCGGGTCTTGAGGGGTTCCCAATATACCGGAATCTATTCCACTTTGAAAAATATCTTTTATCAATTTGGCGGTACTGTCTGCTGATAAACAATTGGCAAAATCATTTTTATCCAAACCAATTTTAACCGCAATCTCTGACAATTGATTTGTATCAACCGAGTTTTCAGATGTGATGACTTCAAATAATTTATCAGAATACTCCCAATACTGAGCATTCCCGCCTAATTGAGCGACACACACAGCCCCTTTGACTTTTTCTTGCGAGCTTTCATTCTGAGAAGAAAGCGGTCTGAAAATCCAGGCGACTTGGCCGCTTTTGCCGTATTCAGCCATAATACGCTTCATAGTTTGATGAAATTGTTTACACCACGGACATTCAAAATCACTAAAACTAATCAGAATAAGCAAGGCATCAGGGTTTCCTAAAATATGATCATTTTCTTTGACACTAATTTGAATTTCTTCTTGTTTTTTTGTTGTTTCGGCGGAGTTTGCCGCGTTTGTAAAATTATTTGCCGTTTCGCTTTTGTCGCGAGATGAAAATACGCCCCAGGTGATTAATATTATCGCAATAATAAGCGCCGCAGGTATTAAAAACTTATTTCGTTTTTCTTCCATAAATTTTATTTATCAAAACGGCAAAGTATGTGTTATTGAATTATTTTTCGCCGTTTCCCAATTTGTTGTGTTTAAAATAATGTCTTTTATGTCAAAGCCGTCTTTGTATTTCAATTTTTTATTTTTCAGCGCGTACTCGTATAATTCTTTGGTAATGCGAACATCATCCAAACAATATTTGCGAATTTTTTCTATCTCGCCCGTTTTCCACCAAGTAATCGCTTCCAATCCGTTTCCACTTTTTCCTTCGCCCAAAGTGGCATTGGCAACATTGTCTAATTTTAATCGGTGCCCGATCGCGTTTTTAATTTCTTTCAAAATATCTAAACTTTTTATAGTCGTCAAATCGCC
>JAGMBS010000024.1 GCA_023129575.1 Minisyncoccota bacterium
GTTTGGCTGTTCGCCAATTAAAAAGTTACGCGAGCTGGGTTTAGACCGTTTAGGAGTTAAATTTTTTGACTTTTAAACAATCTAAACCCCGAACACAAGAGTTATATTTGTCTTTTCGTTGACAAAAATATTGAGATAGGAAAAATAGATACAATCATACACGGCGGTCCCGAGCACCCATTTTGGGTGCTCGGCGCAAAATCCAACTTATATCGGTGGAACCTGAAATGGCAATACCGAGGGAAATTTCGTCGTAAATTAGATATGGGTAAGGGCTCTGGTTTGCAAATAAAATTCATAGATTCTGAAAAGACGTCGTCAGAAAACTAGCATTTTACGTGTAAATTACTGAATCCCTGGCCTAGCGATGGCCGTCCTCCTGCGAGGGGATGAAGTACCAAGGTCTAAGCGGACTTCCCGAGCTACTAGATAACTCAGTGGCTCGGGATTCATATCTAATTTACGACATATACCCGTAGAGACTATATGTTGGGCTTCGTTAATTTGACGAGGAAGATTTAGTCCATGCAATTGGAAACAATTGAGTATCATGCGTGAGACAGGTTGGTCTCCTATCTGCTGCAGGCGTAGAAATTTGAGAAGATTTGCTCCCAGTACGAGAGGACCGGAGTGAACTGACCTCTGGTGTATCAGCTGTTCCGCCCGGAGCATCGCTGAGTAGCTAAGTCGGGAATGGATAACCTCTGAAAGCATCTAAGAGGGAAGCCAACTTCAAGATTAGATTTCGTTTGAAACCCCTGAGAGATGATCAGGCGATAGGCCTTAGGTGTAAGCGCGGCAACGCGTTCAGCCGAGAGGTACTAATTCGTTGATTCTTGTTGGGAATTTTAAAGTTCGCAATCTTGTTTAATTTGTTTTTTTATCTGTTGTTCAATTTTAATTCTAAATTGAATTTTTTATGTTGGTACTTCGTCGGAGAGGCAACACCTGTTCTCATTCCGAATACAGAAGTGAAGCTCTTTAGAACCGATGATACTCCTTTGGGGGAAAGTAGGTAGGTGCCAACATAAAAAATTCAATTAATCTTGAATTAAAGAAAATAAAAAAAAGGCGATTTGCGGAGCAAATCGCCTTTTTTTATGTTTATGTTATCATATAGACAATGTCTTGGTCTTCCAGAAAAAAAGCCAAATATAAACGAGCGCTCGTTTTTGTTGCAGTTGTTATTTTAGCCGCTTTTTCTTTTTTGATTTTTTATAATCCTTCCACTTGCCAAGACGGCAAGCAAAATCAGGGCGAAGAAGGAATAGATTGCGGCGGTCCCTGCGCGTTAGTTTGCGGCTTCAAAATAGTGGATCCAATTACGCATTGGAGCCGCCCCTTAAAAACACTGGACGGTGTTTATAGTGTTGTCGCGCTGGTGGAAAATCTAAATGTATCCGCCGAAGCGTTAGCTGTTCCGTATGTTTTTAAATTATATGATGAGAAAGGATTGTTAATTAACGAACGGAGAGGAAAAACTTTTATTCCGTCTAATAAAATTTTTCCGATTTTTGAAGGTTCTATTCGCGTCGGCAATCGGATTCCGCAAAGAGTTACTTTTGAATTTACTAAAAAGCCCAAATGGGTAAAAGCTATTGTTTCTGAATCCAAAATTTTCGTAAAGAATATCAATTTTTTGGAAAAGAACGGTCTGCCGCGGATTTCGGCCATTATAGAAAACACATCTGTTGGAGACATTAAAAATATCAAGTTAATTGTTTTGGCCTTGGACGGCGACAATAATCTTATCAATAGTTCAAAAACCGTTTTAGATTTGATAAAGAAAAATTCTTCAGAAAAAGCGATTTGGACTTGGCCGCTGCCTTTTGAGAAAAAAGTTTTCAAAATAGATATTGTTCTTGTTTCAAAGATAAACTGATATGGTTAAGATATGGTCCGATATTAATAAATTATGTTTGCGAGCGCGGATGGACTGGATTCTTTTTTTGGCGACCCTGCCGTTAATTTCGGTTGGCTTGCTTACAATGAATTCGTTTGTCGGCGAGAATTATTTCTTTGTCAAACAATTAATTTGGTTGTCAATTTCCATTTCGGTTTTCTTTCTTTTAAGTTTTTGCGATTTCCGTTTTTTGAAAAAGACCGGTTTTTTGTTGTCGCTTTTTGTTGTATCCGTCGCGATTTTAATTTTTTTGTTTATTGTCGGAAGTATGTTCAAGGGCGCGCAAAGTTGGTTTGATTTCGGGATATTTACTTTTCAGCCGGCCGATTTTGTAAAACTAATCCTTATTTTATTGCTGGCAAAATATTTTTCCAAAAGACATATTGAAATTGCCAATGTTAAACATATTTTAATTTCAGGTTTTTACGCTTTTGTTTTTTTTGTTTTGGTTTTATTGCAGCCCGATTTTGGTTCGGCGATTATAATATTTTTAATTTGGTTGGGAATGGTCTTGGTTTCCGGTATTTCCAAAAAACATTTGCTAACGGTGTTTTTAGCCGGTCTGATTACTTTTGTCGGACTGTGGTTTTATGTTTTTGAACCTTATCAACAGCAACGAATTTTAACTTTTATCCATCCTATGGCGGATATCCAAGGGACCGGTTATAACGCCTATCAATCAACTATTGCCGTGGGGTCCGGGCAATTATTGGGCAAGGGAGTTGGTTTTGGCACCCAATCCCGTTTGCGTTTTTTGCCGGAATACGAAACGGATTTTATTTTCGCCTCTTTCGCCGAGGAGTGGGGCTTTGTCGGTGTGACACTTTTATTTTTCTTTTTTGGGGTTGTGATTTGGAGAATTCTCGCGAATGCCGCGCGGGGGGCGACAAATTTTGAAACCTTTTTTGCTCTGGGACTGGCGATAATGTTGATTAGCCATTTTGCGATTCATGTTGGGATGAATATTGGGCTTTTGCCGGTGACGGGCATTACGATTCCTTTTATGAGTTATGGAGGTTCGCATTTATTGGCGGAATTTGTCGGCGTGGGAATTTTGATGGGTATGCGGAAATACGCGCGGGTGGTTCACCGCGATGATTTGCAAAATGAATTTTTAGGAGCGGGATAGAAGCAATTATAAATTTTAAATTTTAAATTATAAATTTTTACAAAAAACAAAAGCGAAAAATTACAA
>JAGMBS010000025.1 GCA_023129575.1 Minisyncoccota bacterium
GCCTTGGTAAGCCATTACCTTACCAACAAGCTGATACTAAGCAGGCCGATCAAGAAGCGATAAATCTTTACCGAGCACTCAGTAAACTGAATGCTCGGACCATCAAGTATTATTCTGTCTTTCGACAGGTTATCCCTGACTTCTCGGTTTGTACCTACCTGTTACTACCCAGTTCGCCATGCCACACCATAAAATGGTGTGGCATTCGACTTGCATGCCTTATCCACGCCGCCAGCGTTCATCCTGAGCTAGGATCAAACTCTAAATAAAAACCCTAAACAAAAAATTCTCAAAAAAGAATTTTTTGTCGGGCAAAATCGCGAAGCGATTTTGCGAAACGAAACAAAAGAAAGGGTTTTATGCCGCGACACATTATGTCGGAGCATAAAAAATCATTTGTTTTTTTGGGCGGGGACGGCAAAGCCGTCCCCGCCCCATTAGTTTAATCCGCACTCTTAAAATCAAAAGTTATCTTGCTCCCGCGTCTCGCACAGATACAGGAGCAAAAATTCTATATTTCAATTTTCAAAGAACCCTTGTATTATAATGGAAAATAAAATAAAAGCAAATTACAATATTCAAAATCCAAAATTCCAATGACGGTTGCTCCGCGACCGTCACCTTAGCGAACATTTGGCAACCTACCCACCCAAATTAAAATACTCCAGTTAACTGGAGTATTTTAAAATAACTCTCATTGTTTAATTTTTTATTAAGCAGACAAATACAAAAAAAGAGCCAAGCCGTGAACAACCGACTTGACCCTTGAACTTTGGGGAATTTGCTCCTCCAAGCAAATTCCCAAATAATACAGATTTATAGTCTCGATATTGCATCGATGATTATTACAACCGTTGGCACAATAATCATCAGATATAAGATGACCCTCGCCGCTATCCCCAATAACTTATCTTCATCACAAGCTTCAGATCTAAATATACATTCTCTCATTTCCTCCCTCCTTTTTTTATTCATCCGTGATCCAAAACAACAAAATATTTACCCTGTTAGATAGCAATTATCTAATGGAGATTTATTATCTTGGACCACAGATAAATTTATAAACAAAAAGAAAATTAATGAAAATTCTTTTTAATCTGTACTATTTTTTGAAAGAACAACTCAAACTTTCTGCTATCACCATATAACATACATTTGTATTTGTCAAGCATTTTGAAATTTGGGTTTTTATTAGAAATTAGAAATTGAAAACCTGCCTGCCGGCAGGCAGGTTGAAAATTCCTATTATTCTATTTCCGTTTTTGAAAAAGCGTAAGCAAAGGCGTAGCGAGAAAAATTGACGAGTAGGTACCAACCACTACCCCCATTGACAAAATAAGTGCGAATTGTTTGGTGGCTTCCCCGCCGAAAAAATACAGCGCCAAAAGCACAGCCAAAGTGGTGAGCGAAGTATTGATGGAACGCGCCACTGTTTGCCTTAAACTCTTTCCGGCCGCTTCATCAAATGTTTCTTTTTTAGCCAGCGCCAGATTTTCACGAACACGATCAAAAACAACAATTGTATCATTGACCGAAAAACCCAAAATCGCCAAAATCGCCATTATAAAAATTGTGTTGATTTGATATTCCACAAAAACACTTCCCAGGTAAGCGTAGATACCGGTCGGTATAATGACATCATGCGACAAAGCGATAATCGCCGCAAAACCGTATTTCCAAGATGAAACTTTGCCGATGGCGTTAGAAGCGGTTTTGGAAACCTTGCGAAAAGCAAAAGTTATAAACAAAATAATAGCGACAACGACAATTAAAATCGCCCAGAGGGCTTTATCTTTGAGTTCCTTGCCGATAACCGGACCGATGGAATTATATCTTTTTTCCTCAATTTGATATTGCCCATTTTGAGAGAGAACGGCGATAACGGATTGCCGTTCTTTTTCCGTCAGGTCTTTGGTTCGTAAAATAAAACCGCCTAATTCTCCCGATTTTGTCGCTGAAGTTTCTTGGATGGTAAAAGAACCAAGTCCAAGTTGTTGCAATTCGGTTTTTAATTCCTTTATATCAGGTTTTTCAACATCAAGAGATGTCATTGGGTAAGAAATTTCCAAAATAGCGCCACCCTTGAAATCAATGCCAAAATTAAGCCCAAAAAAACAAATTGAAAAAATAGCGAGCCCAACAAAAATGGCCGACAAAGCAAAAAATATTTTTTTGTGGTTGATGACGAACATATTTCAAAGTAAAAATTAAAAGTGAAAAAGTAAAAACAAATTAAAAAAATAAAAGATAATAATCTTGACCTTGCGTCACTGCAAATTTATCATATCCTAAAAAAAGGGAAAATGGAAGGGTGTTTGACAAAAAGAGGGAAAAATGTATTATGGTGGTGGAAATAGTTCTTAAAAATAAGATTTTTGTTTTTTATTTTTCAACTTTTTTGAAGGAGGAGAAAAAAGAATGATACAAACCGAGAGGAATCGATTGGCAAAGAAAAATCGCTTAGCGGCGATTGAAGAAACAAAAATCCGCGCAAAAATAAAGGAGGAAGCGCGATTAATTCCGAAGGAAGCCATCACGGCTTTCCTTGGAAGAGCTCGGGAAAATGCCCGTTCCCCGTTTTATATTGACGGGAATTGGGCTTACCAATCATCTGGTTCGTTTGAGAAAATCTTTTTTAGCGGGGCATTGGTGTTAGAATTAAATAAATAACACTAACTAAATTAAATTTGCTCGCAAGGCGGGTTTTGACAAAGCGTTTAGCGCAGTCAAAACCCGTCTTTTTTTTATTTTATTTTGAAAGACCGGAACCAAAAAGAAATTTGGCAACGCGAACTGGGCGGGCGCCGGAATCATCGGCAACACGCGGAGCAATGGCAAAAAGAAAGACGCGTGTAATTGTAATAGCGGTTAGCATGCTAACAAGCACTCCAACGCCAAAGGTCAAAGCAAAACCTTCCACAAGAGATGTTCCAAACCAAAACAAAATTATCGCGGTTATGATGCTGGAGATATTGCTGTCGCGGATACTCAGCCACGCGCGCGCGAAGCCCTCCCGAATAGCGGAATTGATGTCCCTTCTTTCTTTCAGCTCTTCTTTAATTCTTTCAAAAATAAGAATATTGGCGTCTACCGCCATCCCGATTGATAAAAGAAAGCCCGCGATGCCGGCCGCCGTAAGAGTAATCGGAATAAGCTTAAAAAGCGATAAAATGATAGAAATATAAGCGATTAAAGATACCGCCGCCAAAAAACCGGGCAAACGATACCAAAAAATCAAAAAAATCAGCACCGCCAAAAAACCGTAGAGACCGGCCGCAACACCCTTGACAAGAGTATCCTCTCCGATGGACGCGCCGATTGTTTGGGTGGAAATAAGTTTTATCGGAACGGGCAAAGCGCCATAATTAATATCCCGCGCGAGCAATTTCGCTTCCTGCGGACTGAAACCGCCGCTAATTTGGGCGTTGCCGTCTTGAATTTCCTCCCTGATAACCGGAGTGGAAATTGGAACGCCGTCTAAAAATATCGCCATAATTTCCCCGACATTTTCCCTGGTAATTTGAGCGAACAAATCTTTTCCTTCTTTATTAAAAGAAAGCAGGACGGTCGGCTCGCCTGAGGCAGGGCTGAATTGAAGCCGCGCTTTTTTAATGAGATGGCCGGTAATGCCGGTGTCTCGAAAAACTAATGTTGGTTCAGAATTGCCGTCCGGTATTTCTCTCGCTAATTTGAATTCCAAAAGAGGGGTTTTGCCTATCATCGCCACCGCTTCGCCAATATCCGTTACGCCCGGAAGTTCCACGATAAGCCGTTGCTCTTTTTGCTGGCCGACAAGCAGGCCTCCCTCTTCCGTTTGAACAAGCGGTTCAGCCACGCCAAAGAGATTTGTCCGCTTTTCAATAACATCTCTGAGGGCCGACATTGAATCCGCAATTTCCGCCGAGTCAAGTTTGGTTGTGTCGGCTCGGTAGACAAGGTGGGTTCCGCCGGCAATATCCAAACCGAATTTGTATGGAAAATTTGTATTTTCCGTTTGCAACGCAAAATAGCCGACCAAGGAGGCGAGGATAAAAAATGTTAGAGCGGTGAGGCGAGTTTTTAGCATAATGGTTAAAACACAATAAATATTAGCATTTGGGGAGTAAAAAAGCAAAAAGAAACCCCCTTTATGGTGAAAGGGGGTTGATGATGAGATCTGCATCCGTTTAACGGAGAGACCCGTAAAGAACAAAAAAAGTTTTCCGCGCGTCTCGTCTCGACGAGACGCGCGGAGCGAAAAGAAGGAGAAAAACGATGGTCCTTCAAGCGCGAGGGTTACTATCGGATTCGCTTCACCAACGCGCGAGAAGGATAAACAAAAACCTCTGGCGATACGCAACTCCTCCTGCTGGGAGAACTGCGCCCGTTCGCCGTACCCGCGCCTTAACGACGAGTGTAATTATACTAACACATCAATTTTAATTTGCAAGTGTTTTGCGTAGAGAAAAAAATAAGGGGCGGCCGCTTTGCGGCCGCCCCTTATTCAATCCGTTATTTTAATCAAAAAAATCTAATTTTTTAAATACAAAGGTTCCTCGGGGCAAGCCCCGAGATATTGAACCTATATTAGCTCCTCGGCTCGGAAATGTGAAATCTACCGTTTTCTCATTTCTCTCGCCTTACGTCGCTAATAAATTTATGAATTATTACGGCAACAATTATTCCAAAAATACCGCCCACCAAAATATCAACTGGCCAATGAATGCCGGCGATAACGCGGGATAATCCGATGAGAGCCGCGGCGACAAAAAAAAGCGCGCTGATTTTTTTGTTTAGCATCCCCGCGCTTAAATACAAAGAGGCGGCGAGAGCAAACGCGAAAGCGGTATGCCCCGAAGGAAATGAATCGGTGGCGCCGTGGGCAAAAAGAAGATTAAGGTTGTCCAACGCTA
>JAGMBS010000026.1 GCA_023129575.1 Minisyncoccota bacterium
TTTGTGATGACGATAGCGGAGGTGGCGGAAGTGGCGGAGGCGGAACCGTGGGCGGAGCAACCGATTATTGCGACCCTTTGGAAGGACAAACTTGCACCTCTCCCGAAAACGCTTGCGGCTTGGTAAATCAAGGGGTCTATTCTTGTGAAGGAGAATGCCCGGCAATTGATCCTCCTCCAATGTCCGATTGTCCGCCTCCCCAAATTGACAATTTTAGAACGATTGATGATGTCTATTTTGTCAAAACGGGGAACAGAACCACGGTAGTTTGGGACGGGATTGTTGATGCCATCACTTGCATTCTCACCGGCCCGGACGGATTTTCAAAAACATATACTTACGCGTCGGGAGAATCTCCCGAGGGTTCGGAACTTACTGATCCAATTACTAAAAAATCACTTTTTGAATTAACTTGTCAAAACGGCGAAGGCGGTCCCATCACTTCGGCTTCTTTCTTTATCAATTTAGTTCCTGTTTTTCAAGAGATTTAGTTTTAAAGAAATCCTTTAAGTTTTTAGTTATTTTGACTGGGTATGTGCGCATCACCAAAATTTCTTGTCTAAAATGATAAATTGTGTTGCTATTTTCAGTTGGAAGGTGTAGCATAGCGACAGGTAATTCTTTGAAAATCAAATAATTAAAGAGAAAGGAAAGGAGGTGAAATCAATTGGAAAGAACTGTTGAAGAAATAAAAATGAGATGTGATCCTATTCTTAATGACAAGCAAGTTGTTTTTCTTGTCAAAAAAAGTAGCAGTCCAACATCGGCTTATGACATGGTGTTAAATAAAATGGGGGACATTTCAAAAGCTCAGGCAGGGAGATGGCTTGCGATATTGCGACGGGATCATAATTGGCAATATCAAAAGTTAATTAAATAATTTCAGCTACGCCAATAAGGCATAGCGCAAATGCAAAGGAGGAAACACAATGTTTCGTACTTTAAAAAGTCCGCTAAATGTTCAAATAGAAGTTACCGAGAAATGTGATAATTGTTGTCGCCATTGTTATAACTTTTTTAGGCATAATGATTATAAATGTAAAACTATGAGTTTTGCCAATATAGACAAAATTGTTTATGAATTAGATTTATTGCAAGTGCCAAAAACAACAATTACCGGCGGAGAACCGCTTGTCGCTCTTGAAAAAAGTTTATATCTCGCAAAAAAACTTCAAGGGTGCGGTATCGGAGCGCATCTCAACAGCAATCTTACGAATTTTGGCGAAGAAACAGGAATAAAGTTTAAAGAAGTCGGAGTGTCATCAATAATGACCAGTTTAATCGCAGATGATCCCGCAGTACATGATTGGGTTACACAAAGACCGGGGAGTTGGTTAAAAACAACGAACGGAATTAAACTTGCCCAAAAATTGGGTTTTCGAGTCATTGTTAATATGGTTTTGACCAAGTGGAATTTTCACAGATTGCAACAAACTGGAGACTTGGTTGGCACTTGGGGGATAGATAAATTTGGAGCGACCAGAGCGTGTTCACCCAGTCCGATTGCTTCTGATTTTTTTCCTAATGTTATCTCAACGGATGAATTGCGAGAGAGTTTAAAAATTCTTTATGAATTAAAAGATAAGTGGGGATATAAAGTGGATGTGCTTGAACATTATCCTTGGTGCGCTTTGCAAGATATTGATAAATATCGCTATCTTGCTCGGCGAAAATGTTTAGCCGGTGTTGCCGGCGCAACTATTGGTACTGACGGGCAATTACGACCTTGCGGACATTCCGCAATGACTTACGGAAATGTTTTTCAAGAAGGGCTTCAAAAACCTTGGTTAAAAATGAAAGATTGGAGAAGGCAAATATATTCTAAAGAATGTTGGGATTGTGTATATTTTAAATTATGTACCGGCGGTTGTCCTGTTGAAGCTCAAAATTCACCAAACAAAAAAGATCATCATTGTTCAAACATCAAAGATATTGTTTTTACCCCAGAGAAAAAATTTAGTTTAGGACTTTCTTTTAAAACAGTGTTTCAGTTTTCTTCCGCCGTAATGTTGCGAAAGGAAGAATTTGGAGGAGTTATTGTTTCCAGCAATAGCGGAGCTATCCTTGTTGATAAAAAGACTTTTGATATTCTTGATATTCTCATTAAACAAAAAAGCTTTACTATTGCTGATATTCTTGATATGTTTCAAACGGATGATAAATCAACCGAGAGATTTATATCTAAACTCGTTAAACATAAACTTGTAAATGCAAGGAGGTAAGTATGGAAGAACTCTCAATGTATGAGGATAGTGGGACTGATTTTGGAATGGCATTAGTTTGCGATTGTGATCGTGATTGCCATACTGAAAGTGATCATGACTGCTATGATGATTAACTTTTAACTTGTTTTTGTAATTGTTCTTGAAGAACAAAGGAAGCTATTGCTCGGGATAGCTTCCTTTTTTATTTTTGGTATTAAGTTATAATGTATTTATGATTAAATTTAATTACAGTGAAAAAGTTGAAAGAGAGATTTTTGAAGATTTTGTAAAGAAAAAGAGACCGAAAGAAATTTATGAAATGGTTGAAAAAGAATTGGACGAGACGCCTATTTCCAAAGATGATAATTTAATCCGAAATCAATTGGATTATATCAAAAACAATTGGAAAAAAGTGGAAGATAATTTTTATAATAAACTCGGTGTTTTTTATAATTCCAAAATAAAAGCGCCTAACTTAACTTGTTATCTCACTCGTTTAAGTATTTTTCCATATAAATATGAAGGGGAAAATCAACATTTTACCGCTCCGCTTTTTGGCAGTCCGGCGGAACGAAACAGAATTATAATGCATGAACTTTGCCATTATTTTCAGCCCTTTGAATTGCCAAAAGATATTAAAGAAGCTGTTCCTGTAATTTTAAATGATCATAAAAAATTTCAGATGTTTAGCATGGATAAAGGCGGTAATTCGGAAAAAGAACAAAAATGGCGAAAAATTATTTGGGATATTTATAAAAAAGGCGGAACGATTGATGATTTAAAAACATTTATTTGAGACAAGCATATAATTTCTGCGTTTGGATTTGTAGAAGTAAATATTAATTTAATCATTTTTACAAATTCCCATTTGAAATTATGTAAATAAGTAAAACTTTAAAAGCGATGGTTTTTAAAAAAAATAAAAACGGGATAGAGTTTTTATTACTTAAGAAATATGATAGGAAACAGGACAAAACAGGTTATTATTTGATCGAGTTTTAGGTTCAGTGCTTTTAGGTAATAATTTTTGGTGTCCATATTTTCTGTAATTATTTAGCCGACACCTAATTCTTCTTTCGCTGTATGAAGAAACCTTTGTTATATTTTTAATATTAATTTCTTTATCTAATTAATATTGGTTTAATCCATTTTAACCTCTCTTCTTTTATATTTTTTAATATTTTAATAGACATTAATTACTAATCTACCAAAAAGTGCCAGATGTGTTTAGACATTACCAAAAACACTTGACATTTTATATTTTAATGCTATTGTCACAACAGATAGTAAAAGATGATTTTATCATCTTTATTAAAAATAACAGGTTTTTTGCCTGTTTATAAAAAAAGGAGGTACCAAAATGAAGAAAATTTTTTCAATTCTGGCTATTTTTTTGTTAGTTTTGGCATTTACAGGTTGTTCCGCTATGCGGGCCAGCCAACAACCGGATAAAAAAGATTTGTCCGTTTTGGATTCTGGAGTATCACGGGATTTGGTTCGCGCTGAGTTAGGGATTCCCGTCTCCATTGGGGAAGATACAACTGGTAATTATGATATTTTTTCTTTCAATGAAGGTTATTCAAAAGGGAACAAAAGTGTGAGAGTTATTGCTCACGGAGCGGTATCCTTACTAACCTGTGGCTTGTGGGAGTTCATCGGTTTGCCAATCGAAACCTCGGCAACCGGGAAGGAACAAAAACTCAAGGTTTATTATGATGCCAATAACAAGGTATCAAAAGTGATAAATCTGGCACCCAAAAAAGAGAAAAAGGGAAAAAGCAAAACAGAAACAGAAAAGGAAGAATAATTTTTCTTTTTTCCCGACTCAAATTCCCATTCGCTTATTAATTTAAACGAATGGGAATTTTATTTTGCAACGATTTTGTCTCACTAATTTTTTTATCCATATTCTATTATAATCTTCAGATATTTGTTAAAATGAAGTTTAATTGTGATTTGTTTTAATAAAATTAATGAACGAAATAATTAAAAAATTTTCCATCTCGGATATCCGTCTAAAAAAGTGGGTGGCCTTGGATATCATAAAATTTATTGCTGTCGTTATTATGGTTTTTGTCCATATTCACCTTGTTTTGGTTACGGATACATATAGGTTTTCAAATACGACGGATTTTTATTATCAGATAACCAGTAATTTAATGTTTGTCGGCCTTTTTGTTTTTCTTTTGCCTATGACTGCCGGCGCTATTTTAAGAATGAATTTTGGGGAGCGTCTTGTTCACGGAAAATTAAAAAATTATAAAATAAATTGGATAATCTCAATGGCGGTTTTTATTGCGTTATTGGGATTTTTAATGAATTGGCTGACATGGGGCGTTGATTATATTTTTGCTTGGAATGTTTTGCAATTGGTGGCTCTATCTTTTATTGTAATTACTCTTCTATTAAGATTATTTTCAATTCGCGCGCTTTTTTTAGCAAGTATTTTTTCTATTTTTATGGCTGAACCTTTAAGAAATTTTTTGGGTGGTTTTGATTCTTCTTATTTGGCAGGGGTGTTTGTCGGTAATAACAGCCATCAAATGTTTTGGCCTTTTTTCCCTTGGTTTGGTGTCGTTGGCCTCGGTTTTTTAATCGCTCATTATTATTTGAAATATAAAGACAGTGTCCGCTTTAGAGTAAGTTTAATTATTTTGGGTATTTTTCTCATTGATATTGCCATTTTCCGTGACGAAATTTCTCCATATTTAGATCCGGGCTTTGCTTGGGGCAGTAATTTATTTCAACCTAAAATTGGTTGGATTTTAGCCGTTGTCGGACTTTTTTGTTTTTTAGTAGGTTTTTGCAATACTTTCTTAAATAAAATTCATCTGAAAAAATATGGGATTATTAACAGTTACAGCAAGGGAATTCTTTGGATTTATATAGTTCAAATGTTTGTTAGTTGTAAGATAGCCGTTTTCTTTAAAGATTTTTTTCCTCTTTGTTTTCTGTCTTGGTCATATTTTATTTTGCTGATGTGTATGTTATTGTTGAGTTGGTTGGTTGGCGCGCTCAGTATTAAATTTTTGCAAGCGAAACAATTAAGAATCACTTTGAGGAAAATTAAGCTTTAAAAACTTCAATTTCAATGAAAAAAAAATCTTATTATAATGACGATATTTGCATTGTCGGTTTGGGTTGTGTCTTACCGGACGCGAATAATCCGCAAGAGTTTTGGAATAATCTTCTGGCGGGGAATTGTTCAATTAAGCAGATACCTGACGAGCGTTGGAAAAGTTCTCTTTATCTCAGCCCGGACAAAAAGGCGAAGGACAAGACATATTCTAATTTTGCCGCTGTTGTTGAAAATAATTGTTTGCGGAAAATATGCGACAAACTTGGTCTTGATTTTTCAAAAAACAATCGGTTGCAAATAATGACACTGGAGGCAACCAAGCAGGTCTTTGATTGTTTAAAACCAAAAACATTGAAGGAGGCGAGGAAAAACACCTCTGTATTTCTTGGCTGTGTAAATGCTGACGAACTTCTGGTAAAACAAGTGTTTTTTTTACATAATAAAAAATCGTTAGAAAAGTATATTGACCAAAATGGTTTGAAAGATAAAAATAAAATTCTTAAAAAGATAAAGGAACATTTTACTGATAATAATTTGGACAAAGAAGACGAAATTTCTTCCTTATTATCAACTTCCGTAATAAATTTGATAAAACAAAAATTTCACTTGCAAGGGGAGGGCGCGCTGGTTGACGCCGCTTGTTCTTCGTCCTTGGCGGCTTTGAACATAGCGGTGAGAAACTTAAGAGGTTATAAGACGGATTTGGCTATCGCGGGGGGGATAGAAAGCAATTTAGGTCCGGGAACCTTTGTTCTTTTCAGTAAAGTGAGGGCTTTGTCAAAAGGTTGTTGCCATCCTTTTGACGAGAGAGCGGACGGACTTTCCCAAGGGGAGGGCGCGGCGGTTTTTGCTCTGCAAAGAATGGAGGACGCTTTGAGAGACAAAAACAAAATTTACGGAATTATAAAATCAACCGGCGGTTCAAGCGACGGGAAAAGTTCCAGTTTATTTTCGCCCGCTGTGGAAGGGCAATTATTAGCTTACAAACGGGCCTATAAAAATTTGGATAAAAACAGTATGGATTATATTGAGTGTCACGGGACAGGGACAAAAATAGGAGACGCAACCGAATTGAAATCGCTGACTAAATTTTTTGGGAAAAGAAAAATTCCCATTGGTTCCGTCAAATCTTTGATTGGTCACACTAAAGGCGCGGCAGGCGCGGCGGGCTTGCTTAAATGCGTTCTGAGTTTACAGCATAAAATAATTCCTCCTTCCAAATATTTAAAGTCGCCTCTTTCCATTAAAGATGTTGCCGTTTATGTGAACAAAAAACCTCTCAAACTAAAAGACAAACAAATCCCTTTGCGTTTTGGAATTTCTTCTTTCGGTTTTGGAAATATCAATTATCATATCGTTTTAGATGAATTTTCAAAAGATGGGAAAATAATAAAAAGGGAAAATAATAAACCTGAGAATCCAATCGTTATTTTAGGCGACACTTCGGCCCCTTTGAACAAAGTTGATTTTGATTTAATGGTTTCCAAATTTAAAATTTCGCGGCGGAGTTTGCCCTGCATAGATAAAGTTCAACTGCAAGCTTTATCGGTGGTGGCCAAAGTTTTTGAAAAATTAAAGATTGACATTCATTCATTGGACAGTGAAAAGGTTTCAGTTATTTCCGCAACGAACTTGGGACTGGAAGCTTCTTCTAATTTTGGTAATCGGATAAGACATTTTGAATTTAAAGACGCTTTAAATTTTCTTGATAAAAAATCGGTGGATCTTATGATAAAACATAAAAATAAATTTCCTAAAGTAACAGAAGACACGGGACCGGGGGTTTTAAATAATGTTATTGCCGGGCGTGTCTGTAATACTTTTGATTTTTGGGGAGAAAATTTCAATATTGACTCTGATTTTAATTCATTTTCTGTCGCTTTGAATGTTGCCGTTCAAAAATTGCAGACAGATAGTGGGTTGCTTGTCTTATTATTATGTGACGATAAATTAAACAGAAAAAAACTTTGTTTGGACAGAACTAAAGTGTCTTGTTTGGCTCTCTCCACGCTTAATTTTGCAAAAGAAAAAAATTATCCGATTCAAGAGGTACTTGAAAAAGTGGATTATAGTGAAGTTTTAAGTAAATAAATGGATTTTTTTAAAAAAAACAATTTGAATAAAAGTAAGGGGTATTATTTTGGAAATTATAATATCTCCGCGAACAAATATTCAGGCGCGGATTTTTCAAAAAAGTGTTTTGTTTTCTCGGGACAGGGGGCGGCTTTTCCCGGAATGTTTAGGGAGTATTATTTCAAGTTTAAAATAATTCGCAAAAGATTTAAAGTGGCGGATAAATTAGCAAAAAAATTAAAATTGCAAAAAATATCCGATTATATTCTTAGCCCGGAAAATTTAAAAAAAAATACCTTTCCAACTATTCAAAGCCTTGCTCTTTTTACTTTGGAAGTTGCGCTCTACGAACTTCTGATATCAAGAAAATGCGCGCCTAAAATTATAACCGGTCATAGTTTTGGTGAACTTGCCGTTTTAGTATCGGCAGAGGTTATGTCTTTTGAGGAAATGTTTGATATTGTTTATCAGCGTGACTTTTTATGTCCCGAACCTAATCTTTTGGGGTTTATGGTCGCGCTAAACGCCAATAAAGACGAAACAAAAAATATTTTGGGAGAAGAAATTGAATATCATATCAGTAATTGCAACAGTCCGAGCCAGACGGTAATTTCCATTCCACCAAACACGGTCAATGATGTTAAAAAACTTTTGGAAGATAAAAAAATAAGATTTAAAATTCTGTTCAATATTTTTCAACCGTATCACTCTCCTTATATGAATAACGCGCAGGTCAAAATAGAAAAATACCTTGCGAACAAAAAAATTAATTTTCAAAGGCCAACAACGCCGATATTTTCTTCGGTTGTCAAAAAATTGATTGATAAAAACAATTTCAATGAGGAAGAGATTAGATTTATTTTGAAAAATCAGTTTACAGTCCCGGTTGATTTTATTCATCAAATTTCGTCAATTTATAATTTGGGCTGCTTTAATTTTATAGAAATTGGTGTCAAAAAAATATTTTCCGGTTTTGTTGAAGATATTCTCAAAGATAAAGAAATAAAAACCGATGTTGCTGTAAATCTTTTGTCCGGGCAAAAGTCAGACACGGCCAAAGTTTTTCAACCCAAAAACAACAAAGTTTTTTCATTATTAAGCAAAACTATCGAAAAAATTACCGGTTATGAGATTAATAAAATATCTTATGAAGATAAATATCAGGAAGATTTGGGGATAGATTCCATCAAGAAAGCGGATATTTTGCTAACGGTGCTGGATGAATCCAATATCTCTCCGGGGGAGGATTTTAGCACTTCTGATTTTGACAGTGTTAAAGATACGGTTGTTTATCTTGAGAAAGCGAAAAAAGCGGGGCTGGAAAAAAAGAATGTTTCTCTCAAAAAAGAAACCGATTTTAGCAGATACACGCTTCGCTGGGAGCCAAAATTTCTGGGAAATTATTTTCCGACCAATCTCAAAAAAGCGGATTTTCTTTTGATAAATGTCACAGAAATTCAAAATGAACAAGCAAATTCTTTAAATAAAATAATTTCTTTTCTTGAAAAATCCGATAGAAAAAATAATTTTCCAAACTTAATAATTTATTCTGACAAAACAAATTTTAAGTTTAGAATTTTTTCATCAGAGGAGTTTCAAAACAATGTAAGTTCAAAAATAATTCCTTTTTTCAGATTTTTTAGAAAACTTGCAAAAGCGGTTGGGCCAAATAATTTTAATTTGATTTTGGTTACTCAAGGGAAGGTATCTCCCAATTTGTTTGGCTATGCCTCATTCTTGAAATCTCTAAAAAAAGAATTGCCGGAAGTTTTCTTCAAACATATTCGCTGTGATAAAGAATATGACAAGAAAAGTTTGTTTGATATTCTTGAAAAAGAAATGAACCAACCCGAAGGGGAAGATGTTTTTTATAAAAAAGGGAGAAGATTTGTCAGTGAGATGAGACCTGCCACGAAGGAAAACAATGCCATTTTTTTGGGCAAAAATTCGGTAATTGTGGCGTTAGGCGGAGCGAAGGGAATTACTTTTTCTTTAATAAAAGAAATTTCTCGAAAATACCGGCCCATTATTTATCTTGTGGGTCGGAGTTCAAAAGAAGATAAAATTGTTAAAACTCATCTGCGGGAATTGATGAAATATAATAGCAAAGTATATTACAAGTCGTTGAATGCCACTTCCTTGGGCTCTTTGGACAAATTATTTTCAGAAATTAAAAAGAAACACAAGAAAATTGATTTAATAATCAACGGCGCCGGGGTGGTTGCCATTAATTTCTTAAAAGACAAAACTGACAAAGAGATTAATTATGAATTTAACAACAAAGTATTTCCGGCTTTCAATACTTTGCGTCTCTCACTCAAATATAAACCTAAAAGAATTATCAACTTTGCATCCATAATTTCAAAATATGGCGGGGCGGGCCAGAGTATTTATGCCGGCGCCAATGAGCTGATAAATAGATTAACAATGGAATATAATGCTGCTCAAAAAAATTCAGATTCATTCGCGTTGACCATTCACTGGCCTCCTTGGGACGGTTTGGGAATGACTCAACAAATAGGTATTTTGCAAAATCTGAAAGAATCCCAAATTTCTCTTTTGGAACCGACAAGGGCAAATAAATTATTTTCATTTGATATAAATTTCTCCGGTTTGGAAGCCGTTTATTATATGGATAAATTTGACTCACTTTCCTACGGTTTTGCTTTAAATAATTTCCATCAGTATAATGCCTTAATTGGTAAAATGATAAATCCTTTTGGTATCTCAACTATTATTACGACTTTTGAAAAGGATTTTGATTTGTCGCGAGACAATTATTTAAAAGACCACACAATCGGGGGGCTAAGTTATGTTCCGGCGGCTGTCGGGATAACGATGCTTTTGTGTTTAACAAAATTGCGTTTCGGAGAACTTTCAATTCTGAAAAATATTGTTATGCCAAATCCCATAATGGTTAAAAATAAGCCGTTCAAATGTTTTTTGGAAGCTGAAAAAGAGGGCTCGGCTTATAAAGTTTCTCTAAAATCAAAGGTTTCTTATGTTTCGTGCCAAATTGATGAAAACAGGGAGAGAACAACTATTCAATACACTTTAAACAAGGCAACAAATAAGTTTTCTATGGATTTGATTTACAAAAAAACTGCGCATACGGATGGTTTATATCTCGGGCCGATTTTCCAATGTATAAATGAGGCGTATCTGGATAAAGATAATAATCCTTTTTTTAGAATTGACAATTCGCGTTTGTTGCCTGTTTTGGGGTGCGGAATTTATGATAAATTAATTCAATGGGTGGACGCGTCTTTCCATGCTTTGGGTCTGGCGGCGATAAAATTAACAAAGACAAAATATAACCGATTGCTTCTTCCGATGCGAATTTCCAAATTGACAACCTGTTTTCACAACGAGATTTCAAATTATTTATATCTCATTCCATCTTTAACTAAACATAATTCGCAAGGAATTGAGGGAGACATTGTTGTAATTAACGAAGATGGAAAAATAATTATTGAAATGAAAGGGATTTTTCTCAAGGCCATAAACAAAGAATCCAAAGACAAATTACAAAACATAAAACGGAAGGACAAATGAAACCAAAAATAATTTTTAAAAAAATTAAGTTCTGTCCTTTGGACATAAAAAAACAAAGAGAAGTTGCGCGTTCTTTGCTTTTCAAATTGACTGGTAAAGAGGGCGGACGCTCTCAAACCGGTCGTCCGATTGTAGATGAGACAATTGATGTTTCCATCTCTCACAAACCCGATTTAGTTTGTGTGGCGACCATTCCTTCCCCATATAAAATAGGGGTTGATATTGAACATCTTCACGCTCAACTTAACGCTAAATTATTTCTTGGTTCCGTAATAACCGTGACCGAATTACCTTTTTTTACAATCTTTTGCAAAAAAAATAAATTTTCTTTGTCTGCCGGGGTGGCGGTTTTTTGGTCTATTAAAGAGGCGTTTTTTAAATGTCTTGATTATGATTTGAGACCCGGGCAGATAAGTATCTTGGATATTTCTGAAAAAGGAAAAACGATAATTACTTACTCTGAAAGGATTGACCGGTTAATGAAAAAAAGGAATTTGGAACTGGACTCTCTTAAAATGAATTTTGATGATAAATATATTTATTCTCAAACAATTATGCTGCGCGCTTGCCCCCTGTCGCAATTTGAAATTTTTTGTTAATATGTAGAGTGTATGATTTATTTTGATAAAGTTACCAAAAAATATCAAGACGGCGTTAAAGTCGTTAATGATGTTACGCTCACGATTGAACCGGAAGAGTTTGTCTCTATTGTCGGGCATTCCGGCGCGGGCAAAACAACTCTTCTCAAAATGCTTATGGCGGAAGAGGTTCCGACTGAAGGGGTTGTTTTTTTTGAATCCGCCGATGTCCATAAAATAAAAAAAAGCCGCGTCAATAAATTTCGCCGGCGCATCGGAATTGTTTTTCAGGATTTTCGTCTTTTGCCCAACCGCACCGCTTATGAAAATGTTTCTTTTGCCATGGAGGCGGCCGGACGGGGGGAGCAGGCGATTGCTTCCGATGTTCCACATGTTTTGAGATTAGTGGATTTGGGCGAAAAAATGTGGAATTTTCCTCGCGAACTTTCCGGCGGGGAACAACAGCGAGTGGCGATTGCGCGCGCGATTGTCAATCAGCCCGATGTTTTAATCGCTGACGAGCCGACCGGTAATTTAGACCCCGACAACACTCGCGATATAATCAGAATACTTCAAAAAATTAACGAATTGGGGACAACCGTGGTTTTAACGACTCATAATAGAAATATTATTGAGTCGCTCGGCAGAAAAAGGGTGGTTACGATGGAAAACGGCGAAATTGTCCGCGACAAAAACGGCGGATACGTTCTTTAATCTTTAACAAAGATTAAAAAAATAAAAAGTAAAAGTGAAAAAGTAAAAAGAGAAAAATTTGCTTTGCAAATTTTTCTCCTAAATCTTAAATTTTAAATCATAAATCCTATATTCAATTATGTTTACAACCAATCTCAAAAGAATAACAAAAACCGGCTTTGTTAATTTTTGCCGCAACGGTATTGTTTCCGCTTCGGCCCTGTTAGTAATGGTTGTCACTCTGTCCGTAGTTGTCTTTCTTATGTTGAGCGATGTTTTGCTTGGCTCCGCTCTCAATCAAATTAAAAACAAAATAGACATTAATGTTTATGCCGATACTTCCGCCGCGCCCGAGGAAGTTCTCTCCCTCAAAGAGTCCTTGGAATTTTTGCCTGAAGTTGCTCGGGTCGTATATATTTCTCGCGAACAAGCTTTGGCGAATTTTAAAAATAGGCACCGCAACGATGAACTTACCTTGCAAGCTTTAGACGAATTAGGAGAAAACCCTCTCGGGGCCGTT